>NC_019973.1:3339476-3657371 GCF_000230995.2 Mesorhizobium australicum WSM2073 | reverse complement strand
GCCCATGAAGCTGCCGTCTGGATTGGGCTTTCGTGGCCAGATATGGCCCTTGTCGATATGCGTGTGGCAGTCGACGAAACACGGCAGCACGATACGGCCGGCAAGGTCGATGGCGCCCGCCGGTAGCTTCGATGCGGCCTGCACGGCGATGCTGGAAATCTTGCCGTCCGCGACGGTAATGTCGGCAAGGGCGAAACCGTCGCTGTCGAAGGTCGCAGCGAGGCCAAGCGTGACAGATTGATGAACACGCGCGTTGGCAAGGCGGTAGGAGCCAGAGGCTGGTATCAAGATCTACCGCTCCTGCTTCAGCGCGCTTTCGTGCCAGCGCCGCAAAATGAGATGCGAAATCAGCGACAGCACGAGAAAGATCAGGATGCCTGTCAGCGATATCAGAAACAGCGCCGCGAACAGCCTTGGCGCGTTGAGCCGGTAACCCGCTTCGATGATGCGCGAGGCAAGCCCGGACGACTGGCCGGTGGCGCCGGCGACGAACTCGGCCACCACGGCGCCGATCAGCGACAGGCCGCCGGCAATCTTCAGCCCGCCGAGAAAATACGGCATGGCCGCCGGCAGCCTGAGATAGCGCAGTTGCTGCCAGCGCGTCGCGCCGTTGAGCTTGAACAGGTCGCGCAGGTTGCGGTCGACCGAGTTGAGGCCGAGCGTGGTGTTGGACAGGATCGGGAAGAAGGCGACGATCCAGGCGCAGAGCAGGAGCTTGGTCGTCTGGTTGTCGACATAGATGTTGATCAGTGGAAAGATCGCTACGATCGGTGTCACCTGCAGCACGATGGCGAAGGGGAAGAACGACATCTCCACCCATTTCGACTGCGCGAACAAGACCGCCAGGCCGACGCCACCGACCACCGCCAGCAGCAGGCTGAGGAAGGTGATGCGCAAGGTGACCAGCAGTGCGGAAAACAGCAGGCCGGCATCGTTGTAGAGCGTTGTCAGCACGACGCCGGGGCGCGGCAGGATGTATTGCGGGATCTCGTTCCACACGCAGATGCGGTCCCACAGCCAGATCGCCAGGATCATGATCGCCAGCGGCAGAACCCAGCGGCCGATCCGCTCAAACCGCTCCTGGCGCACGCGGCGCGCTTCCTCGGGGTCGAGTTTCAACGTGCCGTCAATGGCTGTCATGATGCGAGCCCGCTGTTGAATCGATGGCATTGACCAGCACATCCGAGGCTTGCCGGCAAAGGGCCGCATAGTCAGGCGAGGTGCGAAACGCCTCATCGCGCGGATAGGACGCCTCGATCGCGAGTTCGTCGAACACCCGCCCCGGCCGAGCCGCCATGACGACGACGCGGTTGGAGAGAAACACGCTTTCGAACACACTGTGGGTAACGAAGACGACGGTGAAGCGCTCGTCTTGCCACAGTTCCAGCAGGTCGTTGTTGAGCTTGAAGCGGGTGATCTCGTCGAGTGCCGCGAACGGCTCGTCCATCAACAGCACGCGTGGCTTGGTCACCATGGCGCGCGCGATCGAGACGCGCATCTTCATGCCGCCGGAGAGTTCGCGCGGCACGGCGTCCTCGAAGCCGGTGAGGTGCACCCGCGCCAGCATCTCCGATATCGCCGGGGCGGCCTTGGCGCGGGAAATGCCTTTCAGCCTGAGCGGCAGCCAGACATTGTCGAAGACGCTGGCCCAGGGCAGCAGCGTCGGCTCCTGGAAGACGAAGCCGATATTGGCACGGTCGAGCGAGCCGCCGCCGCGCCAGTCGAGCACGCCGGATGTCGGCGTGGACAGGCCGGCAATCAGCCGCAGCGCCGTCGACTTGCCGCAGCCCGACGGTCCGAGCAGGCTGAGGAAATCGCCTTCCCGGATCGTCAGGTCGACATCGCTGAGCGCCGTCACGCCGTTGGAAAAGACCTTGCCGACGCCACGCAGCGCCAGCAAGGTCGGAGCCATGTCCGAGGCGGGCGTTTGCGCCACCTGTTCCCGCATCATGCCGGGCCGGCCTATTTCTTCAGCTCGAGCCCGACCCCCTTGTTGATGAAGGCCAGCGTGTAGGCTTTCGTGATGTCGATGCCTTCAGGCGTGACCTTGGCCTTGACCATCTTGTCGTAGAAGCTCTTGATCCGTTCTTCCTTCATGGCGCCGATGCCGAGCTTCTCGGTGTCGCCGGAATCGGCCAGGCCGAACTTCTTCATCTGCTCGATCGAGAAGGCGATCTGCTCGTCGCTCATGTCAGGATTGTCTTTCTTGATCATGTCGTTGGCGGCCTTGTTGTCGCCGTAGAGGTACTTGTACCATCCCTTGGCCGAGCCATCGACGAAGCACTGGACAACCTCAGGTTTCTTGTCGATCGTCTCCTGCATCACCTCGATCGTGGTCGAATAGGTGTCCCAGCCGTAGTCGGCGAGCAGGAACTGGTTCGGCACGAAGCCGCCTTCCTTCTTGACCGCGAACGGCTCCGAGGTGACGTAGCCCTGCTGGATCGACTTCTTGTTGGCGAGGAAAGGGGCGGTGTTGTAGGTGTAGGGGACGCGCTTTGAAGCGTCGAAACCGAGCTCGATGACCATCCACTGGAAGAAGGTCTGCACGCCTTCGTCACCCAGAATGTACTGCTCGGCGTTCTTCAGGTCTTCCCATTTGTCGAGCCCCTCGCCGGGGTGGGACATGATGACCTGCGGGTCCTTCTGGAAGTCGGCTGCCACCACACGCATCGGAATGCCTTGCTGGACGGCGTCGAAGGCCGACAGCAGATTGCCGCCCATGTAGAAATCGATCTTGCCGGCGAGCAACATCGGCCGGCCGCTGACCTGCGGGCCGCCCTGCATGATGGTGACGTCGAGACCGCAGGCGGCATAGGTGCCATCGGCCACGGCCTGGTAGTAGCCGCCATGTTCCGGCTCGGCGAGCCAGTTGGTGCCGAAAGTGACTTTTTCATTCGCCGCCGCGCCCAGCGTGCTGGCCGCAAGCAGGGCCACCACCGCGGCCGAAATCTTCTGTTTCACGTACATTGACACCGCCCTTTATTTGCACCGGCGCGTTGCGCGCCGTGCTTGACACCAAAGATTCAAGAAGCAAGACACATGCCACCGGCGTCGCGCGCCGGGACCCGCCCGCCTGCACCACAGCCATCTGCGAAAGCCGGAAAGGTCGTGCTGCACCGAAGGGCATCGTGCCTATTTTTTGAACGCCTGTCCACAATCGCACCGGCGACATGCACCACCATCTTGATGGTGCAATGCATCCGGCCTTAGGCTGGCGATATCCAGGAGATTGCCATGTTCAAATTCCTTACCCCTAAGTCGATCAAGCCACCCTTTGCCCGCTACAGCCACGGCGTCGAGGTGCCGGCCGGCAAGCGTCTGGTGCTGTGCTCGGGTCAGGTCGCCATCACGGCGGACGACCAGATACCGGAAGATGCCGGCGCGCAGGCCGAACTCTGCTTCAGGAACATCGCGGCGGTTCTGGGCGAAGCCGGGCTGGGACTTGGCGACATCGTTCGCATCAACGCCTATGTCAACGACCGCGCGCATCTGCGGCCCTACATGGAGGTTCGCGACCGGCTGTTTTCGAGCCCGGCGCCAGCCTCGACGCTGATGATCGTTTCCGGCTTTGCCCGGCCCGAATTCAAGGTCGAGGTCGAGGCCATCGCGGCCGGGTGATCGACAGGCCGGCCGCACCGCGCTAGGTCTGACCTGATCATTTGAAGAGGCGTGACATGACTGCTGGCAAGAAACGCGTATGGTGGGGCGACTACCGGACCACCGAATACGCCTCGATCGATCCCGAGGCGACAATCGCGGTGCTGCCGCTGGCGGCTATCGAGCAGCATGGACCGCATCTGCCTGTGTCGACCGACACTTCGATCATGAACGGCATGCTCGACACGGTGATTTCACGCTTGCCCGACGATCTCGACATCCGCATCCTGCCGGTCCAGGCGGTGGGCAAGTCGAACGAGCATCTGCACGCGCCGGGCACTCTCACCTTGCCGGCAACGACGCTGGTCGACGCCTGGACCGAGCTTGGCCTGTCGATCGCGCGCGCCGGCGTGCGCAAGCTTATCGTCGTCAATTCGCATGGCGGCAATGAGGAGATCATGGGCATCGTCACGCGCGAATTGCGCGTGCGCGAAAAGATGCTGGCGGTGAAGACCAGTTGGCAGCGCTTTGGCCGCCCGGCCGGCATGTACACCGAACTCGAGGATCGTCACGGCATTCATGGCGGCGATGTCGAGACGTCGCTGATGCTGCATTTCCGGCCAGATCTCGTCGACATGGGCAAGGCCGACAATTTCGTTTCCAACGTCGCCAAGGCCGAGCAGGAATTCTCGCTGTTGCGCCACACAGGCCCCCACGCCTTCGCCTGGATCGCCGGGGATCTCAACCCGAACGGCGTGGTCGGCGACGCCAGCATCGCGACAGCCGAGAAAGGCCGGCTGACCGCGGAATATCAGGCTGACGGGTTCATCAACCTGGTGCGCGACGTGCGCAAGGCCAAGCTCGCGGAGTGGCTGAAATAGCTAACCGTCGATCTTGAGGGCGAACGGCGTGCCTTCAAAAGCGTCGGCGCCGCGCCCGATCGACTCGATCGCCTCGATCATGCGGCCGTTGCGCTGAAGCAGCGCGTCGGCCACCGCGATCAGCCGCGGATTGGGCGTCGCCGAAGGCGACAGCGCTCGCAGCGTCCGCGCCAGTTCCACCTCGTTGCGTTTCGGCGCCAAAGCCGCGGCGATGATATAGGCCGAGGCGGTCGAACGGCTGATGCCGGCATAGCAGTGCACCAGCATTGGTTTCGCCCGGTCCCAGCGGCGTGCGAAATCGAGCAGGTTACGGACATGCTCCTCGCCCGGCATGGTCATGCCGTCCTGCGCCACGGCGATGTCGTGCATGACCAGGTGCAGATGGTTTTTCCTTGGGATCGAGGCCGGTCGGACTACGTCCGTTCCGGCGGCGAGCAGCGACAGCATGCGGTCGGCGCCGGTCCTGGCCACCACTTCCTCGATTTTCGCCAATGAGCAGACATGGATCATTGTTTGAAACCTTTCGAACGATCCTCGCGCCGCGACGCCCAAACGGCAAGGGCGGATTCGAGCCTGCGCCATTCCTCCTCGCTCCCCGGCAGTCCGGCGCGCAAGGCATGCGGCCGTTCGGAGAAATGCCGCAGCAGGATACCGCTCTGGCCAAGCCCGGAAAACAGGCCGCCGGCATCGGGCAGGCTGAGATAGCGGAACAGCGTGGTGCCGCCCGCGACGGGAACACCGAAACGGCTAAACAGCGCATCGAGCCGCACCGTCGCTTCCGCCAGCGAGGCCCGCATCGCATCCTGCCAATCGAGATCGGCGAGCGCGCGGATGCCGTATTCCAGGGCCGGTCCTGCGACAGCCCACGGCCCGAACTGCATGTCCAGCCGTTCAGCCGTCGGCGCGTCGGCAAGCGCGAACCCGAGCCGCAGGCCGGCCAAACCAAAGAACTTGCCGAACGAACGCAGCACGACGATGCCGCCCTGGCCGACATCGCCGGCGAGGCTGTGCTCGCGTGGACCCACATCCATGAACGCCTCGTCGACGACCAGCAGCCCGCCCTTGGCGCGAAGTCCAGCGGCCAGCACCAGCAACCGGTCGCGCTCGATGATGCGCCCATCCGGATTGTTCGGATTGACGATGATGGCGAGGTCGGCTTCCGCCAGCGCCGCGAAATCGCTGACCTCGACCACATCGTGCCCGGCAATCGCCGCCGCCCGGGCGTGTTCGGCATAGGTCGGCCCCAGCACCATTGCCTTGCCGGGCCTCACCAGCGAGGCGACCCGCGGCAACAGGATCTGTGTACCAGGGGCCGCCACCACGCTTGCTGGGGAAGGCGCGCCATAGGTGTTGGCCGCGATCTCTACCAGTTCGCGCCCACGCGCGGCCTCTGGCAATCGCCACAGCGAGGTGGCGGGCAGGTCGAAAAGCGGGTAGGAGTGCGGATTGATACCGGTCGAGAGGTCGACGAAAGGCAGCACGGCATTGGGGAAAAGCGCCCTTGCCCGGCCAAGACTTCCACCATGGTCCACCGCTCCTTCAAGAAGCTTCATGTCAGTCCTGATCGCTTTCCTGTCATTAATTGTCGAATTCGCCCTTGGTTATCCCGACTGGCTGTTTCGCGCCATCGGCCATCCGGTGACATGGTTCGGCAGGCTGATATCCTTTCTCGACTTGCGGCTCAACCGCGCCACTGATCCCGACGCGCTGCGTCGCCAACGTGGTGTCCAGGCGCTTCTGGTCATCGTGCTGGTGCCGGCGATAGCAGGCCTTTGCGTGCAGCTTGTTCTGCTCTGGTTCGTCCCCCTGGGGTGGATCGTTGCCGTCTTTCTGGCGACATCGCTTCTGTCACAGAAAAGCCTTTACGAACATGTCGAAGCCGTCGCCGACGCGCTCGACAGCGGAGGCCTCGACATGGGCCGAGCCGCCGTTTCGCGGATCGTCGGCCGTGATCCCGAGACACTCGACCGCGCCGGCGTCTGCCGCGCGGCAATCGAGAGCCTGGCAGAAAATTTTTCCGACGGCATCGTCGCCCCCGTCTTCTGGACCGGGGTCGGAGGGCTCGCCGGCGGCGCCGCCTACAAGGCGGCCAACACCGCCGATTCGATGATCGGCCACCGGACTCCGCGCCATGAGCCCTTCGGCTGGGCGGCGGCGCGCTTCGACGACTGGATCAACCTGCCGGCATCACGGCTGACGGCGCTGCTGATCGTGCTCGCTTCCCTCCTGGTCGAGGGCGCCGACCCCCGCGGCGCCTGGCAGGCGGTACGGCGCGACGCGAAAAAACACCGCTCGCCCAATGCCGGCTGGCCGGAAGCGGCCATGGCCGGCGCACTCGGGCTGGCGCTCGCCGGACCACGCAGCTATGGCGGTGTCATGGTCGACGACATCTTCATGGGCGAAGGCGGGCGCCGCGATGTCGACAGCGGCGATATCAGGCGGGCGCTCAAGCTTTACCGGGTCGCGGACTACCTGTTGATCGGCTTGTTCGGCCTGGTCGCGCTGATCGCCGTTCTGGTTTTCTAGAACTCGATGCCTTGCTGCGCTTTCACGCCCGTCGAGAAATGGTGCTTTGTCACCCCCATCTCGGTGACCAGGTCCGCCGCCTCGACCAGTGCCGGCTTGGCGTTGCGGCCGGTGACGACGATATGCAGGCCTTCGCGGCGGGCCTTGAGCGCCGCAACCACCTTGTCGAGAGCGAGATAGTCGTAGCGCAAGGCAATGTTGAGCTCGTCGAGCACGACAAGGCTGATCGAGGGGTCGGCGATCAATTCCAGCGCCTTGGCCCAGGCGGCCTCGGCGGCCGCGATGTCGCGCTTCAGGTCCTGCGTCTCCCAGGTGAAACCCTCGCCCATTGCATGCCAGACGACGCGATCGCCAAAGGCGGCAAAGGCGTCCTTCTCGCCGGTGTGCCATTTGCCCTTGATGAACTGGACGACGCCGACGCGCTTGCCGTAGCCGAGCATGCGCAGCGCAAGACCGAAGGCGGCCGTGGTCTTGCCCTTGCCGGGACCGGTGTTGACGATCAGCAACCCCTTCTCGATCGTCTTGCCCGCAACCTCGGCGTCCTGCACCGCCTTGCGCTTGGCCATCTTGGCGCGATGGCGTTCTTCATCCTTGTCGTCGATATCGGTCATTTCACTTCACCTTGAGCGGTAGCCCCGCCACCATGAGCAGCACCGTGTCGGCAATCGCGGCGACCCGCTGGTTGAGCCGGCCGGCATCGTCACGAAACCGACGCGCCAGCGCGTTGTCGGGCACGATGCCTTGCCCGACCTCGTTCGTCACCACGAACCACGGTCCGCGCGGCCGAGACAGCACGTCCGCCAGCCGCCGGCACGCGGCCTCGACGTCGTGATCGGCCAGCGTGTGGTTGGTCAGCCACAGCGTCAGGCAGTCGGCAAGCACCGGCTGCCCGTCTGGCAACGCCTCCAGCGCTTCGGCGAGGTCGAGTGGCGCATCGATGGTCGACCAGCCCTCACCGCGCCGCGAGCGGTGCAGCGCGATGCGCTCGCGCATCTCGTCGTCATAGGCTTGCGCCGTGGCGATATAGGCCCATGGCGAGGGCAATGCCGTCATCAGGGTTTCGGCGTGCGCGCTCTTGCCGGAGCGCGCACCACCGATGATGAAGGTCAGCCTGCCGCGATCAGGCAAAGCTGTCGCGCAGGCTGGTCGCCATGCCGGTGAAGCGCCTGCGCACCACGCCCACGATCGCGCCGAGCACCAGCCAGAACACCAGATTGGTCACCGTCACCGCCACCACGAACTGATGGTGCAGGCCTTCCGGGATCGGTGTTTCGAAACTGTCGGGCTGCGGCGCGCCGACGACATGCGGCGCGACGATCAGCAAGACGGCGAGGATGGTCAATGGCAGCGATCTGCGAAAGACGATCAGGCCTAGGCCGATCGCGGTCGCGGCCGCCGTCGCCGTCCACCAGATCTGGCGCGGCAGAAGATCGGCCGCCGGCATTGCCGGCAGTTCCGGCTGCAGTCCGAGACCCGGTGCCAGTGTGAACACGGCAAAGCCGGCCAAACCCCAGAACACACCCTGGCGCCAGTTGCCGACGCCGCCGAAGAACTCGGAAACCGCGACCAGGACCAGTGCGAAGCCGATGCCGGTGACGATATTGGCAACCACGCTAAAGGCGAAACGCTCGAAACCGTCGGCCGGCGCCCAGCCTTCGTCTTCCTCCGCCGGTGTCACGGCATCGGTGCCCGCGGGCGCGGCAGAGCTCATGGCATTCCCAGCGGGCGCCACCGTGCTCATGGCATCATTGGTCGCCGCTGGTGCGGCCGCGTGATCATGGTGGTGGCCGCCGCCGGCCTTTTCGTAGACTTCCGCCTTGAGGATCAGCGGCACGGTGGCATAGGCCTGCATGCAGGCGAGAACGACACCGGCCACGAGCCCCGCGATCGCCGCGACGAACACGACGTTGCGAAACAGATTCATGATGTCGGATCCTCGTTAGTGGCAGGGAAACGCCATCGAGTGGCGATAGTCGTGGGCAGCATTGTGGACCGCATCGATATGCGAGAAGCCGACAAAGCCGACGACGAAGATGCCGAGCAGCGCCGCGAGCGCGAGCTGCATGAAGCGCGACTGCGAGGAGACGGAGGCGCCGAGGGAGACGGAAGCGGTAGTCATGTCTTGTCCTTTCGCCCTCCACCCGAGGGCATCGAAGTCAGTTTCCTGTCGCCGGCAGGTCTCCTGGCTCGCGGATAAGCGCCCTTCCCCACCTTCCCGAAGAAAAATCTTCAGTGGCATATGGAGAGGACTACCGCACACAGTTGCGGGGGCAGCCACGGCATTGGGCAGGAATTCCTGCCCGCACCGCATTCCCTCTTGGCTCCAAAAAGGAACCGACGACATCGGGGACTATAGGGAAATTCGCCGCGCCCGGCAAACCAAATTCCGACAGCCGCCAGCGCAGGAGCGCCGTATCGGCGAAGCTGCCCTCATCCCGTCCCGATTGACAAACTTCATGGCCGGGTGTCGGCTGGCACCCCTCACGGGAAGCCAGCCATGCAGCCCAATGCCAGCGAGTGCGTGCCCTATAACGGCCTGACTCGAACCGAGCCGACGCTGCCCTCGTCGGCCTATTGGGACCAGGACAACTATCAGCGCGATCTCGACGCCATCTGGTACAGGAACTGGCTGCTCGTCTGCCGCGAGGCCGACCTTGCCCAGCCCTTGGCGTTCCGCACCTTCCGCGTCGGTACGCAGGAAATCCTCCTGCTGCGCGACGACACCGGCGAGTTGCATGCCTTCCACAACACCTGCCGGCATCGCGGCTCGCAGCTTTGCCAGGAAAGCCAGGGCCGGCTGAAGGCGCGGCTGATCACCTGCCCGTATCATGCCTGGTCCTATTCTCTGCGTGGCGATCTGGTGCGCGTGCCGTCGAAATCGCTGCCTGACGGCTTCGACAAGGCCGATCACCCGCTTTATCGCGTCGCGCACTCGGTGTGGCGGGGCTTCGTCTTCGTCAATCTTGCGGAAGATGCCGCCAGCTCGGCGCAATCCTCCTTCGACCCGGCCTCCGGCGACTTCGGCAACTGGCCGCTGGAAATGCTGGTATCAGGGCACGTGCTGCGCAAGGTGATGAACTGCAACTGGAAGATTTTTTGGGAAAACTTCAACGAGTGCCTGCACTGCCCGGGCGTCCACAAGGACCTGTCGCGGCTGGTGCCGATCTATGGCCGCGGCCTGATGAGCCGGCATGACGATCCCGAATGGCTCCGCCACGCCGACAATGACGCGCCAGAATTCTCCGGCGGCCTGCGCGCCGGGGCTGAGACATGGTCGCGTGATGGGCAGACGCACGGGCCGATCTTCCCGAGCTTGACGCCGGCGGAACGCAGCGCCGGTCAGACCTATGCCACCAGCCTGCCGTCGATGTTCATCGTCGGCCATGTCGACTATGTCAGGACCGTGCGGCTTACGCCGCTCGGTCCCGAACAGACCGAATTGACCGCGGAATGGCTGTTCGCGCCCGAGGCGCTCGCCGAGACCGACATCGACAACATCGTTGCCTTCGGCACACAGGTGCTGGAGGAGGACGCAGCAATCTGCGAGGTCAACCAGAAGGGCCTGCGCTCGATGCGTCATACAGCTGGCGTGCTGATGCCCGAGGAGTACGACCTGCACCGTTTCCACAACTGGGTGCGCGAACGGCACGCTGCGCGCTCACCCGAGGCCTGAAGATCACAGCGACTTCGGCAGATATCGCCAGGTCATGAAGCCGCAAAAGGCTGCCAGTAGCCCAAGCGTGACGAACACCGAGCCCAGGCCGAAGAAGGCCAGCACCACCGAATAGACCAGCGGCGGCGTCAGTTCGGAAAAATCGAGATAGGTGCGGTAGACCGCCGCCATCTGCGCGCGCTCATAAGAGCGCACCGAGCGCATGAAGGCGGTCGAACCCAGCGCGTCGAGCGCGATGGTGAAGAAGGCGCCGCACAGCAGGAAGGCGCCGGTGAGCAACGGCACGGTTTCGCCCACGGCACCGGCCGCCAGCAGCGTCGCCGACATGGCGAAATAGGCAAATGTCATGGTCCTGCGGCCGCCGAAGCGTTTCCCCGCCTTGCCCCAGAAGATCGCCATGAACAGCAGCGCGTTGCCGGCCGAGACCAGCAGGCCGCCGGCCAATTCGCCCTCGCCGGTGATGACCATGAACAGCGGTCCATAGACGAAGAAGGTCGTCCAGAAGCAGGAGCGGCCGAAGGCGATCAGCCAGGCCAATCTCAGCCTCGGCTGGGCGACGAAGCGGCCGATATTGGCGAGCGGATTGGCCGGTCGTGTCTTGCCCGGGCGGATCGACTGGTTGTCGCTCAGCCGATAGGTCCAGAACAGCGCCAGCAAAGCCATGGCGAACACCGCCACCGCGCCATGCGCGGCATAAATGCCGAAGCGCGTATAGAGAAAAATGCCGAGCGTCGGCCCGCAGGTCCAGGCAACCATCGACCACGCCATGCGCAGCGATTCGGCCTGCATGAAATCGGTCTTGCGGATGTGATCCATGATGTAGAGGTTGAGCGTGATCGACAGCGCGCTGGCGCCCATCACCCGGCACAGCATCCCGGCCAGTTGCCCGGCGAGCGTATGGGTGACGAAGAACAGCGAGCCGATAGCGAGCAGGCAGGCGCCCGCCGTGTAGACCCAGCGCCGCGCGAAGCGGCGGATCAGCATCGGCATGAACAAGGTCACCGACAGGCCGAGCAGGGACACGGCGGTGTAGAGTATCGAGACGATCTGCTCGTTGTGGAGAATCTCGTAGGCCTGGATCGGTATGACGCTCGACACCATGGCGCGGGCGAAGGATTCGACCGCGTAAAGCGAGGCGAAGGTGCGCGCATCCGCGGCCTTGAGGGCCGGAAGCCAGATCGGATGGCGAACATGGGTGGACATTGCTTCCCCAAAGCAGAATCGCGGCGTCGAATCTGCCGTGGACATTTCAGGCCCATTAAGAGGAAACCGACGCACATCCGGCAAAAAGCGAAGCCGGTCAAAGGCTTTTCCGCGCTGGCCCAACCCGGCGGCTGGCGCGGACCCCGCCGCGCGGTCCAGGCCAAGGCGACCGGTCTTCTTCTATCCGGTGCAACCGTGATAGTCGTCGTGGAGGGGCTGAATCAGATCGCGAGACCATGAGCATCCACACGCCGACCGTACCCGTCCCGCAGCCATCGAAGCGCATCGTCGCCATCGATATCTTGCGTGGCATCGCGCTGATCGCGATGGCGAGCTACCACTTCACCTGGGACCTGGAATTCTTCGGTTACACCGATCCCGGCCTCACCGCCTTCGGCTGGTGGAAGTTCTACGCCCGCTGCATTGCATCGACCTTCCTGTTCCTGGTTGGCGTCAGCCTCTATCTCGCCCATGGCCGACAGATCCGCTGGAACGGCTTCTGGAGACGGTTCGCCATGGTCGCCGGCGCGGCGGTCGCCATTTCGGTCGTCACCCGCGTCGCCACGCCCGACGGGTTCATCTTCTTCGGCATCCTGCACGAGATCGCGCTCGCCAGCCTGCTCGGCCTCGCGTTCCTGCGCCTGCCGGCGCTGCTGACGCTTGCCGTCGCCGCGCTCGTCATCGCGGCACCAGTCTACCTGCGCTTCGAGGCCCTCGATCATCCCTGGCTCTGGTGGATCGGCCTGTCGGCGATCAATCCGCGCTCCAACGACTACGTTCCGCTGTTCCCCTGGTTCGGCGCCGTGCTTACGGGCATTGCGGTGGCGAAATTCGCTTCCACCTCCGGCATAAGGGCACGCCTGGCGAACCTGGCGCCCGGACGCTGGTCGAACCCGCTGGACTTCATCGGCCGCCACAGCCTGGCTTTCTACCTGATCCACCAGCCGCTGCTGATCGGCTGCGTCTGGCTGTTCTCGCAAGTGATGCCGGCGCAAGTCGAAACCCCGCAGGTCAATTTCCTGAAAACCTGCCAGCGATCGTGCGAGCAGATGCGCAACGCAACCTTCTGTTCGAGCTATTGCGGCTGCATGCTCGAAACGCTCGAAGGCGAAGCCTCTCTTGATCGCCTCTTCAACAACGACCAGACTGCGGACTTCAGGGCGCATCTGTCCGATCTTGCCGCAACGTGCACCGCCAAGACCGAGGACAAGATGACGGAGGGAGGGACACAATGATCGGGCCAAAGCCTGGGATCGAACCGAAGCCTGGGACCGGGCAGAAGCCTGGGCTGATACCGTGGCCGCCGGTGATCTACGCCGCCGCCATTCTCATCAGTGTCGTGCTCGGCCTCTACATTCCCCTGCCCTGGATCGGCGATCTCCTTGGCGACATCCTGTTCGCCGCCGGCTGGGTGGCATTGTTCGCCGTGGCCGTACTCTGGTTCACAGCGATCCGCACCATGATACGGGCCAGGACCACGCTCAATCCCAACGCCGTGCCCGATCATCTCGTCACGACCGGCCCCTTCGGCGTCAGCCGCAATCCGATGTACCTGGCCAACACGCTGCTGTTGATCGGCGTCGCCTTCGTCTCGGGCATCGCCTGGTTCTTCCTGCTTGCCTTCGTCGCCGCCTTCGTCACCCAGAAGGTCGCGATCGAGGGCGAGGAAAAGATATTGGCGGCGAAATTCGGCAAGAAATACCGTGACTATGCAAAAAGAGTCCGGCGCTGGATTTGAGCAGGGCTACGTGTTAACGCCGAGCTCGACCAGCCGCTCGACGCAAGACTCCTCGGCCTGGTCGAGTTCGGCTAGTGTCTCCTCAAGGTCGCGACGTTTCTGCCTGAGGTCTTCGCGCTTTTCCTCGATGCGCTTGATCATCAGCTTGAGCTGCCCGACCTCGCCCGGCGGCTCCTTGTACATCTGGATGATCTCGCGGATCTCGTTGATCGAGAAGCCGAGGCGTTTTCCGCGCATGATCTGCCGGATGAGGTGGCGGTCGGAAGGGCGAAACAGGCGTGTGCGGCCGCGCCGCACCGGCTGCACCAATCCCTCGTCTTCATAGAAACGCAGTGTCCGCGTCGACACGTCGAATTCGCGGGTCAGCTCGGTGATCGAATAATATTCCCGCATTGTCACTCCCTGCCGGAATTCCAGGCGCTCGCCATGCGGCGTCGCCCTTCTGTCCCGAACTAAACCCTTGTCCGCCGGAATCGACGCGACACCCCGCACAAGCCTCGCATGGCATTTACGTAAAAGTCAATTGAGACCGTTACCGGACGCCGAACCACCAGCTCGCGAGGCCGAGGAAGGCAAAGAATCCAACGACGTCGGTGACCGTGGTGACGAAAACCGCCGAAGCGACCGCGGGATCCACCTTGAACCTGTCGAGCAGCAGCGGGATCAGGATGCCGGCAAGGGCCGCCACGAACATGTTGATGATCATAGCCGCCGCGATGATGCCGCCGAGATTAGGGTCGTGGAACCAACTTGCGGCGACGATGCCGATCAGCACGGCGAAGACGATGCCGTTGATGAAGCCGACGCCCATCTCGCGGCGGATGATGCGGCCGGCGTTGTAGATGTCGAGATCCCTGGTCGCCAGCGCCCGCACGGTGACGGTCATGGTCTGCGAACCGGCATTGCCGCCCATGCCGGCCACGATCGGCATCAGCACGGCGAGTGCCACGATCCGCTCGATCGTGTGGTCGAACAGGCCGATCACCGATGCCGCCAGGAATGCCGTCAGCAGATTGACGAGCAGCCAGGGAACGCGCGAGCGCGAGGTCGCCAGAATGCTGTCGGAGAGCTCTTCGTCACCGACGCCGCCCATGCGCAGCAGGTCTTCCTCCGCCTCCTGCTGGATGACGTCGACGACATCGTCGATGGTCAGCACGCCGACCAGCCGTTCGTTTTCGTCGACGACCGCGGCCGACAGAAGGTCGTATTGTTCGAATTCCCGCGCCGCCTCTTCCTGGTCCATGGTGGCGGGAATGGCGTGCCGCGTCTCATGCATGACCTCCCCCACCTTGACCGCGCGCTTGGCGCGCAGGATCTGGTCGAGATCGATGGCCCCCAACAACTTGAAGGTCGGATCGATGACGAAGATCTGGCTGAAGCGGTCCGGAAGGTTCTTGTCCTCGCGCATGTAGTCGATGGTCTGGCCGATGGTCCAGAAAGGCGGCACAGCGACGAACTCGGTCTGCATGCGCCGCCCGGCGGTCTCTTCCGGGTAGTCGAGCGAGCGCCGCAGCCTGATCCGCTCGGTGAACGGCAGCTGCGACAGGATCTCGTCCTGGTCTTCCGGCTCGAGGTCTTCGAGAATGTAGACCGCGTCGTCGGAATCGAGTGCCTGCACGGCCTGCGCGATCTGCGCATTGGGCAGATTGTCGACGATATCCATGCGGATCGCCTCGTCGACTTCGGTCAGCGCGGAAAAATCGAAGTCGGCGCCCAGCAGCTCGACCAACGCGCGCCGCTGCTCGGGATGCAGCGCCTCGATGAGGTCGCCAAGTTCCGACTGGTGCAGGTCGTCGACTTCGCGCTTGAGGGTCAGCGTATCGCGGTCGGCGATCGCCGCACCGATCTGGGCAAGGAAGGACGAAAGGACCGCGCCGTCCTCGCCATAGATGTCGGCGTGGGCGTCGTCAGCCGCCTTGGCGGAGGTCGTCTGCTTGTCCTGGCCTTCCACCAGCGTCTCCAGCCATCAGAATCCCGGAAAGGTTGCCAGTCAGGTCTAGACCATGATTCCGAAAAGTGGAAATCGGTTTTGGGTCCGACCACAAACAAGAAATTTGGAGCGGCGGCATGATTCGATTTCGCAGCCCGTCGCTCCAACGCACGGGAATTCAGCCGAAAATCCCGCTTGCGCAAAGGCGTCGTTTTCCACCGACGCGACATTGTCCGGCGTGCGCAACCTGGTCGATTCCGTCAAAAGCGGGTGTGCTTGTGGCCCGGCCACGCGACAGCGCATGTCGCTGGGGAAAGAGCACCCGTGCGCGATTGGGGCAGAATTGTCATGATGCAGGTCCAGGCATCGGCTGGACCCCCAAGCCGCAACAAAAAAGCCGGAAGCCCTTGAAGATCAGGTCGCGGACAGAAAACAAGGCAATCGACGAGCGGCGCGTTCGCGTGGTCGTGGCCGAACGCAATCCGCTCGTCATATCGGCTCTGCGCGAAATGCTGGACTGCGACGGGCGCTTCGAGCTTTTGGCCTCCGTACAAAGCGGCAGGCATTTCCTGGAGCTGGCAGCGGTCCAGGAGTTCGATGTCGCCGTGATCGGCTGGAAGCTGTCCGACATGGACGGCGCTGATGTCCTGGCCGAGGTCCAGGCCCGCAAGCTCGACGTTCGCATCGCGGTCTTTTCAAACGACCATGACATCGGCATCCTGAAACAGTGCGTGCGCCTGGGGGCCCAGGGCTACTGCTTCCAGTTCGACGATCCCGCCATCATCTTCGACACGATCCTGGCTGTCGCGCACGGCCGCATCTGCATCCCCTATATCGACATCAACAAGGTCAACGATACGCCTCTATCCCGGCTTACCGTGCGCGAGCGTGAACTGCTGGCGGTATTGTCCGACGGCTGGACCAATTTGCAGATCGCCACCCGGACCGGCATCTCCGAAAATACCGTGAAGTACCATCTCAAGAATCTGTACGACAAGCTGGACGTCCGCAACCGCGCCATGGCGGTCGCGCTCTATTCACGAGAGAGGCGTAGCCAAAGGCAGCCTTTCGGGTAGGGCGACCGGGTAGGCCATACCCACCCGCATGCGGTGAGATCTTACCCGCCAAGGTGTTGTTGGCATCGGCCGTCGAAACGAAACTCCCCACCACCGCTTTGCTGGATCAGGAGGAGTTCGCATCATGGCCGGTTTCACCCATCTTTTCATTCCCGGGCCGACCAACATCCCCGAGCAGGTACGCCAAGCGATGAACCTGCCGATGGAGGACATGCGCGCGGCCACCTTCCCCGACCTCACCCTGCCGCTGTTCGAGGACATCAAACGGATCTTCAAGAACGAGACCGGCCGCGTCTTCATCTACCCGTCCTCGGGCACCGGAGCCTGGGAAGCGGCGATGACCAATGTGCTCAGCCCAGGCGACCGCGTTTTGATGTCGCGTTTCGGCCAGTTCTCGCATCTGTGGGTCGACATGGCCGAACGGCTCGGTTTCGAGGTCGACGTCATCGACTGCGAATGGGGAACCGGCGTTCCGCTGGAACTCTATGCGGAGCGGCTGAAGGCGGACAAGACGCACCGCATCAAGGCGATCTTCTGCACCCAGAACGAGACGGCGACAGGCGTTACCAGCGACGTCGCCGGCTGCCGCGCCGCGCTCGACGATGCGAACCACCCTGCCCTTCTTTTCGTCGACGGCGTCTCGTCAATCGGCTCGATCGACTTTCGCCAGGAAGAATGGGGCGTCGACTGCGCCGTCAGCGGCTCGCAGAAAGGCTTCATGCTGCCGGCCGGCCTTGGCTTCCTGTCGGTGAGCAGGAAGGCGCTCGTCGCTTCGAGAACCGCCACCCACCGGCGCTGCTTCTTCTCCTTCGAGGACATGATCCGCGCCAACGATGCCGGCTATTTCCCCTACACGCCGGCGACACAATTGCTGCGCGGCCTGCGCGCCTCGCTCGACCTGATCGCCGAGGAAGGGCTGGAGACCATCTTCTCCCGGCACCATCGCCTCGCCGAAGGCGTGCGCAAGGCGGCCGACGCGTGGGGCCTGAAACTCTGCGCCAGGGCGCCAAAATGGCATTCGGACACGGTCAGCGCCATTCTCGTGCCGGATGGCATCGATAGCGGCGACGTCGTCAAGCGCGCCTACCAGGCTTACCAGACATCGCTGGGCGGCGGCCTCAACAAGGTGTTCGGCAAGGTTTTCCGCATTGGCCATCTCGGCTGGCTGAACGAGGTGATGGTGCTGGCCTCGCTTTCGGCGGCGGAAATGGCGCTGCTCGATTGTGGGGTCCGGCTGGCACCGGGCTCCGGCGTCGGCGCCGCCATCCAGCATTTCCGCGCCTCGGCCGCGGTGCCGGTCGCCGAAGCCGCCTGAGGGAGTTGACGATGAGCCACACCATTAACCACCTCAAGAAACTCAGGCTGCAGCGCAGCGAGCTGGCGGTTCCAGGCTCCAGCCCGGAGATGATCGACAAGGCGGCCAACAGCGCCGCCGACTTCGTCTTCCTCGACATTGAGGACGCCGTCGCGCCGCCCGACAAGGAACGCGCACGCAAGAACATCATCCAGGCGCTGAACGACATCGACTGGCGCGCCAAGGGCAAGACCGTCTCGGTGCGCATCAACGGGCTGGACACGCACTACATGTACCGCGACGTTGTCGACGTCATGGAGCAGGCCGGCGACCGGCTGGACACCATACTGGTGCCGAAGGTCGGCGTTCCGGCCGACCTCTACATGGTCGAGGCCATGGTCAACCAGATCGAGATGGCCAAGGGCTTCAAGACCCGTGTCGGCCTGGAAGCCCTGATCGAGACCGCGCTCGGCATGGCCAATGTCGAGGCTATCGCCGCCACCCCTGGACGGCTGGAAGCCATGCATTTCGGCGTTGCCGACTATGCGGCAAGCTGCAAGGCGCGGACCGTCAATATTGGCGGCCTCAATCCCGACTATCCCGGCGACCAGTGGCATTTCGCCCTGTCGCGGATGACCGTCGCCTGCCGCGCCTACGGCCTGCGCGCCATCGACGGACCGTTCGGCGATTTCTCCGACCCGGAAGGCTACAAGGCGGCCGCCAGACGCGCCGCCGCGCTCGGCATCGAAGGCAAATGGGCGATCCATCCCTCGCAGATTGCCTTGGCCAACGACGTCTTCTCGCCGCCGGAGAAGGAAGTCACGCGCGCCCGCCGCATCCTCGAAGTGCTGAAAGAGGCGGAGGCGCAGGGCAAGGGTGCCGCCGCACTCGACGGCAAGATGATCGACGCCGCGTCGGAACGCATGGCGCGCAACGTTCTGGTGGTCAACGACGCCATCGAACGCGCCGGCCAACAGCACGTCGCGGCACTTTGACGATTTGGGGAGGAGAAAAGAATGGACATCCACGAATACCAAGCCAAGGAACTGCTCGCCCGGCATGGGATCCATGTGCCGCGTGGCGGCCTGGCCTACAGCCCCGAACAGGCGACCTACCGGGCGCGCGAGATCGGCGGCGGCAAATGGGTGCTGAAGGCGCAGGTTCATTCCGGCGCGCGCGGCAAGGCCGGCGGCATCAAGCTCTGCGCCAATGATGAGGAAATTTCCAGCGCCGCCGAAGCCATGCTCGGGCGCAAGCTGGTGACCCACCAGACCGGCCCGCGTGGCAAGCTGATCTCGCGCCTCTATCTGGAGGAAGCCGTCGACATCGCGCAGGAACTCTATCTCGGCTTCGTGCTCGACCGCAAGGAAGAGCGCGTCATGATCGTGGCCTCGGCCGCCGGCGGCATGGAGATCGAGGAGATAGCCGAGAAGGCACCCGATTCGATCATCCGCGCCACCGTCGATCCTGGCGTCGGCATGCAGCGCTTCCAGGCGCGCGAGATCGCCTTCGGGCTCGGGCTGGAGGACAGTCTGATCGGCAAGGCGACCGAGACCATCTTCAGCTGCTACCAGGTGTTCCGCGACTACGACGCCTCGATGCTGGAGATCAATCCGCTGGTGGTGACCCGTGACGGCAGCCTGGTGGCGCTCGACGCCAAGATGTCGTTCGATGAGAACGCGCTGTTCCGGCGGCCCGAAATCTCCGAATTGCGCGACAAGAGCCAGGAAGACCCGCGCGAAACCTTCGCCAGCGATCGCGGCCTCTCCTATGTCGGCCTCGACGGCAATATTGGCTGCATCATCAATGGCGCCGGGCTCGCCATGGCGACGATGGACATGATCAAGATCGCAGGCGGCGAGCCGGCCAACTTCCTCGACATCGGCGGCGGCGCTTCGCCCGAGCGGGTCGCGAAATCCTTCCGCGCCGTGCTCGGCGACAAGAATGTCGAGACCATCCTGGTCAACATCTTTGCCGGCATCAACCGTTGCGACTGGGTCGCCGAGGGCGTCATCAAGGCCATCCGCGAGGTCGGCGTCAACGTGCCGCTGGTGGTGCGGCTGTCCGGCACCAGGGCCGAGGAAGGGCGCAAGATCCTGGCCGATTCCGGCGAGGCGGTGATCGTCGCCGACACGCTCGCCGAAGCCGCCGAAAAAGCCGTCGCCGCCTGGCGCGTGGCCACCAACAAAAAAGCAGCCTGAGGGAGGACGGAAAAATGGCAATCCTGCTCAACCGCAGCACACGCGTCATCGTGCAAGGTTTCACCGGCAAGATCGGCAGCTTCCATGCCGAGGACATGAAGCGCTACGGCACCAAGCTCGTCGGCGGCGTCACGCCCGGCAAGGGCGGCCAGACGCATCTCGGCCTGCCCGTCTTCAACACGGTCAAGGGCGCGGTGCGCGAGACCCGTGCCGAAGCCAGCATCGTCTTCGTGCCGCCGCCCTTTGCAGCCGATTCGATCATGGAAGCGGCGGATGCGGGGATAAAGCTCTGCGTCTGCATCACCGACGGCATCCCGTCGCAGGACATGATGCAGGTCAAGCGCTACATGCGCCGCTACCGCTTCGAGGACCGCATGCGGCTGGTCGGGCCGAATTGCGCCGGCATCATCACGCCGGGACAGGCGCTGATGGGCATCATGCCCGGCTCGATCTACCTGCCCGGCCGCATCGGCATCGTCGGCCGCTCGGGAACGCTGGGCTATGAAGCCGCCTCGCAGATGAAGGCGCTCGGCATCGGCGTGTCGACCAGCGTCGGCATTGGCGGCGATCCGATCAACGGCTCCTCGTTCAAGGACGTTCTGAAGCTGTTCGAGCAGGACGACGAGACCGACGCCGTGGTCATGATCGGCGAGATCGGCGGACCGCAGGAAGCCGAAGCCGCGATCTGGGCGCGCGACAATATGAGGAAGCCGCTGATCGCCTACATTGCAGGGCTTTCCGCCCCCAAAGGACGCCGCATGGGCCATGCCGGCGCCATCATCTCGGCCTTCGGCGAGTCCGCGCAGGAAAAGGTCGAGATCCTGAAAGAGGCCGGCGTCATCATCGTGCCGACGCCCTCATCGTTTGGCGAGGTTGTGGCAGATACGCTGGCGCGGAGGAAGCAGGCGGCGTAGCCGCAGGTTCGGGCGAAAGACGGACGCGGCGACGCAGTCTCCAAGACGCGCCGCCGCCTTCGTTTCCGGGCGCGCAAAGCGATTGATCCGTTATAGCCATTCCCAGCGATTAAATACTCGTGGCGCACTTGTTTCGCTGGAAACGATTTGCTACACGCCGCGAGCCGGTCGGTTCCGGCTCTACCACGTGCGGTCGTGGCGGAATTGGTAGACGCGCAGCGTTGAGGTCGCTGTGGGGCAACCCGTGGAAGTTCGAGTCTTCTCGACCGCACCAAATCATCCTGACGACACAGCTGCGAATTGAACCAGCAAGCACTCATTGTCTTGCCGGCGCGTCGGATGCTCGGCGCCCAAGCGCACGGCGAACTGGACGTTTCCGCCTGATATCGCCATATGGAAGGCGACAAGAGAGACGCCATGCCAGAACGCAGCCAGATTGCCACGTCGTTCCTGCCCTTGCCCGGTTCGGCCCCGGTGGAATGGCTGGTCGAGCCGGGCCTTGTCGCCTATCCCGATGCGCTTGCGTTCATGGAGACGCGCGCCGAGGCGATCCGCGGCGGGGCTGCCGGCGAAATGGTCTGGCTGGTCGAACATCCGCCGCTCTACACCGCCGGCACCAGCGCCCGCATCGAGGACCTGATCGAACCCGATCGCTTTCCGGTCTTTGCGGCCGGACGCGGCGGCGAATACACTTATCATGGGCCAGGCCAGCGGGTCGCCTATGTCATGCTCGACCTGAAGCGCCGGCGCGAGGACGTGCGCGCCTTCGTCGCGGCGCTCGAACAGTGGATCATCGGCACGCTCGCCGCCTTCAACGTGCGCGGCGAACGCCGCGAGGACCGGGTTGGTGTCTGGGTGGTACGGCCAGATCGCCCTGCTTTGCCCGACGGCTCACCTGCCGAGGACAAGATCGCGGCAATCGGCATAAGGCTGCGGCGCTGGGTGACCTTCCATGGCATTGCCATCAATGTCGAGCCGGACCTTTCCCATTTCGGCGGCATCGTGCCCTGCGGCGTCCAGGATCACGGCGTCACTAGCCTCGTCGACCTCGGCCTGCCCCTCGGCATGGCCGATCTGGATCTGGCGCTGAAATCAGCCTTCGAGGATGTTTTTGGTCCCGTGACGGCTTTGCCGGCCGAGGCTGCCCGCAAGACGGGTTGATCCTTTCGGCCCAACCAGCTCAGAGCAACTGCCCTGACGCCCACAGCACGCCGCAGCCGTGGATGGCGAACACCGCCAGCAAGGCCCCGGCGATGACCAAACGGTCGACAGTGCCGATCGGCTCCAGTTCGTGACGTGGCTTCACCCCGCTGCCGACGGTGAGCAGGCTGAGAATCGAAAAGACCGCACCGGCCGCGAGCAGGAAGCCAAGGGAAAAACCGGCCCGCCAGCCAAGCGCCAGAAAGGCCGAAAGCAGCGAGAAGGACGCCAGCGCCAGGACGACCGGCCCCGGGCAGATCTGGCGCAGCACCTGGCCGCCGTCGAACTTCCACACCGGCACCAGATTGGCGATGTTGAACAGGGCAGCGCAGCCTGCGAGTGCGGCGAGTAGCGCGGCAGCCGCCTTGTGACCCTCGCCGCCGGCAAGAACGCTGGCGGCGATGACGATCGGCACCAGGAAGGCGGAAAACCCCGCCCCCATCAACGCCACGAAGGCCACTTCGAAACGGCTGTTATAGGGCCGGCCGCCAATGGCGATGCCGCCAAGCAGCGGGATGAAGATCATCCGCGCCCTGCGATGGCCCGTCAGCCGGAACGCCGCCATGTGGCCGAGTTCGTGCAGCGCCACCACCGACGTCAGGATCGCGGCCAGCGCCAGCCCGCCGAGGTGAAGGCCGAAGAACGGCCACAGCATCAATGCCGACAACACGGCAAAGCCGACCTGGCTCAGCGGATGCTCGAACCAGCCACCCTTGCGATACTGCCCGGTCCTTGCCCAACGCTGCAGCTTGGAGAGCTCGCGGCGCATGGCGAAATAGCGAAACACCAGGAAAGCCACGCCGCGGTAGCGGTCGGTCCGGCTGAGCGTCACGCGCGTGCCGCTTCCCTCCGAAACCAGTTCGGCGGTCTCGCCATAGTCCTTCCAGAACGAGCTATCGAGCGCGGTGTCCTCGATCACCCGCATCGAGAAGCGGCTGCCCTCGACGACATCTTCAAACTGCGCCCTGCGCTCTATCGGCTTGCCATCGCGGCCTTCCCAAGAGAGCGTGACGCGGGCGACGCCCTCTTCGTCCAGCGGCTGCGCCGACAGGATCTCGCCGGACCAGCCGGCATCGCTGCCGAGCGGCCACAGCGCCTGCCACAGGCGCTGCCGGTCCATCGCCACGATGCGGCTCGACCTGACCGTGCGCAAACCAAGCGGCACGGTCATCAGGAGAAAGATCAGCCCGAGATTGCTGGCCACGAGAATGGCCGTGACGATGGGCGACACCTGGACGTTGCTCCCTGCCTTGGAGACGCACCCTAACTTTGCTGCGGCAAGAAAAGCTTAACGGCGGGGCGGCATTGGCCTTCGAGAAACAGCGACGGCCGACGCCGCCAAATCACATGGCTCCGATCCAGATCGCCATGGAGACAAGAAACGCGCTCATGCAAACCAGCGAGACGACATCCTGAACCAAATCGGTCATAACTCTCTCCTGTTGTGGATATGTTTCTAATTTGTTCTAATTTTGTTCCATTGTCAACCGCTGGGAGGTATGGCCATGGGCGGGGAACTGTGCACGGTTAGCGAAACGTTAATTGGTCGCTAAGAGAGGGAGTTGGAAGCTTGCCAGGGTAGGCTTCAGCCCGGGAAGAACAAATTAGCGAGCGCTTGTATTAAATTTTGGCTGAGCCGAAAATGCCTGGGCCTGAGGCATTGCTGAGCGATCGACATGGGGAGATACGGAGGCGCAAATCAAGGTGAACGCTGGCGAAAGCGTATGCGACAAGGTCGCCGGCGGCGCCTCTCTCGCAATCTCGTAATTTGGTTGGCCATCCTGGCGACGAGCGCGATATCGTCCACTCTGATCGCAATGAGCGCTCACTGGCGGTTCTAAGCTACCCCCGCGCGGTACACGTCGGGTGAGAATCGTCCTTAGAGCGGCACCACCTTGCCGTCGGCCAACGTGACGCGCCGGTCCATGCGCGATGCAAGCTCGTGATTGTGGGTGGCGATCAGCGCCGCGAGGCCCGATTGCCGCACCAGTGCCTCCAGCGCCTCGAACACGTAGGAGGCTGTGACCGGGTCGAGGTTGCCGGTGGGCTCGTCGGCGAGCAGCACCAGCGGCGCATTAGCGACCGCACGCGCGATGGCGACGCGCTGCTGCTCGCCGCCGGACAGCTCGGATGGCCGGTGCGACGCCCGCTTGCCGATCTGCATGTAGTCGAGCAGTTGCGCCGCGCGCTCGGACGCCTCCTTGCGCGGCAGGCCCTTGATGAGCTGCGGCATCATGATGTTTTCCAGCGCGGAGAACTCCGGCAGCAAATGATGGAACTGATAGACGAAGCCGACATCGTTGCGGCGGATCGAGGTGCGCTCGTCGTCGGACAGCCGGCCACAGGCGCGTCCGGACAGGATCACGTCGCCGGCATCCGGCCGCTCCAACAGCCCGGCCGTATGCAGCAGCGTCGATTTGCCGGTGCCCGACGGGGCCACCAGCGCCACCATTTCACCGCGCCGCAGCGCGAAATCGGCGCCGTTCAGGATGGTGAGCTTGCGCGGCCCCTGGACGTAGTGCCGTTCGACGCTCTTCAGCTCGATAATGACTTCGGCCACTACTCGTACCTCAAGGCTTCGACCGGATCGAGGCGGGCCGCCCGCCATGCCGGAAACACCGTAGCCAGGAAGGACAGCGCAAGCGCCATGATGATGACATAGGTCGTCTCGCGCGGATCCATCTTGGCCGGCAACTGGCTGAGGAAATAGAGCTCGGGGTTGAACAGCACCTTGCCGGTCATCCAGGAGAAGAACTGGCGGATCGATTCGATATTGGTGCAGATCACGACGCCGAGCAGCACGCCGGCGAGCGTGCCCGTCACGCCGATCGCCGCCCCAGTCATCAGGAAGATGCGCAGGATGGCGCCGCGCGAGGCGCCCATGGTGCGCAGGATGGCGATGTCATGCCCCTTGTCCTTCACCAGCATGATCAGTCCGGAAATGATGTTGAGCGCCGCCACCAGCACGATCAGCGTCAGGATCATGAACATGACGTTGCGTTCGACCTGCAGAGCCGAAAAGAAGGTCTCGTTGCGCTGGCGCCAGTCGACCATGTCGATCGGCCGCTGCGCCGCCGCTTCCACCTTGGGTTTCAGCGCGTCGACATCGTCGGGATTGTCGACATAAATCTCGATCGTCTGCGCCCGGCCGTCCATGTTGAAGTAGAGCTGCGCTTCGGAGAACGGCATGTAGACGATCGACGTGTCATATTCAGACATGCCGACCTCGAAGATCGCCGCGATCTTGTAGCCCTTCATGCGCGGTGTGGTGCCGAGCGGCGTCACATCCCCGTCCGGCGAGATCAAGGTAATGGTATCGCCGAGCGTCAGGCCGAGATTCTCGGCCATGCGCTTGCCGATGGCGACACCCTCGCCGGTATCGAAATCGGCGAGCGTGCCTTGCTTGATGTTGCTGGCCACGATGGCGATCTTGCCGAGATCTTCACCCCGGATGCCGCGCACCAGCGCGCCGGTGCCGCCGCCGACATTGCCTTGCGCGAGCACCTGGCCGTCGATCAGCGGGATGGCGTATTTGACCCCGGGTACGCCGTTGATGCGGCTGGCGACCTGGGCATAGTCCTCAAGCGGTGAATCGAGCGGCTGCACGATCAGATGGCCGTTGACGCCAAGGATGCGCGTCAAAAGCTCGGCGCGGAAGCCGTTCATCACCGCCATGACCACGATCAGCGTGGCGACGCCCAGCATGATGCCGAGAAAAGAGATCGAGGCGATCACCGAGATCACCGTCTCCTTGCGCCGCGAACGCAAATAGCGCCAGGCGACCGTGCGCTCGAAGATGGAAAAAGGGCCGGCGCCCGCCGATCGCGCTGCCGCCGCCTCGCTCATGCGGCGGCACCGAAGTGTTTGGCCGCGTCGGCGATCGGCAGCGTCACGCGCTCGCCGGTCTTGCGATTCTTGATCTCGACCTCGCCGGCGGCGACACCGCGCGGCCCGACGATCACTTGCCAGGGCAGGCCGATCAGGTCGGCGGTGGCGAATTTGCCGCCCGGCCGCTGGTCGGTATCGTCATAGAGCACATCCTTGCCGGCGGCGGTGAAGGCGGCGTTGAGCTCGTCGCAGACGCGATCGCAGTCGGCATCGCCCGCCTTCATGTTGATCAGGCCGATATCGAAGGGCGCCACCGCTTCCGGCCAGATGATGCCGTTCTCGTCATGGCTGGCCTCGATGATCGCCGCGACCAGTCGCGACGGGCCGATACCATAGGAGCCGCCCGACGCGAAATGATCCTTGCCGTCGGGCCCCGTCACCTTGGCCCCCATCGGCTTGGAATATTTCTCGCCGAAGTGGAAGATATGGCCGACCTCGATGCCACGCGCCGAGACCCGGTCGCCTGTCGGAACCTTCTCCCAGGCCGCCTCGTCATGCATCTCGTCGGTGGCGGCGTAAGGCGTCGTCCACGTCTTGACGATATCTGCTATCTCGCCGTCATTGGCGAAGTCGGTGTTCGCGCCGGGCACCGCAAGCGACAGGTAATCGCGATGGCAGAAGACCTGGCTTTCACCAGTGTCGGCCAGGATGATGAACTCGTGGCTGAGATCGCCGCCGATCGGACCGGTGTCGGCCCGCATCGGAATGGCCTGCAGGCCCATGCGCGTGAAGGTCCTGAGATAGGACACGAACATCCGGTTGTAGGCGGCTCTCGCGCCTTCGAAGTCGAGATCGAAGGAATAAGCGTCCTTCATCAGGAATTCGCGCGAACGCATCACGCCGAAGCGCGGCCGCACCTCGTCACGGAACTTCCACTGTATGTGGTAGAGGTTGAGCGGCAGGTCCTTGTAGGATTTGACGTAAGCGCGAAAAATCTCGGTGACCATTTCCTCGTTGGTCGGACCGTAGAGCATGTCGCGGTCCTGCCGGTCCTTGATGCGCAGCATCTCCTTGCCGTAGTCGTTGTAACGGCCGCTCTCGCGCCACAGATCGGCCGACTGGATGGTCGGCATCAGGATCTCCAGCGCACCGGCGCGGTTCTGCTCCTCGCGGATGATCTTGCAGACCTTGTCCAGCACCCGTTTGCCCAGCGGCAGCCAGGAAAAACTGCCTTGTCCCTGCTGGCGGATCATGCCGGCGCGCAGCATCAGCCGATGCGAGACGATTTCGGCCTCGCGCGGATTTTCTTTGAGGATAGGCAGGAAATAGCGCGACAAACGCATGGACAGGTCCGTGAATGAGAATGGCCACGCCAGAATCGGCGCGGCGCAGGCTTGCTTGCCCCGGCTTCATAGCGATTTCATGACCGAATGGAAACCCGGCCATCCCACCACGTAGGCCCCTTCCGAGCCCGAATCCCTCGCTTCCGGATCGACCCGCGCCGACAATGGAACGCACCGAACCTCTTCGGGTTTGGCCGTCAATTCTTTGCGCGCGTCAATTGCGAACATGCCGCAAAGGCTCTGTCGAGCCTGACTGGACGTTTCAAAAGCAAAGCCTGCCGCACTATTGTGCAGTGCAGCACGAGATTGCCCGTTTCAAGGCAAAATTCTTCGTGACATTTTCATTTCCGTTGGGCTAATGTGCCCCGATAACCGAGAGGGCAGAAAAAAATCTGCTCTCCTACGCGGTCAAAGTCTTGGGAGGATGCGATCTAGGCGCGGTTATTCGCTGCCGCCGGATACCGGAAACAGATCGGACGCGTTTAATTGCAAGGCCTTGTGCCTTGCATTTTTTTTGTGCAATCATCTGGTTAGCGCTGCGAATTGGCAGGCTACATGACCTTGCGTCAGCAGCCAGTAGCCGCCGTACAGGGCGGCATCTCAATCCCATCCGCAGCGCTCCGACCTTATCGGAGCACCCTTGCCGCCACGTCTATTTCCCTGGGGTCGGACTGAGTTCCGGCACGATGTGCGGGATGTCGTTGAGGCTGTATCCTAACCCGTGCGTCAGGCCGTAGAAAATGCCCATCAGGACCGCCGTTGCGATGGTGGTGCGGATCACGGCACGCAGCATATGCGGCCCGCGCGGCGCGCTCGGCACGGTGCCCAGCGTCACGTCGTGATCGTCGTCCTGCGTTCTGACGCTGAACGGCAGGACGGCAAACAGCACCACCCACCAGGTCGCGAAAAACAGCGCGGTGAACGAGACCCAGCTCATGATTGCTCCAGTTCGATCAGCGTGCCGAAGAAATCCTTCGGATGCAGGAACAACACCGGCTTGCCGTGCGCGCCTGGTTTGGGATTGCCGTCACCAAGCACCCGGGCGCCGGCGGCCTTGAGCTGGTCGCGCGCGGCCAGGATGTCGTCGACCTCGTAGCAGAGATGATGCATGCCGCCCGACGGGTTCTTCTCGAGGAATGCCGCGATTGGCGAGCCCTCGCCAAGCGGCTCCAGCAACTCGACCTTGGTGTTGCCGACATCGACGAACACCACGGTGACGCCATGCTCCGGCAACGCCTGCGGCTCGGTCACTTCGGCGCCGAGCGTGTTGCGGTAAGCTGCAACGGCGGCGGTCAAATCCGGCACCGCAAGCGCGACATGGTTCAGCCGTCCGAGCATGTCCGAGCTTTTTCTCCCAGGTCCAACGACTGGCGTCATACGTCAAATCAGCCGAGATCAACAGCCTTTCGCGAGGAGCGCACTGTCGCACCTGTTGCGACCGGCAGCCACAAAGTACAAAGGCCAATGTCCGGAATCAGCCCTGCCCGCCCCCGCGTTTTCACCTTCGATCTCGGGTCGTTCAAAATTGCCGCTCTGCTCGATGCCGTCGATGTCAGAGACGGGCTTGCATCGGCCTTCGCGGCCGGACAGTCGCCGGCGGCCGTGCTCGAACTCGCGGTTTCGAACTTCATCGACCAGGATCGCTACGAGCATTGCTTCATCCCGACGCTGATCGATACCGGTTCCGAAAAAATCCTGTTCGACACCGGCTGCGGAGATGAAGACAGTTCACTCCTGGAGTGTTTGCAAGCCCTTGGGCTCGGCCCTGATGACATCGATGTGGTGGTCATCACCCACGGGCACCCGGACCACATTGGCGGGCTTGTCCGGAATGGCGCATCCGTTTTCAGCCGCGCACGCCTGGTATTCGGCGCAGCGGAATTCGCGTTCTGGACCGAAGGAAATGCGGTGCGTCCGGCCAGGTTGGCCAATCGTGATCTCTTCAGGCGCATTTGCACCGGCCTGGCCGACCGCGCGACGTTCATAGCGCCTGGAGACGAAGTGGTGCCGGGCATCACTGCCATCGACGCGGCCGGTCACTCCGCCGGGCTCTTGGCCTTCCTTGTCGAAAGCGACGGACAGCAATTGCTGATCTGGTCGGACGCTTTCCTGCATTATGTCGTGTCGATCCAGCGTCCGCAGTGGCATGCCGATTTCGACGACGACAAGGAAAAGGCGATCGAGACCCGCAAGCGGCTGCTCGGCATGGCTGCGGAGCAGCGCCTGCTCGTCGCCGGCCACCACATGCCGTTTCCGGGCCTGGGCTATGTCGAGCGGACAGACCATTCCTTTCGCTGGATTCCGGTCAGCTATCAGCTGAACATCCGAGCCCCCGACGCCTCCGTCACCGGGTGACGAAAACCGTCACCAGCGGTTTCTTGCCCCACGCTTCGTTGGCCGCGCCGCGCACCGCGCGCCGCACCGCCTCCTGCACCAGGTCGAGATCCTTGCGGCGCTGGCGGGGGATCGAATCGACCGCGCCGACGGCCGCATCGATCATCAGGTCCTCGAGCGTCTCGCCACGGGCATCGGTTTCGGCGACGCCAATGGCGACCAGATCGGGATCGCCAGCCAGCTCGTACTTGTCATCAAGCACGACATTGACCGCGACATGACCGGCAAAGGACAGTTTGCGCCTGTCGCGAATACCCATCGCCTGATCGGTGCCGATCAGATTGCCGTCCTTGTAGACGCGGCCGAACGGCACCTGGTCGATGATCGTGGCGGGACCTGGAGCGAGCCGCAGCATGTCGCCGTCGCGCACCTGCGCCACCTGGCCGATGCCGGAGGTGGACATCAGCGAGCCCTGCGCCACCAGATGCGCCGCCTCGCCATGCACGGGAACGCCGATTTGCGGACGCACCCATTCATACATCTTGCGCAGTTCGCTGCGGCGGGGGTGGCCGGAGACATGCACCAGAGCATCGCCGTCTTCGATGATCTTGATGCCGAGATCGATGAGGCGGTTCTTGATCTCGAGGATCGCCTTCTCGTTGCCGGGAATGGTGCGCGAGGAAAACACCACCGTGTCGCCCGCTGTCAGCGACACCGATTTCATCTCGTCGCGCGACAGCTTGGCAAGTGCCGCCAACGGCTCGCCCTGGCTGCCGGTGCAGATGATGACCAGGTTCTCGCGCGGGATGAAGCCGAAATCCTCCTCGGCGATGAACTCCGGCAGGCCGTCCATGTAGCCAAGCTCGCCGGCCACATCGATGACGCGCTTCAACGAGCGGCCGAGCACAAGGCACTGGCGGCCGGCATCGCGCGCTGCCCTGGCGATGGAAACGATGCGTCCGACATTGGAGGAGAAGGTGGTGACGGCGACGCGGCCCTTGGCCGCCTGGATGACGCCTTTCAGGCCCTCGCCCACGGCCACTTCCGAAGGCGACTCGCCTTCGCGCAGCGCATTGGTCGAATCGCAGATCAGCGCCAGCACGCCTTTGTCGCCATAGGCGCGGAACCGCGCCTCGTCGGTCTTGGGACCGATCGTCGGCTCCGGATCGATCTTCCAGTCGCCGGTGTGGATGACGGTGCCGGCCGGCGAGGTGATCGCCAGCGACATGGGTTCGGGAATGGAGTGTGCCACCGGAATGGCTTCGATCTCGAAGGGGCCCACCGTGAACTTTTCGCCCGCCCGGTAGATCGTCAGCGGGATCTTCGGCGCGCCCTGCTCGCCCTGACGCTTGGCTTCCAGCAGCCCGGCGCTGAACGGCGTCATCCAGACCGGCGCCTTCAGCTTCGGCCAGATGTCGAGCAGCGCGCCGTAGTGGTCCTCATGCGCGTGGGTGATGATGATGCCGCGCAGATTGGCGAGGTTCTCCTCGATGAAGCGCGTGTCGGGCAGGATCAGGTCGACGCCTGGATGCGCCGCGTCGGGAAAGGTGACGCCGACATCGATGATGATCCATTCGCGCGCGCTCGGCGGGCCGTAGCCGTAGAGGGCGAAGTTCATGCCGATCTCGCCGACGCCGCCGAGCGGCACGAAGACGAGTTCGGCGTTGTCCGCTTTCGCCATGATTTTTTCCTTCCTGACCCTCAGGCCAAGCCGTTAAAGCAATTCCAGCAAGTGCCTACCGGTTTTCCGTCCGGAATTGCTCAAAAACAAATTATATCCGCGCGGACGCCACCGCGCCGAAATGCACATCGCCGGCGGCGACCGTCAGAACAGACCCGTCATCGTCGCGGATCACGAAACGGCAGTCGTCGTCAATGGTCTCGAACACGCCACGCACCACATTACCGTCAATTCTGACAGCAACCTCGCCGCCAAGGCCCGCCGCGCGGGTCAGCCAACGCTTCCTGATGGCGGCAAGGCCACGTCCTTCGTCCCACAGGCGGGCATTCTCGCTCCAGGCATCCGACAGCGCCAGAAACAGCGTTTCGGCATCGCAAGCCGCGCCCAACGCATGAAGCGATGTCGCGGGATAAGGCAAATCCCGCGGGTGCGCCACCACATTGACGCCGATGCCCACCGCCACCGCGAAGCGGCCACCGTCAAGCATCGCCGACTCCAGCAGGATGCCGGCCAGCTTGGCGCCGGAGGCGAGCACATCGTTTGGCCATTTCAGCTCGAAACGGTTCTGTCCCTGGCTCGCTCCGTCGAGGCCTATCGCGATGCGGCCCTTCGGCACCACCGCGTCGAGCGCGTCGGCCAGCGCCAGCCCCGCGACGAAGCCGAGCGTCGCGGCAAGGCGCAATTCGCCGCCGGTGATGAGGAGCAGCGTCGCCGCCAGATTGCCTTCCGGCGTTGCCCAGGCACGGCCACGCCGGCCGCGTCCGCTTTCCTGCTTCTTGGAAACGACCCAGAGCTTGCCCGGATCGCCCGCCCGGGCATGGTCTAGCGCCAGCGCGTTGGTGGAGCCGACACTGTCATGCGCTTCGAGCCGGAACCCTTCCGACGCCGAGGTTGGAGCCAGCCGAAATGCCATCCCGTCAGAAAAATGTCTTGGCGGCGGCTTCGGCATAGGTCCCGATCGGCCCGCCGATCAGCACGTAGAACAGCACGAAGGCGCCACTGACGCCGAGCACGACACGCAACTCGCTGGCCATCGGCACAAAGCCGCCGACCGGCTCATCGAACCACATGATCTTGATGATGCGCAGGTAGTAGTAAGCGCCCACCACGGAAGCGAGCACGCCGATGATTGCCAGCGCATAAAGGTTGGCGTTGATGGCGGCGAGGAAGACGTACCACTTCCCCCAGAAGCCGGCGAGCGGCGGAATGCCGGCCAGCGAGAACATCAGGATGGTCAGGATCGTCGCCATGATGGGGTTGGTCGACGAGAGGCCGGCGAGATCGCTGATCTGCTCGACATTGCCTTCCTTGCGCCGCATGGCAAGGATGAAGGCGAAGGTGCCGAGCGTCATCACCAGGTAAATCAGCATGTAGATGGCGACGCCGCGCACGCCGGCCTGGCTGTTCGCGGCAAGGCCGACCAGCGCGTAGCCCATATGGCCGATCGAGGAATAGGCCATCAGCCGCTTGATGTTGGTCTGGCCGATCGCGGCGAAGGAGCCAAGCGCCATCGAGGCGATCGAGATGAAGACGATGATCTGCTGCCAGTCGGAGGCGATCGGCTTGAACGCACCCATGGTGACGCGCACGATCAGCGCCATCGCCGCCATTTTCGGCGCTGCCGCCAGGAAGGCCGTCACCGGTGTCGGTGCGCCCTCATAGACGTCTGGCGTCCACATGTGGAACGGCACCGCCGAGATCTTGAAGGCAAGCCCGGCCAGCACGAAGACGAGGCCGACGACAAGGCCAAGCTGGCGCTCGCCGCCGCCCAGTGCCGTGGCGATCTCCTGGAAGCCGGTGTTGCCGGTATAGCCGTAGACCAGGCTGATGCCGTAGAGCAGCATGCCCGAGGACAGCGCGCCGAGGACGAAATATTTCAGGCCGGCTTCTGTCGAACGCAAATTGTCGCGATTGATCGCCGCCAGCACATAGATCGCAAGCGACTGCAGTTCGAGGCCGAGATAGAGCCCGATCATGCCGTTGGCCGAGATCATCAGCATCATGCCGAGCGTGCAAAGCAGGATCAGCACCGGATATTCGAACTTGTCGAAACGCTCCGCCTTGGCAAAGCGCATCGACATGATGAGCGTCACCGCCGAGCCGATCAGCGCCAGCACCTTCATGAAGCGGGCGAAGGAATCCTGGATGAAGGCATTGCCATAGGCGCTGCCCTGCCCTGCGTGGAAGATCAGCCAGGCGCCTGCGATCACCAGCACGGCGACGGCAAGGCCGGTCACGGTATTGGCGGTGTTGGAACGCGAATAGGCCCCGACCATAAGCAGCGCGAGCGCGCCGATGGCAAGGATCAGCTCGGGCGTCGAGAGCGACAGGCTGGAGAGAAGGTCCGGCGTCATGGTTCGCAAAACCCCTGGGTCAGTTCGCCGCCGCGGTCTGCGCGGCGCCGATGGATGCGGTGACATTGGTGACGAGCGACTTGACCGACTGGGCCGTCGCGTCGAAGACGGGTGCGGGATAGACGCCGAAGAAGATGACCAGCACGACCAGCGGATAGATGATCGCCTTCTCGCGGGTCGACAGGTCGAGCAGCCCCTTCAGGCTGTCCTTGGTCAGCGCGCCGAAGATCACCCGGCGGTAGAGCCAAAGCGCATAGGCCGCCGACAGGATGACGCCGGTGGCGGCGAAGAACGCCACCCAGGTGTTGACCCGGAACACGCCAAGCATGGTCAGGAACTCGCCGACGAAACCTGACGTACCTGGCAGGCCGACATTGGCCATGGTGAAGATCAGGAACACGGTCGCGTATTTCGGCATGTTGTTGACGAGACCGCCATAGGCGGCAATCTCACGCGTGTGCATGCGGTCATAGATGACGCCGACGCACAGGAACAGCGCGCCCGACACCAGGCCGTGGCTGAGCATCTGGAAGATGGCGCCCTGCACGCCTTCCTGGTTCATGGCAAAGATGCCCATGGTGACGAAGCCCATATGGGCGACCGACGAATAGGCGATCAGCTTCTTCATGTCCTCCTGCATCAGCGCCACCAGCGAGGTGTAGATGATGGCGACGACCGACAGCGTGAACACCAGCGGTGCGAACATTTCGGAGGCCAGCGGGAACATCGGCAAGGAGAAGCGCAGGAAGCCGTATCCGCCCATTTTCAGCAGGATGCCGGCCAGGATGACCGAGCCCGCCGTCGGCGCCTCGACGTGCGCGTCGGGCAGCCAGGTGTGCACCGGCCACATCGGCATCTTCACCGCGAAGGAGGCGAAGAAGGCAAGCCACAGCCAGGTCTGCATGTTGGCCGGGAAGCTGTGCGTCAGAAGCGTCGGGATGTCGGTGGTGCCGGACTGGAAGAACATCGCCATGATGGCGAGCAGCATCAGCACCGAGCCGGCCAGCGTATAGAGGAAGAACTTGAACGAGGCGTAGACGCGCCGCTTGCCGCCCCATACGCCGATGATGATGAACATCGGGATCAGTCCGGCTTCGAAGAAGACGTAGAACAGCACGATGTCCAGCGCGCAGAACACGCCGATCATCAGCGTTTCCAGAAGCAGGAAGGCGATCATGTAGGCCTTGACGCGCTTTTCGATCGCTTCCCACGACGCCAGGATGCAAAGCGGCATCAGGAAGGTCGTCAGAATGACGAACAGCATGGAAATGCCGTCGACGCCCATATGGTAGGAAATGCCGGAATCGAGCCAGGCGACCTTTTCGACAAACTGGAATCCGGCCTGCGAATTGTCGAAGCCGGCCCAGATGAACAGCGACACCAGGAAGGTGAACGCCGTGGTGATGAACGCAATGGCGCGGATGTTGCGGCGCGCGTTTTCGCTGTCATCGTTGATGAACAGGATCAGCAGCACACCAACCAGCGGCAGGAAGGTGACCAGCGAGAGGATTGGCCAGGCGGTCATCAGAGCATCATCCAGGTGACGAGTGCGGCAACGCCGATCAGCATGGCGAAGGCGTAGTGGTAGAGGTAGCCGGTCTGCAGCTTGACGACGCGGTTGGTGACGTCGACGACGCGCGCCGAAATGCCGTCAGGCCCGAGCCCATCGATGATGGTCCCGTCACCGGTCTTCCACAGGAAGTGACCGAGACGCTTGGCAGGGCGAACGAACAGGAAGTCGTAAAGCTCGTCGAAATACCACTTGTTGAGCAGGAAGGCGTAAAGCCCGCGATGCTGGGCGGCCAGATTGACCGGCATCTCCGGCGAGCGGATGTAGAACTTCCAGGCCAGAGCGAAACCGATCAGCATGGCGATGAAGGGCGAGAGCTCCACCCACAGCGGCAATTCGTGGATCTCGTGCAGGATATGGTTGTCCGGCAGCGTGAACAGCGACGCCTTCCAGAATTCGGCATAGCCTTCGCCGATAAAGGAATTGTGGAAGATGACACCGGCAAACAGCGCCCCAGCCGCCAGGATGAACAGCGGCACCAGCATCACCGGCGGCGATTCATGGACGTGGTGCATCACCTCGTGGCTCGCCCGCGGCTTGCCATGGAAGGTCATGAAGATCAGCCGCCAGGAATAGAAGGAGGTGAAGCAGGCGGCGATGACCAGCAGGATGAAGGCCAGGCCGGCGACCGAATTGTGGCCTGCGAAGGAGGCCTCGATGATGGCGTCCTTGGAGAAGAAGCCGGCGGTGCCGATGACGGTCACCGGAATGCCGACGCCGGTCAGCGCCAGCGTGCCGATCACCATCATCCAGTAGGTGGTCGGGATCAGCGTCCTCAGGCCGCCCATCTTGCGCATGTCCTGCTCGTCGGAGACGGCGTGGATGACCGAGCCGGAACCAAGGAACAGCAGCGCCTTGAAGAAGGCGTGCGTGAACAAATGGAAGATCGCCGCGCCATAGGCGCCGACGCCGAGCGCCACGAACATGTAGCCGAGCTGCGAGCAGGTCGAATAGGCGATGACGCGCTTGATGTCGTTCTGGACCAGGCCGACAGTCGCCGCGAAGAAGGCGGTGAAGGCGCCGATGAAGGTGACCACCGTCAGCGCCGAGTGCGACAATTCGAACAGCGGCGAAAGCCGCGCCAGCATGAACACGCCGGCCGTCACCATGGTGGCGGCATGGATCAGCGCCGACACCGGGGTCGGGCCCTCCATGGCGTCCGGCAGCCAGGTGTGCAGCGGCACCTGCGCCGACTTGCCCATGGCACCCATGAACAGCAGCAGGCAGACGACGGTCATTGCCGCCTGCTTGTCGAGCGCATGGCCGAGGAAGGTGAGCACGGCGGCACCTTGCGGCGCGCCTTCGGCCGGGATGAACGTCGCCGCATTGGCAAAGATCGTGCCGAGATTGACCGAGCCGAACAGCACGAAGACGCCGAAAATGCCGAGCGCAAAACCGAAATCGCCGACGCGGTTGACGACGAAGGCCTTGATTGCCGCGGCATTGGCCGACGGCTTCTTGTACCAGAAGCCGATCAGCAGGTAGGACGCGAGGCCCACCCCTTCCCAGCCGAAGAACATCTGCACGAGGTTGTCAGCCGTCACCAGCATCAGCATGGCAAAGGTGAACAGCGACAGATAGGCGAAGAAGCGCGGCCGGTTCGGATCGTGATGCATGTAGCCGATCGAATAGATGTGAACCAGCGCCGACACGGTGTTGACCACCACCAGCATCACCACCGTCAAGGTGTCGATCCTGAGCGCCCAGGAGACGTCCAGCCCGCCGGACTGGATCCAGTGCAGCACCGGCACGGTGAACACCTCGCCATGGCCGAAGCCGACGGAAAAGAAGGCGACCCATGACAGCACGGCCGCGATCACCAGGAAGCCGGAGGTGATGTATTCGGATGCCTTGGCACCGAGCGCATTGCCGAACAGGCCGACGATCAGGAAGCCGAGCAGCGGAAGGAAGACGATCGCTTGATACATAGTCGCCCCGTCAACCCTTCATCATGTTCACGTCTTCGACCGCGATCGAGCCGCGGTTGCGGAAGAAGACGACGAGAATGGCAAGCCCGATAGCGGCTTCAGCCGCCGCGACGGTCAGCACGAACAGCGCGAACACCTGGCCGACCAGATCGCCGAGCGCCGCCGAAAAGGCGACGAAATTGATGTTGACCGCCAGCAGGATCAGCTCGATCGACATCAAGATGACGATGATGTTGCGGCGGTTGAGGAAGATGCCGAACACGCCGAGCGTGAACAGAACAGCCGATACGGTCAGATAATGTGCGATGCCGACGACCATCTCAGACTCCTTCGCCCGACTTGACCTTGCGGATTTCCATGCCGGTCGCCGCGGTGCGGCCGACCTGGGCTGCGATCGACTGCCGCTTGACCCCTTCCTTGTGGCGCAGCGTCAAGACGATGGCGCCGATCATGGCGACCAGCAGGATGAGGCCCGAAATCTGGAAGTAGTAGAGGTAGTCGGTATAGAGGATGTCGCCGAGCGCCGCCGTGTTCGATCGCGCGGCGAGATCCGGGATGGGCTTTGCGACTGTCGAGGCGAGCTTCGGCGCGAAGGTGTAGCCGCCCAGCACCACGATCAGCTCCGCCGCCAGGATCAGCCCGACCAGCGCGCCGATCGGCGCGTATTGCAGGGCGCCGCTCTTCAGTTCGGCGAAATCGACGTCGAGCATCATGACGACGAACAGGAACAGCACCAGGACCGCGCCGACATAGACGACGAGCAGGATCATCGCCAGGAACTCGGCGCCGGTCAGCATGAACAGGCCGGCGGCGTTGAAGAAGGTCAGGATCAGGAACAGCACCGAATGCACGGGGTTGCGCGACGAAATGACCATGAACGCCGACGCCACGGCGACAAAGGCGAAGAGGTAGAAGAAGGCCGCCTCTAGTCCACTCAGCATTGGGGATCCCCCGGGTTCCTGTCCAAACAGGACGCTCGTCCTGTTTGATGTTTGCGACCGCCTCCGGTCGGCAAGTTTCGTTGTGTCCTATCGCATGTTCCGATCGGGTTGAAATACCCGATCAAAAGAAACATGCGACACTTTTGTCTTCCGGAGGATGATCTTGTCCGAAAAGTCCGCAACTTTTCGGGATGATCCTCCGGACGAGGCCCCTCGCCCCGTCCATGCGTCAGATCTCAGCGATAGGGCGAGTCCAGTGAGATGTTGCGCGCCAGTTCGCGCTCCCACCGGTCGCCATTCGCCAGCAGCCGGTCCTTGTCGTAGTAGAGTTCCTCGCGCGTTTCCGTCGCGAATTCGAAATTCGGCCCCTCGACAATGGCGTCGACCGGGCAGGCTTCCTGGCAGAAGCCGCAATAGATGCACTTCACCATGTCGATATCGTAACGCACCGTGCGGCGCGTGCCGTCATTGCGGCGCGGGCCGGCCTCGATGGTGATCGCCTGCGCCGGGCAGATCGCCTCGCACAGTTTGCAGGCGATGCAGCGTTCCTCGCCGTTGGGATAGCGGCGCAACGCATGCTCGCCGCGAAAGCGCGGGCTGATCGGTCCCTTCTCGTGCGGATAGTTGATCGTCTCCTTCGGCGCGAAGAACTGGCGCATCGACAGGAAGAAGGCGCTGACGAAATCCTGCAGCAGCAGCGATTTCGCGGCCTGGGACAAAGCGGACATCACGCAAACCCCGTGATCTTGAGGAAGGCCGCGGTGGCGACGACCATGAACAGCGAGATCGGCAGGAACACTTTCCAGCCCAGCCGCATCAGCTGGTCGTAGCGGTAGCGCGGCACGAAGGCCTTCACCATCGAGATGCCGAAGAACACGAAACAGACCTTCAGCACGAACCAGATGACGCCGGGCACCCAGGTGAAGGGCGCGAAGTCGAAGGGAGGCAGCCAGCCGCCGAGGAACAGGATGGTGGCCAGCGCGCACATCAGCACGATCGCGACATACTCGCCGAGGAAGAACAAAAGGAACGGCGTCGACGAATATTCGACCATGTGGCCGGCGACCAGCTCCGATTCGGCTTCGACCAGATCGAAGGGCGGACGGTTCGTCTCCGCCAACGCCGAGATGAAGAAGATGACGAACATCGGGAACAGCGCCAGCCAGTTCCAGTCGAGGAACGTGTTGGGCAGGCCGAGCCGCGTACCAAGCCCACCCTGCTGCGACAGCACGATATCGCTGAGGTTGAGCGAGCCGGCGGTGAGCAGCACGGTGACGATGACGAAGCCGATCGAAACTTCGTATGACACCATCTGCGCCGCCGAACGCAACGCGCCGAGGAACGGATATTTCGAGTTGGACGCCCAGCCGCCCATGATCACGCCATAGACCTCGAGCGAGGAGATGGCGAAGACATAGAGGATGCCGACATTGACGTTGGCGATCGCCCAACCCTGGCTGACCGGTATGACCGCCCAGGCCGAGATCGCCAGCACGGCGGAGACAAGTGGCGCCAGCAGGAAGACGCCCTTGTTGGCGCCCGACGGGATGACCGGTTCCTTGAAGACGAATTTCAGCAGGTCGGCGAAGGCCTGCAGCGTGCCCCAGGGGCCGACGACATTCGGGCCACGGCGAAGCTGCACCGCCGCCCAGATCTTGCGGTCGGCATAAAGGATGTAGGCGACGAAGATCAGCAGCACCACGATCAGCACGACCGACTTCAAGAGGATCAGCAGCGCCGGCAGCACGTAGAAGGAGAAGAAGGTGTCCATGCTTATTCCGCCGCCTGCTTGAAGCCGCTCTTGGCCAGTGCCGAGCATTCCGCCATCACGGCCGATGCGCGCGCGATCGGGTTGGTCAGGTAGAAATCCTTGACCGGCGAGGTGAAGGTTCCCTTGTTCAACCGCCCGCCGAGCTTCGCCACGCCGGCGATATCCTCGGCATTGCCGGCCGCGACCTGGTCGATGCGAGCCAGATGCGGGTATTCGCCATAGAGCTTTGCGCGCAGCTGCGGCAGCGAATCGAACGGCAGTTTCTTGCCCAGTACGTCGGACAGCGCCCGCAAGATCGCCCAATCCTCGCGCGCGTCGCCCGGCGCGAAGCCAGCGCGGTTGGTCTGCTGCACGCGCCCTTCGGTGTTGACGTAGGTGCCGGACTTTTCGGTATAGGCAGCCGCCGGCAGGATGACATTGGCGCGATGCGCGCCGGCGTCGCCGTGCGTGCCGACATAGACGACGAAGGCGCCGCCGGTCTTGCTCATGTCGATCTCGTCGGCGCCGAGCAGGAACAGGACATCCGTCTCGCCCAGCATGCCGGCGACGTTCTTGCCGCCCTCGCCCGGCACGAAGCCGAGGTCCAGGCCGCCGACGCGCGCCGCTGCGGTGTGCAGCACGGCAAAGCCATTCCAGTCGGCGCGTGCGGCATTCACGGCGGCGGCGAGCCTGGCCGCTTGGCCGAGCACGGCCGCGCCATCGGCGCGCGCCAGAGCGCCCTGACCGACGATAATAAGGGGATGCGTCGCCTTCTTCAGCGTCTGGAAGAACTTGCCGTTGCCGTCCGCCAGATCCTTCAGCGAATCCGGCCCGGCGCCCAGCTGTTCGTAGTCATAGCGCGTGTCGCCGACATCGCCGATGACACCGACCGGCAGATTGCCGAGGCGCCAGCGCTTGCGGATGCGGGCGTTGAGCACCGAGGCCTCGAAGCGCGGATTGGCCCCGATGATCAGCACCGCGTCGGCCTGCTCGATGCCTTCGATGGTCGGGTTGAAGATATAGCTGGCGCGTCCGAGTGCCGGATCGAGCGTCGCGCCATCCTGGCGGCAGTCGGTGTTCTTCGAACCGAGCGAGGCCATCAGGAGCTTCAGCGCGTAGATTTCCTCAACCGCCGCGAGATCGCCCGCGATGGCGCCGATCTTGTCGGGGGCCGCCGCCGAAACCGCGCCCTTGATCGCCGCGAACGCTTCGGCCCAGCTCGCCGGAACCAGCCTGCCGTCCTTGCGCACATAGGGGCGGTCGAGGCGCTGCGTGCGCAGGCCGTCCCAGATGAAGCGGGTCTTGTCGGAAATCCATTCCTCGTTCACGGCTTCGTTGACGCGCGGCAGGATGCGCATCACTTCGCGTCCACGGCTGTCGACGCGGATCGCCGAGCCGACGGCATCCATCACGTCGATGGATTCGGTCTTGGTCAGCTCCCACGGCCGGGCCTGGAAGGCGAAGGGCTTGGAGGTCAGCGCGCCGACCGGGCAGAGATCGATCACGTTGCCCTGCAACTCCGAGGTCATTGCCTGTTCGAGATAGGTGGTGATCTCGGCATCCTCGCCGCGGCCGATCAGGCCGAGTTCGGAAATGCCGGCAACTTCGGTGGTGAAGCGGACGCAGCGCGTGCAGTGGATGCAGCGGTTCATCACTGTCTTGACCAGCGGGCCGATATACTTGTCTTCCACCGCGCGCTTGTTCTCGTGGTAGCGCGAGGAATCGACGCCGAAGGCCATCGCCTGGTCCTGCAGGTCGCACTCGCCGCCCTGATCGCAGATCGGGCAGTCCAGCGGATGGTTGATCAGCAGGAATTCCATCACGCCTTCCCGGGCCTTCTTGACCATCGGCGTGTTGGTGAAGATTTCCGGCGGCTCGCCGTTCGGGCCGGGGCGCAGGTCGCGCACGCCCATGGCGCAGGAGGCCTGCGGCTTGGGCGGTCCGCCCTTCACCTCGATCAGGCACATGCGGCAATTGCCGGCGATCGACAGCCGCTCATGGAAGCAGAAGCGCGGCACTTCCGCGCCCGCGTCCTCGGCCGCCTGCAGCAGCGTGTAATGGTCGGGTACAGTGATTTCTTTCCCGTCGACCTTGAGCTTTGCCATTCGCCTCAAACCCCTGCGGATTTCCCGCAATCTCATTTTCCGGGCGCGACAGACGCAGCGCCCGAGATTTCATTCACTTCTTCGCGGCCAGCGCCGCCGCCTGGGCAGTCCAGTCGTCACGGCCGATGCGGCCCTTGAACGACAGATAATCGTCGACCCAGGCAATCTCTTGCGGCGACCATGCGGCGATCTGGGCAAACGTCCAGATACCGAGGCCGTTCAGCACTCTTTCCAGCTTCGGGCCGATGCCCGATATCGCCTTGAGGTCGGACGGCCTCGTCGGCTTCTCCATGGCCTTGGGCTGCCTGAAATCTTCCGGCAGCAGCACATCCGCTGCCTCGCTTGTTGCCGGAGCGGCATTGGCGGCCGGCGCGGTGGTGGCGGCTTCCCTGGCTGCGATATCGGTGACTTCCTGGGCGAAGGACTGCGCCTCGGCAATCATCGTCTTCGCGGTCGCCCGCGCCCTGATGGACGACGAGTTCGCATCCTCGAATTGCTCGACGCGTGCCTCGAAATCCTCGATCAGCGGCTGCATGAGGCGGTGTGATGCCTCGGCGGCCCCCGAAAGCGCGCCCATCCAGACGCCGAACGCATGATTGGCGAGCCCCATGCCAAGCGCCGACATCGCCGCCGCACCCGCGACAGGGTGCGCGAAAAGGTTGACGGCGCTGGCCATCTCCTTCGGCATCATCCTGGTCAGGTCCTGGTTCATCTTCTCGATCTGGTCCAAATTGGGCATCAATGGGTAGGGTGTCGAATACGGCGCCATAGAGTTCTCCTGGTCGTTTCTTCGTTCGCCCCGCCCCGTTTCTTCCCGCGTTCAAAAGTTTCTTGTTATTCCGCCGCCACCATCACCGGTTCGGCCCGGTGCGCGTTGCGCGAAAACTCGTCGATGCGCCGCTCCACCTCGCCGCGGAAATGCCGCATCAGGCCCTGGATCGGCCATGCCGCCGCATCGCCCAGCGCGCAGATCGTGTGGCCTTCGACCTGCTTGGTGACGTCGAGCAGCATGTCGATCTCGCGCTTCTGAGCCTCGCCGCGCACCAGCCGCTCCATCACCCGCCACATCCAGCCGGTGCCCTCGCGGCACGGCGTGCACTGGCCGCAGCTTTCATGCTTGTAGAAGTAGGAAAGCCGCGCGATCGCCTTCACGACATCGGTCGACTTGTCCATGACGATGACGGCGGCCGTGCCGAGGCCGGACTTGAGATCGCGCAGCGCGTCGAAATCCATCGGCGTATCGATGATCTGCTCCGCCGGCACCAGTGGCACCGAGGCGCCGCCCGGAATGACGGCGAGCAGATTGTCCCAGCCGCCGCGGATGCCGCCGCAATGGGTCTCGATAAGCTCGCGGAACGGGATCGACATCGCCTCTTCGACGGTGCACGGATTGTTGACGTGGCCGGAAACGCAGAACAGCTTGGTGCCGACATTGTTGGGCCGGCCGAAGGACGAGAACCAGGCAGCCCCCCGGCGCAGGATGGTCGGCGCCACCGCGATCGATTCGACATTGTTGACAGTGGTCGGGCAGCCATAGAGGCCGACATTGGCCGGGAATGGCGGTTTCAGCCGGGGCTGGCCCTTCTTGCCTTCGAGGCTTTCCAGCAGCGCCGTTTCCTCGCCGCAGATATAAGCGCCGGCGCCGTGATGCATGTAGATTTCAAAATCGTAGCCCGACGTGTTGTTCTTGCCGATCAGCTTGGCCTCGTAGGCCTCCTCGATCGCCCGCTGCAGCGCCTCGCGCTCGCGGATGAACTCGCCGCGCACATAGATGTAGGCGGCAATCGCGCCCATGGCGAAGCCGGCCAGGAACGCGCCCTCGACCAGCGTGTGCGGATCGTTGCGCAGGATGTCGCGGTCCTTGCAGGTGCCGGGCTCGGATTCGTCGGCGTTGATGACGAGATAGCTCGGCCGGCCGTCGCTCTGCTTGGGCATGAACGACCATTTCAGCCCGGTCGGGAAGCCGGCGCCGCCGCGTCCGCGCAGTCCCGACGCCTTCATCTCGTTGACGATCCACTCACGCCCCTTGGCGACGATGCCGGGCGTGTTGTCCCAGGCGCCGCGCGCCATGGCGCCGGCCAGCGACTTGTCGAAGAGGCCGTATATGTTGGTAAAGATGCGGTCTTTGTCCTGAAGCATTTTTCGTCCCTCAGACCGGCTTCTTGGTCGGCTTGGCGGCAGGCTGCTTGGTCTCCGGCGCCTTGAAGGCGCTGCCCGGTTCGGCCCGGTTCTTCGGCCCATTGCGTTGTTTTGGAGTCGCCTCGACTTCAGGAGCGGCCTTGTTGGCGTTGGCGGCCGAGTGAAGGGGTGGCGCAACGCTAGCCGCGTTCTCGGTGACCGGCGCGACCTTGGCCGGCGACGGCGTCTTCAACGTCGGGTTAGTCTCTGGCGCGGCGGTCTTCGGCCTGCTGGATTTCGACGGAGCAACCGGACCAGGCGCAGCTGGGGCGGCCGGTGCCGGCACCGGCGCAGCGATGATCGCGTCGGGCGCTGCCTTCGCGGCCCTGGCTGCTTCCCGGGCTTCACGGTCGCGGGTCGACTTGAGGATCGCCTTTTCGCTCTTCAACGTGGTCAGGCCGGAGGCCGGCTCCGAGCCGGTGCGGCCGTTCTGCGGTCCCGGCGTCACCGAGGCGCCCTTGCCCGCATCGTAGAGATCGATGATTTCAGCCAGCCGTTCCGGTGTCAGATCCTCGAACGTATCCTTGAACACCATGACCATCGGCGCGTTGACGCAGGCGCCGAGGCACTCGACCTCTTCCCACGACAAGGTGCCCTTGTCGTTGGTGTGGAATTGGTCGTGATGGATCTTCGAGCGGCACACATCCATCAGCGCTTCCGAGCCGCGCAGCATGCAGGGCGTGGTGCCGCAAACCTGGATGTGCGCACGGGTGCCAACGGGGTTCAACTGGTACTGCGTATAGAAGGTCGCGACCTCGAGGCCGCGGATACGCGGCATGCCGAGCATGTCGGAGATGGTCTCGATCGCCGCCTTGGTGACCCAGCCCTCCTGCTCCTGCGCTATCATCAGCAGGGGAATGATCGCCGACTGCTCGCGGCCCTTGGGATACTTCTTGATCCATTGCTTCGCCGCTGCCGCATTCGCCCGGTTGAAGGCGAAGGAGGCTGGCTGGACGCTGGCTTCTGCGAGACGGCGGACTGACATTTAGCGATCGACCTCACCAAACACGATGTCGAGGGAGCCGAGGACGGCGGTGACGTCGGCCAGCATGTGGCCGCGGCAGAGGAAATCCATGGCTTGCAGATGCGCGAAACCGGGTGCGCGCAGCTTGCAGCGGTAGGGCTTGTTGGTGCCGTCGGAGACTAGGTAGACGCCGAACTCGCCCTTTGGCGCCTCGACCGCCGCATAGACTTCGCCGGCCGGCACGCGGTAGCCCTCGGTATAGAGCTTGAAGTGATGGATGAGCGCTTCCATCGAACGCTTCATCGCCTGGCGCTTGGGCGGCACCACCTTGCCGTCGAGGTTCGACACCGGGCCGGTGCTTTCCTTGCCGAGCAAGAGATCGATGCACTGGCGCATGATCCGTGCCGACTGGCGCATTTCTTCCATGCGCACGAGGTAGCGGTCGAAACAGTCACCATTCTTGCCGACAGGAATGTCGAAATCCATTTCCGAATAGCATTCATAGGGCTGCGACTTGCGCAGGTCCCACGGCGAGCCCGAACCACGGACCATGACGCCCGAAAAGCCCCAGGCCCAGGCGTCGGCCAGCGAGACGATGCCGATGTCGACATTGCGCTGCTTGAAAATGCGGTTGCCGGTGAGCAGCCTGTCGAGATCGTCGAGCGATTTCAGGAAAGGGTCGATCCACTTGCCGATGTCCTCGACCAGCTGGCGCGGCAGGTCCTGGTGGACGCCGCCCGGACGGAAATAGGCCGCATGCATGCGCGAGCCCGAGGCGCGCTCATAGAACACCATCAGCTTTTCGCGCTCGACGAAGCCCCACAGCGGCGGCGTCAGCGCGCCGACGTCCATGGCTTGCGTCGTCACATTGAGGATGTGCGACATGATACGGCCGATTTCGCAATAGAGCACGCGGATCAGCTGGCCGCGCCTCGGCACCTCGATGCCGAGCAGGCGCTCGGCGGCCAGCGCGAAGGCGTGCTCCTGGTTCATCGGCGCGCAATAATCGAGCCGGTCGAGATAAGGCAGCGCCTGCAGATAGGTTTTTGCCTCGATCAGCTTCTCCGTACCGCGATGCAAGAGCCCGATATGCGGATCGACGCGGTCGACGACTTCGCCGTCCAACTCCAGCACGAGGCGCAAAACGCCGTGCGCGGCAGGGTGTTGAGGTCCGAAGTTGATGTTAAAGTTGCGGACGGAGGTTTCAGCCATTACTGCTTTGCCTTCTCATCCCCTGGCAGCACGTAATCCGTGCCTTCCCATGGGGACAGAAAATCGAAATTGCGGAATTCCTGCTTCAGTTCCACCGGCTCGTAGATGACGCGCTTGGCTTCGTCGTCGTAACGCACTTCGACGAAACCGGTGAGCGGGAAATCCTTGCGCAGCGGATGGCCTTCGAAACCGTAGTCGGTCAGCAGGCGGCGCAGGTCCGGGTGGCCCGAAAACAGCACGCCATAGAGATCGTAGGTTTCGCGCTCGAACCAGTCGGCGCCGGGATAGACGCCGGTGATCGAAGGCACCATCGTCTCCTCGTCGGCCTGCACCTTGATGCGAATGCGCACATTCTGCTTCGGCGAAAGCAGGTGATAGACGACGTCGAAGCGCTTGGCCCGCGACGGATAGTCGGCACCGCAGACATCGATGATCGAGATGAACTGGCAGCGCGCATCGTCGCGCAGGAAGGTCATCACCTCGATCAGGTTTTGAGGCTCGACGTGAACGGTGAGCTCGCCATAGGCGAATACCGCATCGCCGAAGCGGCCAGGCAGCTTCTCGCCGAGATAGGTCGACAGTTCGCTTAAGGAGGCGGCCATGGATTTACCGTTCGATCGTGCCGGTGCGGCGGATCTTCTTCTGCAGCAGAAGAATGCCATAGAGCAGGGCTTCGGCGCTCGGCGGGCAGCCGGGCACATAGATGTCGACCGGCACGACGCGGTCGCAGCCGCGTACCACCGAATAGGAATAGTGATAGTAGCCGCCGCCATTGGCGCAGGAGCCCATCGAGATGACGTAGCGCGGCTCCGGCATCTGGTCGTAGACCTTGCGCAGCGCCGGCGCCATCTTGTTGGTCAGCGTGCCGGCGACGATCATGATGTCGGACTGGCGCGGAGACGCGCGCGGCGCGACACCGAACCGCTCCGAATCGTAGCGCGGCATCGAGGTGTGGATCATCTCGACCGCGCAGCAAGCCAGACCGAAGGTCATGAACATCAGCGAGCCGCTGCGCGCCCAGGTGATCAGCGCCTCGGTCGAGGTGACCAGAAAACCCTTGTCGGCAAGCTCATTGTTGATTTCGAGGAAGAAGGGATCGTCCTCCCCCACCGGCCTGCCGGTGTTGGGATCGATAATACCTTTGGGCTTCGGCGCGACGAGGGTGCCTGAACTGTCGTTCAATCCCATTCCAGCGCTCCTTTTTTCCATTCATAGGCAAAGCCGATGGTCAGCACTGCCAAAAACACCATCATTGACCAGAAACCGAGCATGCCGATCTTCGAGAAGGACACTGCCCAGGGGAAGAGGAAGGCAACTTCCAGGTCGAATATAATGAACAGGATCGACACCAGGTAGAAGCGGATGTCGAATTTCATGCGGGCATCGTCGAACGAGTTGAAACCGCACTCGTAGGCGGAAAGCTTTTCGGGATCGGGGTTGCGATACGCCACCAGGAACGGAGCCGCCAGCAGCGCCAGGCCGACGACCAGTGCCACGCCGATAAACAGGACGATGGGCAGGTACGAACTGAGAAGTGCGTTCATGCAGCGGCTTTCCGTTGGCGCCAATCCACTTTGACTACAGCACCGAACCTTAATGCGGAAGCGTGACAGATTAACCGCTGAACCGTTTTAAGGGGCCTATGCTGCAACGCGGCGAGGGTTAGCGCAGCACTTCCAGCGAAGCAAGTCAAACCTTGTTCAAAACACCGAGCTGGACGGCATTCCGGGAGAAACTGGTCCCATCCGCTCCTGTTTGATTTCCTTCGCTTTTAACTCCACTTTTCTCTCCTGACAGGGTTGCCGCCAAAACCCTGCTAGCATGGACGGGAATCACGCCGGCAATGACGCCAGACAGGTCCATCAGGGACGCATACGCATGAAGGAAAAGATCTCGCTTGCCGCCGCGCGGCGCATCGCGCTCGCCGCCCAGGGATTTCTCGATCCCCGCCCCGCCGGCACGCCGGACCGCCGCCATTTCGCCCGCGTTCTGTCTCGCACCGGCCTGTTGCAGATCGATTCCGTCAGTGCGGTGGTGCGCGCTCATTACATGCCGCTCTATTCGCGTCTCGGCCCCTATCCCCTCGCTTTGCTCGACAACGCCGCCGTGACGCGCAAGCGCACCGTCTTCGAATATTGGGCGCATGAAGCCTCGTTCCTGCCGGTCGAGACCTACCCACTGATGCGCTGGCGCATGCAGCGCGCCGAGCAAGGCGATGAAATGTATCTGGGGCTGGCCAAATGGGGCCGCGAGCACGCAGCCTATATAGAAGAGATCTACCGCGAGGTCGTCGCGCGCGGGCCGATCGCCGCTTCGGCGCTCGAAGGCCAGAAAGGCTCCGGTGGCTGGTGGGGTTGGAGCCATGCCAAGCACGCCTTCGAATGGCTGTTCTGGGCCGGGCGCATCACCACCGCGCACCGGCGCGGCTTCGAGCGCTTTTACGACCTGCCGGAGCGCGTGCTGCCGCAGGCGATCCTCGATCTGCCGGTACCGACGCCTGAGGACGCGCATCGCGAATTGCTGCGCATTTCCGCCCGTGCCCATGGCGTGGCGACATCAGGCGACCTGCGCGATTATTTTCGACTCTCGCCGGCCGACATGAAAGGCCGGCTGGAGGAACTGGTCGAGCTCGGCGACTTGCTGCCGGTCCGTGTCGAGGGCTGGGACAAGCCGGCTTACCTTCACAAGGACGCCCGTATCCCGCGCAAGATCGAGGCCCGCGCTCTGCTGGCGCCGTTCGATCCGGTCGTCTTCGAGCGTTCGCGCTCGGAGCGGCTGTTCGACTTCCATTACCGCATCGAAATCTACACGCCGGCCGACAAGCGCCAATACGGCTACTATGTCCTGCCTTTCCTGCTCGGCGACAGGATCGTGGCGCGCGTCGACCTCAAGGCTGACCGGCCGGCCAGTGTCCTGCGCGTCCATGCCGCCTACGCCGAGCCCGGCACACCGCCCGAAACCGCAGCCCAGCTCTTCGAGGAATTGAAGCAGATGCAGGGCTGGCTTGGCCTCGAGCGCATGGAAATAACGCCTGCCGGCGACCTCGGCCCGGCGCTGTCCGACATCGCGGTGTCGTAAGCTCGCGTTGACACCGCTGCCCGCAAGAGCCTAAATCCCATCCAGACGGTCTCCTCTCGGCAAAGGGAGGAGCCAAGAGGGAATGCGGTGCGGGATTGAAGATCCCAAATCCGCGGCTGTCCCCGCAACTGTGAGCGAAGAGCCAAGGCCGAAAGCCACTGGGATTGTCCCGGGAAGGCGGCTACCCAAGGCGATGACCCGCGAGCCAGGAGACCTGCCGTCTGGAATGCAAGAGTCCGATCGCCTGGCGGGTTTTCCGGGCAAGGAGCCTGATGTGGATCGCGACAGCAGTTTTTCGGCTGAAACAACCGACATTTCGTCCGGCGGGAATCATCCCCTGGCCGGCATCACGGTCATTGTCTGCGCTTCCTGTCGCGACGAGACCGGCTCCGACGCCCATCCCCGGGCCGGCGAACTTTTGGCCGAAGATACGCGCCAAGCCGCCTCGGGCGAGAAGATTCGCATCCGCACGGTCGAATGCCTCGGCAATTGCAAGCGCCGCCTGAGCGCCGCGATCCTGCGCGACGGCTGCTGGAGCTATGTGTTCGGCGATCTGACCGCGAGCAGCGGCGCCGATCTGGTCACCGGCGCGAAACTCTTCGCCACCTCGAGCGACGGCCTCATTCCCTGGCGGGGCAGGCCCGATAGCCTCAAGCGCGGCCTCGTTGCCCGCATCCCTCCCCTCGACATGCTGAAAGACTGATCATGACAACATCTCTGTCCCGCGTTCCCTGCACCGTCGTCACCGGCTTCCTCGGCGCCGGCAAGACGACACTGGTCCGCCATCTCCTGGAAAATGCCGGCGGCAAGCGGATTGCCATCATCGTCAACGAGTTCGGCGACATCGGCATCGACGGCGAGATCCTCAAGGGATGCGGCATCGACACCTGCCCAGAGGAAAACATCGTCGAACTGGCCAATGGCTGTATCTGCTGCACCGTGGCCGATGATTTCGTGCCGGCGCTCGACCAGATCCTGTCGCTGACGCCTAAGGTCGACCATATCCTGATCGAAACCTCGGGCCTCGCTCTGCCCAAGCCGCTGGTCCAGGCTTTCCAGTGGCCGACGGTGAAGAGCCGCGTAACGGTCGATGGCGTCATCGCCGTGGTCGACGGTCCCGCACTGGCGGAAGGCCGCGTCGCCAACGACATGGACGCCCTGCAGGCGCAGCGCGCGCAGGACGAGAGCCTCGACCATGACGACCCGGTCGAGGAAGTGTTCGAGGACCAGATTGCCTGCGCCGACCTGATCATCCTGTCGAAGAGCGACCTGATGGATGCCGCCGGTTCAGCCCGCGCCAACGCCATTATCAACGAACACTCCGCCCGCGCCGTGAAGATCGTGCCGACGTCTCATGGCAAGGTCGATCCCTCGGTGCTGCTCGGGCTCGGTCTCGCCGTCGAGGACGACATCGAGAACCGCAAGTCCCACCATGACGGCGCATTCGATCACGAGCATGACGACTTCGACACGTTCATCGTCGACATTCCCTCGATCGCCAATCCCGACGAGCTGGCAAAGCGCGTCGCCGCGGCCGCCGAACAGGAAAACGTGCTGCGCGTGAAAGGCTTCGTCGAGGTCGGCGGCAAACCTATGCGGCTCCTGCTGCAAGCCGTCGGCCCGCGCGTCAATCATTACTACGACCGCGCCTGGACCGCTGGGGACGACCGCCGCTCGCGGCTCGTCGTCATTGGCCTCAAGGGGCTGAACCGCCCGGCGATCGAACGTATCCTCGCCGGCTGATTTTCAGGCCCGGGCCGCGATGCACATCCTCACCACGACCTCCGCCTCGCTCGACGATCTCGCCGAGCCTGTCGATCTCAGGCAGGTGCCGGCGGATATCGTGGCCCTGTCCTTCACCGACAGCGATCTCGCCGGACTGGCTGCGGCGTGGAAGGCCGATGCCGGTCGCCTGCCCTCGATGCGGCTGGCCGCACTGCGCGACCTGCGCCATCCCATGTCCGTCGACCTCTGGATAGACAGCGTCGCCCGCCACGCCAAAATCATCCTGGTGCGCATCCTCGGCGGCTACGACTGGTGGCGCTATGGCTGCGACCAACTGGCGGTGATTGCCCGCGAACGCGGCATCAAACTGGCGCTGCTTCCCGGCGAAAGCCACGACGAGGATCTTAGGCTGGTCGAAGCCTCGACGCTGCGGCGCGCCGAACTGGACGGCCTGCTCGGCTATTTCCGCGAGGGCGGCCCGGCCAATATGGGCGCGCTGGTGCACAGGCTGGCAGGCTTGGCTGGACAGGATGCGCCCGTCGCCAACCCGGTCAGCGTGCCGAAGGCCGGTTACTATCAGGCTGGATTGGGGGTCGCGGAGGAGCCGACCGGTTCCAATAGCGGCACTCCCATTATCCCGATTCTCTTCTACCGATCGATGCTGCTCGCCGCCGATGTCGCCCCGATCGATGCGCTGGCCGAGGCTTTGCGCTCCAGGGGATTGGCACCGGTCTCGATCTTCGTTTCCAGTCTGAAGGATCCGGTGTCGCTTGCGTTCGTCGAAAATGCCGTCGCATCGCTGAAACCCGCCGCGATCGTCACCGCGACCGCGTTCGCTTCCGGCGCCGAGCCCGGCGTCGAAACCTTGTTCGACCGCGCCGGCGTGCCCGTCTTCCAGGTCATCGTTGCCACCACGCGCCGCGACATCTGGGAAAACAACCAGCGCGGCCTGGCGCCCGCCGACCTTGCCATGCATGTCGTGCTGCCCGAACTTGACGGCCGCATCCTCGCCGGCGCCATTTCCTTTAAGGCCGAGAGCGATATCGATCCGGCGCTTGGCCATCGTGCGTTGGCGAACCGCCCGGAACTGGATCGGGTGGAGCAAGTGGCGGGTCGAGTCGCGGCTTTCATCCGGCTGCGGGAGACAAGACGGGAGGAGCGCAAGCTCGCGATCCTCATTCCCGATTATCCCAGCGCCCCTGGCCGCACCGGCTATGCGGTCGGGCTGGACGTGCCGTCCAGCGTGCTGGCCATGCTGCACGACTTGAGCGAACAGGGCTATGCCGTTGACGGGATTCCGCAAACGCCGCGTGAATTGCTGGATTTGCTGGAGCGGGGCAGTGATGGGCTGGGGTTGAATGACTATCTCGACTTCTCGAAAGAGTTGCCGACATCGGCGATTGCTGCGGTAAAGGCTGCGTGGGGCAGAGCGGAAAATGAGACAGGTCTTCGCTCGCACACACCTTCGCTATCAGGCAAACACCACTTCCCCTTCCGCGCCGCGCATTTCGGCAATATCACCGTGGCACTCGCCCCCGACCGGGGCCGCTCGGCCGACCGTCGCGCCGACTACCACGATCCGACCCTCCCGCCGCGCCATGCCCTGATCGCCTTTGGCCTGTGGCTGCGCAAATCGCTCGGCGTCCACGCTCTCGTCCATGTCGGCGCCCACGGCACGCTGGAATGGTTGCCCGGCAAGACCGTCGCGCTGTCGCCAACCTGCTTTCCCGAGATCGTCACCGGCGCATTACCCGTCATCTATCCGTTCATCGTCTCCAATCCCGGCGAAGCAGCGCAGGCCAAACGGCGTATTGCCGCCGTCACGCTTGGCCATTTGCCGCCGCCGCTTGCAGGCGCAGGGCTGGACGAGGACCAGCACGAGCTCGAGCGACTGGTCGACGAATACGCCCAGGCCGACGGGCTCGACCGCCGTCGCCGGGACCGGCTCGCCAGGCTGATTGTCGAAACTGCGCAAAAGACCGGCCTTGCCTCGGAAGCCGGCGTCGCCAAGACCGACGCGCCCGACGAAGCGCTGCGCCGCATCGACGCCTGGCTCTGCGACCTCAAGGATTTCGCCATCAAGGACGGGCTGCACATCTACGGCCGCGTCCCCAACGACGAACCAGACTCCGTGCGCCTGCAAAGCGCGAACGCCGAGAAAGCCTCCCTGCTCGCGGCGCTCGATGGCCGTCACGTCAAGGCGGGCCCGGCCGGCGCACCCGCGCGCGGGCGCTCCGATGTTTTGCCCACCGGCCGCAATCTGTTCACCTCGGATCCGCGAATCATGCCGACGCCGACCGCATATGATCTCGGCAAGGCGGCGGCCGAAGAAGTGGTGCGCGGCTACATGCAGTCGCATGGCGACTGGCCGCGTTCGCTGGTGATCGATCTCTGGGGCTCGGCTTCGCTGCGCACCGGCGGCGAGGAGATCGCGCAGGGCCTGGCCTTGATGGGCTGCCGACCGCAATGGGACACTGCCACCGGCCGCGTCACCGGCATCGAGGTGCTGCCCCCGGCGGCGCTCGGCCGCCCGCGTGTCGACGTCACCTGGCGTATATCAGGTCTGTTCCGCGACATGTTCCCGACCCAGATCGCGCTGATCGACGCCGCCGCCAAGGCCGTTGCCGCGCGCGACGAGGACGATTCGGAAAACCCGCTCGCCGCCAAAACCCGCGCCGACGGCAAGGTCAGCCCACGAATCTTCGGCACTTCGCCCGGCACGTACGGCGCCGGCGTCGAGGACATGCTGTCGAGCGGCGACTGGACGGCGCGCGAAGAGATCGGCCGCGCCTATCTCGACGCGACCTCGCATGCCTATGGCGGTGCCGGCGGCGAAGGCGTCTCGGCACCTGGAGCGTTTGAAGGCCGCATCGCCGACGCCGATCTTCTCGTACACACCGGCGACGACCCCGGCCGCGACATTCTCGAAGGCTCCGCCGACGTCGCCTTCATCGGCGGCTTCTCGGCCGCCTTGGCCACACTTGGCAGGAACGCCGACGTCATCGTGCTCGATACGACCGATCCGCGAAAGCCGAAACCGCGATCGGTCGGCGAGGCGGTGTCGCGCGTGGTGCGCGCCCGGGCCGTGAATTCACGTTTCATATCGGGCCAGATGCGCCACGGTCCGCGCGGCGCCTCCGAATTCGCCGAAACCGTCGACCGGCTGGTCGGCTTCGCCGAGACCACCCATGCGATTTCAGGCGCGCTGATCGAGGCTGTGCACGACGCCTATCTTGGCGACGCGGACGTCCGCGCCTTCATCCTGCGCGAAAACCCCGCAGCCGCCAAAGTCATTGCCGAGCGCTTCTTGTCGGCGCGCCGGCGCGGCCTCTGGCATCCCTTGCGCAATTCTATCGACGACGATCTGGCCGCGCTGATCGCCGAGGCTAACGCGCTCGGGGTCGCGGCATGAACGCCTTCTCGCGCCGTGGCGCCTGCCCTGCTCTGTCCGCACCGATGCAGACAGGCGACGGCCTGCTGGTGCGGCTCAACCCGGTCGCTGGAGGCTCATCTTCCGGAGGGTTGTCCCCGAAGCTCTTGATCGCCCTGGCTGAGTCCGCCTCGCGGCACGGCAACGGCATCATGGAAGTGACGGCCCGCGGCAGCCTGCAGATCCGCGGCCTGACAACGGAAAGTGCCGCGTTGCTGGCGGCGGAGGTCGATGCGCTGGGCATCGCGGTGCGCACCGGCGTACCGGTCGAGACCGGCCCGCTGGCGGGTATCGACCCACACGAGATTGCGGATCCCCGGGCGATGGCTGAGCGGATCATGGCGGCGATCGAAGATGCCGGACTGGCACCAAGGCTGGGGCCGAAGGTTTCGGTGGTCGTCGACGGCGGCGGGCAGCTGACTCTGGATGCGGTGACGGCCGATGTCAGGCTGAAGGCGGTTGGAGTCAGCGCTGGCACCCTTTGGGCCATATCAGTTGCCGGTGACCGCCAAAGTGAGAAGCGACTTGCGACGGCTGGCGAAGGTGCGGCGCGCGACATTGCTGTCGCCGCGCTTCGGATGGTCGCTGAGAAAGGTCCGGACGCACACACACGGGATTTGTCGGAGCGGCAGTTGGCGTCTCTCACAGGTTGGCACTCTACGGCGCCCCTCTCTGTCCTGCCGGACATCTCCCCCACGCGGGGGGAGATCGGCAGCTTGAGCGCCGGCATTCCCCTTTCAACGTCGAAGATTGGCGAAGACAGCGACAACAGCGCAATCTCCCCCCTAGAGGGGGAGATGTCCGGCAGGACAGAGGGGAGCGCCTCGCGCAAGCCTATCGGCCTTTTCTCCTTAGCCGGCGACATTTTCACCTTCGGCATCGGCCTCCCCTACGGCAGCATGCCGGCGGACAAGATCATCGGCCTCGCGCAAAAAGCTCTTGCCTTCGGCACGTCAGAAATCCGCCTCGCCCCCGGCCGCGCCTTGCTTTTCCTCGGCCAGCCGACGGAAGCCAATCAATCCCTTCAAGATACCGCCGCCACCCTCGGCTTCGTCACCTCTCCCACCGACCCGCGCACGCGCATCGCGGCTTGCCCCGGCGCCCCGGCCTGCGCCTCCGGCCGGATCGCGACCCGCGACATCGCCGAGGCGATCGCCACCGAAAACGCCGACATCCTCGATTTCACGCTGCACGTGTCGGGCTGCGCCAAGGGCTGCGCCAATCCCGGCCCGGCAGCACTCACAATTGTCGGCGGCGAAAATGGAGCCGGACTTGTCGTGAACGCGACGGCAAAGGCTCTTCCTGCCGGCTACAGGCCGGGCTATGACGCCCCGCGCGGCTTCAGCCGCGTCGCGGCGATGATCCGCGGCGCACGACATCAGGGCGAAACCGCCGCCGCTTGCCTGACAAGGCTTGGCACGGCAGCAATCGCCGAAATGTACCAACAGGAATGAGCATGGCCGCTTACGACTATATCCGCGACGGCACGGCGATCTACGAGCGCTCCTTCGCCATCATCCGCGCCGAGGCCGATCTCTCGCGCTTTTCCGAGGCCGAGGCCGATGTCGCCATCCGCATGGTCCATGCCTGCGGCCAAGTCGAGGCGGCAAGTCATTTCGTTTTCTCCCCCGATTTCGTCAGCGCCGCGCGCAAAGCTCTGGCGGCCGGCGCGCCGATCTTCTGCGACGCCGAAATGGTCTCGCATGGCGTCACCCGCGCCCGGCTGCCGACCGGCAATGAGGTGATCTGCACCTTGCGCGACCCGCGCACGCACGACATCGCGAGGCAGATCGGCAATACCCGCTCGGCGGCCGCCATCGACCTCTGGGGCGAGCGCATCGCCGGTTCGGTGGTCGCCATCGGCAACGCACCGACCGCGCTCTTTTATCTCCTGGAGAAGTTGCGCGATGGCGCGCCGAAGCCGGCGGCCATTATCGGCATGCCGGTCGGCTTCGTCGGCGCTGCCGAATCCAAGGACGCACTGGCCGAGAATTCCTATGGCGTGCCCTATGCCATCGTGCGCGGCAGGCTTGGAGGCAGCGCCATGACCGCCGCCGCGCTCAATTCACTGGCGAGGCCGGGTCTGTGAACGCGCTCCCCAAAGGCCGTCTCGTTGGTGTCGGCACCGGTCCCGGCGACCCAGAATTGTTGACGCTGAAGGCCGCGCGGGTGCTGGCCGAGGCGGATGTCGTGGCGTATTTCGCCAAGCGTGGCAACAACAGCAATGCGCGCGCCATCGTCGAGGCGCGCTTCCGGCCCGACATGCTGGAACTGCCGCTGCTCTATCCCGTGACCACCGAGATCGACAAGGACCACGACGATTACCGGTCGCAGATCACGGGTTTCTACGAGGAGTCGGCGGAACAGGTCGCCGAGCACCTCGACGCCGGCAGGGTGGTTGCCGTGCTGTCCGAAGGCGATCCCCTGTTCTACGGGTCCTACATGCATCTGCATGTCCGCCTTGCCCATCGTTTCCCCACCGAGGTCATTCCCGGCATCACCGCAATGTCCGGCTGCTGGTCGCAGACCGGTGTGCCGATCGTCCAGGGCGACGACGTGCTGACCGTGCTGCCCGGCACGATGAGCGAGTTCGAGCTGACGCGCCGCCTCGCCGACACCGACGCCGCCGTCATCATGAAGGTCGGCCGCAACCTGCCCAAGATCAGGCGCGCGCTGGAGGCGACCGGCAAGCTGACGCGCGCCGTTTATGTCGAGCGCGGCACGATGGCCGGCAGCGTCTCGATGAAACTAGCCGACAAGCCGGATGACAAGGCGCCCTACTTCGCCATTGTGCTGGTTGCCGGCTGGTCCGGTCGGCCGGGCGCGGCTGGAGCCCAGATATGAGCGGCCGTCTCACCGTCATCGGCCTCGGGCCCGGCAATGCAGACCAGGTCACGCCGCAAGCCAGCCACGCTATCGCCGAGGCCAAATTCTTCTACGGCTACAAGCCGTATCTGGACCGGCTCGGCCTGCGCCCGGACCAGACCCGTGTCGCTTCCGACAACCGCGAGGAACTCGCCCGCTCCAAGGATGCCTTGACCAAGGCCGCCGAGGGTCACGACGTCGCCGTGGTGTCGGGCGGCGATCCCGGCGTCTTCGCCATGGCCGCAGCGGTCTGCGAGGCCATCGAGGCCGGTCCGGCCGAATGGCGCGCGGTCGATGTCGCTGTCGTGCCCGGCGTCACCGCCATGCTCGCGGTCGCCGCCCGCATCGGCGCGCCGCTTGGCCACGACTTCTGCGCTATCTCGCTGTCCGACAATCTGAAGCCTTGGGATCTGATCGAACTGCGTCTTCTGGCGGCGGCCGGCGCCGGCTTCGTCATTGCGCTCTACAATCCGATCAGCAAGGCGCGTCCCTGGCAGCTTGGCCGCGCCTTCGAATGCCTGGCCGCCATCCTGCCCGGCACGACGCCGGTGATCTTCGGCCGCGCCGCCGGCCGGCCCGACGAGCGCATCGAGGTCTATCTGCTGGCCGATGTCGACGCAGAAAAGGCCGACATGGCGACCTGCATCATCATCGGCTCGCCGGAGACCCGGATCATCAGGCGCGGCGAAAAGCCGGCGCTGGTCTACACGCCGCGCTCGGCATCGGGCTCGACGAAATGACGGACCATCGCGGCCAGCGCTTCGACTGTTTCAGCCGAGGGCACATCCGGCAGGACGGGCCTGCGCACCATGATCACCTCGATGCCGAGCGTTCGCGCCGCGGCAATCTTCCCGTATGTCGCCGTGCCGCCGCTGTTCTTCGACACCACGACATCGATGCGATGCTTTTCGAGCAGCACGCGCTCGTCGGTCTCGCCAAACGGCCCGCGCGCCAGCAGATAGTCGGCATCGGGCACAACCAGCTTCGGCTCGACCGGATCGACACTGCGGATGAGGTAGTGGTGTTGGGGTGCGGCCTCGAAGGCGGTGACCTCCTGCCGGCCCAGCGCCAGAAATACACGGCGTGGCGCCGGTCCAAGCGCCCGTGCCGCCCCGGCAACGCTGTCCACCTCAAGCCAGCGGTCGCCCTGGACGACATCCCAGCCCGGACGCCGCAAGGCAAGGATCGGCACGCCAGTGGCGCGTGCCGCTTGCGCGGCATTGGCGGAGATACGCGCCGCGTAGGGATGCGTGGCGTCGATCAGCAGACCAGTGCCTGTCTCCCTGAGATAAGCGACCAAACCGTCGGCACCGCCGAACCCTCCACTTCGCACGGGTACGCCCTGCGCGACGGGGTTTTCCGTACGGCCGGCCAGCGACAGCGTGACCGAGCAATGGGCGCGCGCCGCCAGTCTTCCGGCCAGTTGCCGGGCTTCGGTGGTGCCGCCGAGGATCAGAATGCGGTGGGTCATCATGCCTGCTGAGGGTCCGCGCGCCGCCAAGCCCAACCCGAGATGGCTCACAATCGTCGGCATCGGTGAGGACGGTTTAGCGGGTCTCGGCGACGAGGCCAAGCGGCGGATCGCCGAGGCGGAGTTCATCTTCGGCGGCAAGCGGCACCTGGCGCTCGTCGCTTCCTTCGCCAAGGGCAAGCCGCGTCCCTGGCCGGTTCCTTTCGATGCCGGGATGGCCGACGTCCTGGCGCTTGCCGGTAGGAACGTCTGCGTGCTCGCCTCCGGCGACCCGTTCTTCCACGGGGTCGGCGCCACCCTCGCCCGCAAGGTCAAGCCGCGCGAGATGCACGTCATACCAGCGCCGTCGGCGTTGTCGCTGGCCGCGGCGCGGCTTGGCTGGGCGCTACAGGATATCGAGACCGTCTCACTGCACGGCCACCCGATCGACCTGATCCGCCCACTGCTGCAGCCCAACGCCCGCATCCTGGCGCTGACATCCGATGGCTTCGCTCCGGCGGCGGTTGCCCGCCTGCTCGCCGAACTCGACTTCGGCACTTCGCGGCTGACGGTGCTGGAAGCGTTGGGCGGGCCGAAGGAGACGTTGCGCTCGGCTCGCGCCGATGCTTTCGACCTCGAAAACATCAATCCGCTCAATGTCCTGGCCATCGAAATTGATTCGGCCCCGCAGGCGCGCGTGCTGTCGCTCACGGCAGGCCTCGCCGACCATCTGTTTGAGCATGACGGCCAGATCACCAAGCGCGAAATCCGCGCTATCACCCTGTCGGCGCTGGCGCCGAGGCGGGGCGAATTGCTGTGGGATGTCGGCGCCGGCTCGGGCTCGATTGGCATCGAATGGATGCTCGCCCACCCTTCGCTGCGCGCCATCGCCATCGAGGCCGACCCGGCTCGCGCCGCCCGCATCGGCCACAACGCCGTTGCCTGCGGCGTTCCCGGCCTTGTCATTGTGGAAGGCAGCGCGCCCAAGGCCCTGGCCAGACTGGAGACACCTGATGCCATCTTCATCGGCGGCGGCGGCAGCGACGCCGGCGTCATGAATGCCGCCATCAGAGCCTTGCGCGCCGGCGGCCGTCTTGTCGCCAACGCGGTGACGTTGGAAATGGAAGCCCTGCTCCTCGCCCAGCACACAAAGCGCGGCGGCGACCTCACCCGCATCGGCATCTCCCGCGCTTCGCCGGTCGGCTCCATGCAGGCATGGCGGCCGGCCATGCCCGTCACGCAATGGAGCTGGGTGAAGCCATGATGGTCGCGGGCATCGGCAGCCGAAGGGGCGTCACCGTCGAGGACGTGCTCGCGGCCATAGAAACCGCGCTCGAAGCGCATGGCCTGGCGATGACGGCTCTTTCGGCACTGGCCACCGCTGCGCTCAAGAAGGATGAAGACGCCATCGTTGCCGCCGGTCGCAAGCTGAACCTCCCCGTCATTGTCGTTGATGACTCAGCCCTACAGGCCGCCTCGCCGGGTACGCTCAGCAGCTCCAGTCTCTCGCGGAAGCTGGCGGGCACGCCATCGGTCTCGGAAGCCTCCGCCCTTGCCGTCGCCGGCAAAAGCGCGACGCTGCTTGGGTCCCGCACCGTGCTCGGTCCGGTCACCTGCGCCATCGCCATCAGCGGAGACGCGCCATGACCGTCCATTTCATCGGCGCCGGCCCAGGTGCGGCGGACCTCATCACGCTGCGTGGCGCAAGGCTCCTGGCGAGTTGCCCGGTCTGCCTCCACGCCGGCTCCATCGTCGCGCCGGAACTGCTGCAGCATTGCGCGCCGGGAACGAAGCTGGTCGACACCGCGCCGATGTCGCTCGACGAGATCGAGGCTGAATATGTGGCAGCCCAAATGGCCGGCCATGATGTTGCCCGCCTGCATTCCGGCGACCTGTCGGTGTGGAGTGCCGTGGCCGAGCAGATCCGCCGGCTGGAAAAGCATGGCATCCCCTACACGCTGACGCCGGGCGTCCCTTCCTTCGCGGCCGCCGCCGCCGCACTTCGCCGCGAGCTGACCATCCCCGAAGTCGCGCAAAGCCTGGTGCTGACCCGCGTTTCCGGACGTGCGTCGAAAATGCCGCCGGGCGAAACCCTGGCCGGCTTCGGCCGCACCGGCGCCACGCTGGCCATCCACCTTGCCATCCACGCCATCGACCGCGTCGTCGCCGAGCTGACGCCGCACTATGGCGGCGATTGCCCGGTGGCGATCGTCTTCCGCGCCTCCTGGCCGGACCAGCGCGTGATGACCGGCACGCTGGAATCCATCGAGGCACAACTGGCGGCCGATCCGATGGAGCGCACGGCCATCATCTTCGTCGGCCGCTCGCTGGCGGCACAAGATTTCGGCGAGAGTTCATTATACGACGCCCACTATCAGCGGCGTTTTCGCGGACGGGACGGATTGTGAGCGCCAGCACTGGAAATAACGGCGAAAACGCCACACTCGAACAGGCGCTCGCACGGCTGAACTTCAAGCCGCGTCCGCTTGAGCCGGGGCATGTCTGGCTGGCCGGCGCCGGTCCCGGCGATCCCGGCTGCCTGACGCTGGAGGTGCTGGCGGCACTGGCCGAGGCGGATGCGCTGGTCTACGACGCGCTGGTTTCGCCCGATGTGGTTGCTGTTGCCGGAAATGCCGAGCTTTTCTTTGCGGGAAAACGCGGCGGCAAGCCCTCGATGAAGCAGGATGACATCACCGCTCTGCTGGTGCGGCTGGCGCGTGAAGGCCGCCGCGTCATCAGGCTGAAGGGCGGCGATCCCTATATTTTCGGCCGTGGCGGCGAAGAGGCGCTGGCGCTGGCGCGTGAGAACATCCCGTTCCGCGTCCTGCCAGGCCTCACCTCGGGTCTCAGCGCGCTCGCCGCCACCGGCATTCCCGCCACCATGCGCGGCATCAACAAGGCTGTCATTCTGGCGACCGGCCACGCCGCCGGCACCGATGACGATCTCGACTGGGCGGCGATCGCCCGCACCGGCCAGCCGGTCGTCGTCTACATGGGCATGGCCAATCTGCCTCTCATAGCAGCCGCCCTGCTCGACGGCGGACTGGCGCCATCGACACCGGCGGCCGTGATCGTCGCCGCGACGACGCCGCGGGAAAGGACCGTCGTCGCCACGCTCGCCACCATTGCCGAGGCAGCGGCGGCGGCCGGGCTCGCCTCGCCGGCATTGATCGTCGTCGGCGGCATCGTCGCCATGCGCGCGGCGCTGGCGGGCGGGGCATGACGGCCCGGGCGATCATCATCGGCGCGCCGCGCTCTGGTTCGGGCAAGACCAGCGTCACCATCGGCATCCTGCGCGCACTCACCCGGCGTGGCCTGAAAGTGCGCGGCGCCAAGTCCGGCCCCGACTATATCGACCCCGGCTTCCATACCGCCGCCACCGGCCTGTCCGGCGTCAATCTCGACAGCTGGGCGATGTCGCCGCCGCTGCTCAATGCGCTGGCCGCACAAGCGGCCGACGACACCGATTTCGTCATCCTCGAAAGCGCCATGGGCCTGTTCGACGGCATCCCGGCCTCGCCTGGCCGCACCGGTTCGGCTGCCGATCTGGCCCGGCTCTACGGTCTGCCGGTGCTGCTGGTGCTCGACGTGTCAGGCCAGTCGACAACGGCGGCGGCCGTCGCCAAGGGTTTTGCCACGTACGACCCGGATGTGCGCATGGCCGGCGTCGTGCTCAACCGGCTGGGCAGCGAGCGCCATCGGAAGCTGTCCGGCGACGCCATCGAGGCGATCGGCCTGCCCGTCGTCGGCGCTATTTTGCGCGACCCCTCGCTCAATTTGCCCGAGCGCCATCTCGGCCTCGTCCAGGCCGGCGAATATGACGACCTGATGGCGCATCTCGACCGGCTCGCCGACACGGCGGAGAAGTCGCTCGACCTCGACGCGGTCATGGCCCTGGCAACGCCCTTCGCCCCGGCAGCAGGTTCCTTCGCCGACGCGCTGCGGCCGCCCGGTCAACGCATCGCGCTTGCCGAGGATGCCGCCTTCACCTTCCTCTACCCGCATGTCGCCGCCTATTGGCGCAAGGCCGGCGCGGAAATCGTCCCGTTCTCGCCGCTCGCCGACGAAGCGCCGGACGAGGATTGCGATGTTTGCTGGCTGCCCGGCGGCTATCCCGAGCTTCATGCCGGCAAACTCACGGCCGCCGCGAATTTCCATGCGGGGATGGCACGTTTCGCCACGACAAAGCCGATCCATGGCGAATGCGGCGGCTTCATGGTGCTTGGTGAAGCGATGGAGGATGCATCAGGCGAAACGCATCGCATGCTCGGCCTGCTCGGCCATTCCACCAGCTTCGCCAGGCGCAAGATGAATCTTGGCTACCGCGAGGCTCGGCTGCGTGCCGATTGCCCGCTGGGTTCGCAGGGCGCGCTGATCCGGGGTCACGAATTCCACTATGCGCAGATGACGGCCACCGGCAATGACGAGCCGCTGGCTGACCTTGCCGACGGCCAGGGCAATCCGCTCGGCGCCTCAGGCTACCGGCGTGGCCACGTCAGCGGCACCTTCTTTCATGCGATTGCGAGGAGCTAGGGCCATGAAGCTCCCGAAAATCACCCTGTCGCCCCGGCAAGTCCTCGACGACATCGCGCTTTGCCTGGTCTTCTTCACCCGCCTGCCGCTGCCCGTGTTTGATTTTCGCGGCCGCAACCTCGCCGCCGCGATCTGGGCCGCCCCCATTGCCGGCCTTGTCGTCGGCCTGATCGGCGCCATCGTTTTTGCCACGGCGGAACGCTTTGGCCTTGCCATTGGGCCGGCGGCTGCCCTTGCCCTTGTTGCAACCGTGGTTACCACGGGGTGCCTGCACGAGGATGGATTGTCGGACGTTGCCGACGGCTTCGGCGGCGGCAAGTCGCGCGGCCGCAAGCTCGAGATCATGCGCGACAGCCGCATCGGCGCTTATGGCGCCATGGCGCTGGCGCTGTCGCTGCTGATCCGCTGGAGCGCGCTGTCGCAAGTGGTGGAACCCACACAGGCTCTGTTTGCGCTCGTGGCGGCGCACGCAGCCTCGCGTGGCGTGCTCGGCGCCTTCATGCATCTCTTGCCACCGGCGCGGTCCGACGGCCTGTCGGCTGGCGCCGGCACCGTTTCGCTCGAAACGGCAATAGCCGGAGCCGTGCTCGGCGCGATACCACTGCTCCTGCTCGGGCTTGGCGGCGCCATTGCCGCGCTCATCCTGCTCGGCCTGTTCTTTGCCGCCTTCCACGCCCTTTGCCTCAACCAGATCGAGGGCCAGACCGGCGACACCGTTGGCGCCTTGCAGCAGTTGAGCGAAATCGCGGTGCTTCTCGTCGCTTCCGTCGCCCTTTCCTGACCCCCCTTGACCTGATTCCCTTCCGGAGACATTGCCCCCATGCCCTTCAAATCCCTCGATGAACTGCGCGCCGCCTGCCTCGACCTGCCTGCCGGCAGCGAAGTGGCCGCCAGTGCCGTCGCTCGCCGCCAGGACACGCTGACCAAGCCGCAAGGCAGCCTCGGCAAACTCGAAGCGATCGCCGCCTGGCTGGCGCGCTGGCAAGGCCGCGACATGCCAAGGCTCGACCGCGTGAAAGTCTTCGTCTTCGCCGGCAACCACGGCGTCACCGCGCAGGGCGTGTCGGCCTACCCCTCCGAAGTCACCGTGCAGATGGTGGCGAATTTTGCCGGCGGGGGGGCCGCCATCAACCAGCTCGCACGCATCGCCGGCGCGGAACTCGACGTCATCCCGCTCGATCTCGACCATCCCACCGGTGACTTCACGCAAGTGCCGGCAATGGATGAGAAGACCTTCCTCGCCGCTGTCTCGGCGGGCTATGACGCCGTGACGAAAAACCTCGACCTGGTCTGCTTTGGCGAAATGGGCATCGGCAACACCACGCCGGCCGCCGCGATTTCGGCTGCCTTGTTCGGCGGTGGCGCCGAAAAATGGACCGGGCGCGGCACCGGCGTCGACGATGCCGGCCTCAAGCGCAAGGTGGTTGCCATCGAATCGGGCTTGAAGCGCCATGCCGCCGCCCTCGCCGATCCGCTGGCGATCGCCGCCACCCTTGGTGGACGCGAGCTCGCCGCCATCTTCGGTGCGACGCTCGCCGCGCGTCGCATCGGCGTACCGGTCCTGCTAGACGGCTTTGTCTGCACCGCCGCCGCAGCACCCCTGGCGAAACTGCATCCAACCGGCCTTGCTCATACGATCGCGGCGCACGTCTCGGCTGAATCGGGCCATCGTGGCCTGCTCGAAGCGCTCGGCCTGCCGCCGCTGCTCGATCTCGGCATGCGGCTCGGCGAAGGTTCCGGCGCCTGCCTTGCCGTCAACATCGTCCGCTCGGCGCTGGAGTGCCATGCCCGCATGGCAAGCTTTGCCGAGGCCGGCGTGTCGGAGAAGTAGCATCTTCCGGTTGTAGCGACTCTCGAATGGACCGGGTGGATGAAAATCTTCATCCGGCTGCCTTCTGAACCGCGTTTTCGGCGTGGCCACTCGTAGTCTTTGAGCGAGCTGCAAAGCCCTACATCTCACCTGGCCAAAGGCGGCCGGGTTGCGAGGGCAGCCAAACACTGATGAACGAGCGCGGCAATTGAACCGGCCTATTCAGGGTCATTTCCACCAAGTCTTCTAGGAATTTGGTGGGTGCGCACAGGATTGAACTGTGGACCCGCTGATTAAGAGTCAGCTGCTCTACCAACTGAGCTACGCACCCACTCGGCCGGCAAAAACCGGCGTTGGCGGGCATATAGCCGCCGATACCGGTCCTGTCCAGCCCTGCTGGAATCATTTCCCGACAAATCGACCGGGGCTCTCTCCAATCAGGCGAAAAGCTTGCCTTCCGCCACCTTGATCGCATGCCCGCCAATGCGCGCGGACGCCAGTTTTCCGCCTTGCACGGTTAGTTCGAGGCGGATGCGCGACGGCCGGCCCATCTCCAGTCCCTGTTCGATCCATAGCTGCGAAACCCCGTCCGTCGGACCGTCGAAATGCATGATGGCGCCGGCGAAGGCCGCCGCTGCCGAACCGGTCGCCGGGTCCTCATAGGAAGGCGTGCCGGGAACGATCATGCGGACATGGAAAGCGCTTTCGTGGTTCACCGTTTCGCGGCAATAGACGTACGGGCTGGCGAAGGCCCATTCGCTCTTGCGCGGCGCCAGTTCCGACCATGCCTGGTTGTCCAGCCGGATGCGGCCCGCCGCTTCGAGATTGGCGACCGGAATGGTCACATAAGGCACGCCGGCCGACCAGAAGGCGACGCGGTGATTCTCGAAGCCGATCTCGTGCGGTGTCAGGCCAAGGGCGGCGCCGATCGCCTCCGGATCGGCCTCCAGCTTCAGCGGCTCCGGCAATTTCGCCAGGTCGAACTCGGCGAAGGTGGCGCCATCGTGTGTGCTGACCGCGCAACGCACCGGGCCGATGTTCTCTTCAAGCACGAAGATGCCGGCGCCGCCCTCGCCCGCCAGTTCGGCCAACGCGATGGCCGAGCCCACCGTCGGATGGCCGGCGAATGGCATTTCATAATCGGGCGTGAAGATGCGGATGCGGTTGCGGTGCTTGGGATTGTCCGGCGGCAACACGAAAACCGATTCGGACAGGTTGAACTCGCGCGCGATGGCCTGCATCGCGGCCGTGTCCAGACCTTTGCAATCCAACACCACCGCCAGCGGGTTGCCGGCCAGTCGCTCGGTCGTAAACACATCGTAAAGCAAGTAATTCCGGGTTTGCATCCCTGCCTCAATCCCAACATGGGCGAAATTTAATTTGATATTCGAACCGGTAAGCCTGATCTGTGCACAGACAGGGACATTACGCATCATAGGGGTCCGACGTGGACCAGATTGTCAATCTGCCAAAGACGGAATCGGATTCCGCCATCGAGACGGCGCTTGGGCTCGACCAGACCGGTCGACGCAGGACGCGCCGGCGTGGCTGGCTCTATGCGTTGCTGACCCTCATCGTGCTTGCCGCCGGCCTTGGCCTCTATCAATGGTATGCGGGCACGCCGACCAGGATTGACTACACCACGGTGCCGGCGGCCAAGGCCGACCTCACAGTCCAGGTGTCGGCGACAGGCACGCTGCAGCCGCTCACCCAGGTCGACATATCAAGTCAGCTTTCAGGCATCATACGCTCGGTCGCGGTCAACGAGAACCAGCAGGTGAAGAAAGGCGACGTGCTGGCGGCCCTCGACACCGCCAAGCTGCAGGTCCAGATCGAACGCGCCGAAGCGTCCGCCAAGGGAGCGGCCGCCAATGTGGAGGACGCCAGGGTGACGCTCGCCGAGAACGAGAGTGCGCTTGTCCGCGCCGCGGCCCTGACCAAGCGTGGCATGGCAACCGACCAGTCGCTCGAGGCGGCGACGGCGACGCGCGACCGTTCCAAGGCGGCACTCGATAGCGCCGAGGCCAATCTCGCCATCGCCAATGCCGATCTCAAGTCGCAGCAGACCGACCTTGCCAACAGCACCATCTACGCGCCGATCGACGGCATCGTGCTGACGCGTTCAGTCGACCCCGGCCAGACGGTCGCTTCCTCGCTGCAGGCGCCGGTGCTGTTCATCATCGCCGCCGATTTGAGGAACATGGAACTGGTGGCGGCGGTCGACGAAGCCGATATCGGCGCGGTCAAGTCAGGCCAGCATGCCCGTTTCACCGTCGACGCTTTCCCGGAGCGGCCGTTCGATGCCAAAATCCGCGACATCTCCTATGCCTCGGTCACGACGGACGGCGTCGTCACCTACAATGCGCGGCTCGAAGTCGACAACAACGAGTTGCTGCTGCGGCCCGGCATGACCGCCACCGTTTCTGTGGTCACGAGGGAAGCCAAGGACGTGCTAACCGTGCCCTCGTCCGCTTTCCGCTACCGCCCGGCACAGCAAGCGGCGCGCGGCTGGAGCCTGAGCGACCTGTTCACCGGCCGCATGGGCCGCGGCAATCGCCAGCGCCCGGCGGCACAGACCCCGACCGATGGTTCCCGCACGCTCTATGTGCTGGAGAACGGCCGCCCGCACCCGGTCAACGTCAAGATCGGTTCGACCGATGGTGAACTGACCGAGATCACCTCCGGCCTGGAGGAAGGCGCTCAGATCATCACCGCTTCGCAGTCGCGGAGCTGAGGCAGTGGCCGCGGGCGCCCCCCTCATCACCTTCGACAAGGTCTGGAAGAGCTACGGCCAGGGCGAAGCCAAGGTGCATGCGCTGGCCGGAGTCGACCTTGCCATCCGGCGCGGTGAATTCGTCGCCATCATGGGCCCATCGGGCTCCGGCAAGTCGACGGCGATGAACATCATCGGTTGCCTCGACACGCCGACGGCCGGAACCTATTCCTTCATGGGCGTCGATGCCGGCCGGCTCGACCGCAACCGCCGCGCCATGCTGCGCAACCTCTATGTCGGCTTCGTCTTCCAGGGCTACAATCTCTTGGCCCGCACCACCGCGGCCGAAAATGTGGAACTGCCGCTGATCTATCGTGGTGTCGCCGCCCGCGAGCGCCGCGACCTCGCCATGCAGGCGCTGGCCGAGGTCGGCCTTGTCGGCCGCGAGCATCACACGCCGGCCGAACTCTCCGGCGGCCAGCAGCAGCGCGTGGCGATCGCACGCGCCATCGTCACCAGGCCGACGCTGCTCGTCGCCGACGAGCCGACCGGCAATCTCGACACCGCACGCACGCATGAGATCATGGAGCTGCTGACGCGGCTGAACAAAGAGCTTGGCCTGACCGTCACCATGGTCACCCACGAAGCCGATGTCGCCGAATATGCCGAGCGTACCATCCGCTTCCTCGACGGCCATGTCGCCTCCGACACCATGAATATGGAGATGGCATGATCTGGGAAACCGTCCGCCTCTCGATGCGCTCGATCCGCCGCAACGTGCTACGCTCGTTTCTGACCTTGCTCGGCATCGTCATCGGCGTCGCCGCCGTGATTGCCATGCTGACCATCGGCTCCGGCACCACGCAAAAGGTCAAGTCCGACATTTCCAAGCTCGGCAGCAATCTGCTGGTCGTCCGAGCCGGGCGCCCGGCCGGCCCCGGCGGTCCCGGCGGGCTCGACCAGGCGGTGCGGCCGCTGGCGGAAAAGGATCTGGCGGCGCTGGTTGCGCATCTCACCGGCGCCCGCGCCATCTCGCCGGCCGCGCAGAAGCAGGTGCGCGTCATCTTCGGCACCGAGAGCCTGACCTCTGGCGTCACCGGCACCGACAGCGCCTATCTCGACGCACGCGACTGGAAACTGGTGTCCGGCCGCCCGTTCAGCGATTCCGAAACCCGCTCCGGCACCGGTGTGTGCCTGATCGGCGAGACGGTGCGCCAGCAATTCTTCGGCGCAGGCGATCCCGAGGGCGAGATCATCCGCGTCAACCGCACCTCCTGCAGGATCGTCGGGCTGCTCGAGCCGAAAGGCTACACCGGCTTCGGCCAAGACCAGGACAATGTCGTGCTGATGCCCCTCGCCGCCTATCAGCGCCGCATCGCCGGCAATCGCGACATCGACAACATCTACATCGCCGCCGACGACCGCACGCCGACCACCGAATTGCAGCCGCGCGTCGAGGACATCTTGCGCGATGCGCGCCGCATCACGCCCGACCGCGAGAGCGATTTCGCCATCCGCGACATGACCCAGATCGCCGACGCCATGGCCAGCGCCACCACGACGATGACCGGCATGCTGGGCGCGGTCGCCGGTGTCAGCCTGCTGGTCGGCGGCATCGGCATCATGAACATCATGCTGGTGTCGGTCACCGAACGCACGCGCGAGATCGGCATCAGGCTCGCCATCGGCGCGCATGAAAAGCACATCCTCATCCAGTTCCTGGTCGAGGCGACCGTGCTGTCGCTGCTTGGCGGCATCATCGGCATCCTGATTGGGCTGGCGCTGGCCGGCCTCGCCTCGGTGACGCTGACCATACCTTTCGCGCCTAGCCCGGCCGTCATTCTGCTTGCCGTCGGCTTCTCCGCGCTGATCGGCATGGTGTTCGGCTTCTTCCCGGCGCTGCGCGGCGCCAGGCTCGATCCGATCGACGCCTTGCGTCACGAGTAAAAGGGCAAGCTGCGAGGGCGTCCGGCACTCCGGGCCGGTTTTACACAACCTTCGACGTTTCCGCCTTGCCCAACCTATCGTCACTGTGTTGGCGATGTTATGCCAAGGCATATCTGGTCGAGGAGCAGCTGATGAGCAAGAAGGCGCGCGTGATCCTGGTGATGATCATCATCGAGGCCGCCCTTGCAGGCATCTGGTGGTATCTCGCCCGCTACGGCATGACCAATCCCGATCGCGTCACCGCCGATTTCCAGGCGGTCGTTGGCCAGACGATGGGAATGGCCATGGGTGGGTTGCTGGGTATCGGCTTCATCCTGTTCTTCGTCGCCGCGCGCAACGACCGCAAGGCACTCAAAAGCAAGACATCATAGGGCCTGGCCGCTCCACGACATGATCGCGGCACTGACGTACGGTTTCAGTGGCAGGCAAGACTACGACGCGCTTTCCCACGGATTGACGGTGTTCAAACCGGCGGCCGCGAATGGACCGGTGTCACGGGTGGCGACCGTGAGGCCGTGTACCGCGGCCGTGGCCGCGATATAGCCGTCGGCGTTGCCGATCGCCTTGCCTGCGGCTCTCGCCTGCACCATGAGGTTAGCATAGGCGCGCGACGCGTCGAGGTCGAACGGCAGAATGCGGTCAGCGAACAGCGGCAACGCGTCCTGCTCAAGACGATCATGCAGGATCGTGCGGCGCTTGCCGGAAGGCATGGCCGCGATCCCGAAACGCAACTCAGCCACGGTGACGGCCGAAAGATATAGGGTTTCGACGGCCTGGGCGTCGATCCACGCGATGACGCGAGGATCGGGTGCAGGTCTCCATGGCTCAGACATGACGCTGGTGTCGATGAGGATCATTCGAACCGCACCGGCTCGCCCGGTGTTTTGTCGCGGAGCTGCTGCAAGGTATCGACATCCCTTTGCGACAATCCGGCCTCGCGGCCGATGGCGGCGAGCAGCGAACCGAGCTTGACCCGATTGGCCGGCCGCACGGCCGTTTCCAGGATCTCACGCATTTCGGCCTCAGTGCTGCGGCCATGATGCGCAGCCCGCACCTTCAAGGCGCGGAGCGTCTCCTCTGGCAAATTGCGGATCGTGACGGCGCTCATCGATATCATTCCAATCTACAATGATGTCACTGCTATCAGTATAGAAAATCTGCTATCAGATACAACTGGTACGCACCGATATTAGTCTGCGCGCGCGAAATGCCACTCGATCAGCGGCTTCATGTGCGGCGACAGGCCGTCCGGCAGGTCGCCGGCATGGCGGATGATCACCGGCCCCTCGATCTCCGGGTCGGCTTCGGTGGCGACGAAGGCCGAGATTCGGCGCGCGATCTCATCGGCGGGCGCGTCGACGTGATAGCGGCGGAAGATGACGGTGCCGCTTGCCGTCGACAGAGCGTGCCAGCGCACACCACGCCTGGCCTCCGACAGGTCGATACCGGTCTCCTCGCGCACCTCGCGCATCATGTTGAAATCGACATCGACGAGACCGTCGCGGAAATCGATCGGCTCGAACGAACCGGCGGCGAAATAGACCCGGCCGGCACTGACGGTTCGCGGTCCCATGCGGATCGCCACCAGAGCGTTGTCCCCGGCCACCAGCACGGCATGGGCATAGGCGTGTTCGGCGCCGGAATTCTCGCGCCGCTTCCGCCACAGCATGAAGGTCGAGTAATTGACCGCATGGCAGCGGCCGATAAGGCTGCGGTCGCGATAGGCAAGCTCGGAAAGCAGCACCACAATGCCGTCGAACAGCGCCGGATTGGCCTCGATCTCGCCCCGCCAGTTCTCGGCAATCACCGCGGCATTCTCCACCGCGAAGGGATGCGGGCCGGGATCGAGACGGACATCGATGGCATCGACCGGCAGGATGACATTGCGCGGAAGATCAAAACTCATGTCGGCTCAGGCCATGTCCAGCGTGATCGCCACCGGGCAATGGTCCGAGGCCTTTGGCCGGTCCCAGCCGGCGCGCGGGAAGCGCTCGACTTCCTGGCCCGCGGGAAAGATCGTGCGCCAGGGCTGGCCATTGCGGATGATGTCGGGAACTGCGGTGGCGTTCTTCGCCGCCAGCCCCTTCGACAGCAGGATATAGTCGAGCTGGCACAGATGCCGCTCTTGCGGCCCGCGTGTGTGATAGAAGGTCCAGCGGTTCATTTCCGGCCGCCGCTCGACCACATTTTCACAGAAGCCGCCCGCCGTCAGCACATTGATGCAGGACAGGTTCTCGTCGACCACCTCGAAACGGTAGCCGTCGACCTCATCGCCGGCGATCTTCACCCGCTGGCGGTAATCGTTCATGTCGCCGCAGATCGCCCAGCGCTTGTCGGCCGCGTGCTCCGCCCCGAAACGCTCCTCGATGATGCGCCGCACGGCTTGCGCCTCCGCGATGCGCACCGGCATCGTCGCCTCGCGTCCGTCGAGCCCGTTGCGGGGAGAGCCCATGGACTTGAAGTGCACGAGATAGAGCGTCATCGGCGCGCCGCCCACCTTGATGTCGACCTCCAGGCAGTCGCGCCGGAAGATGCGTTCATTGGGCTGGTTGCCGAGGGCCGCCAGCTCGGGCGTATGCAACCCGAACTGCTCGTAGGTGACATAGGCGTGGCTGGTCATGCGCACGAATTCGATCGGCTGTCCCTGCGCGGTCTCGTTGCGCATCATCACCGCGACATCGATGCCGCGCGAATCATTGCCCGACGTGGTGTATTTCTGGCGGTAGCCCTGCCCCACCATCTTGAACAGATAGCCGTACTCGAAGGCCTTCAAGGCCTCGATGTTGTCGACCTCCTGCATGCAGATGATGTCGGCACGGGCGGCGGCAATCGCCAACGCCGTCAGCTGGCGCGTGTCGTCGGATTGCGCGATGGCGCGCGCCTGTTCCAGCATCTTGTATTCGGCCTCGCTCTGGATATCGAAGAGCGCCAACGTGCGATCCTCATTGAGCTGGTTGCGAAAGCCGGAAAAATCGAACCTGTTCATCAGGTTCTCGACATTGAAGGTGGCAAGGCGCAGCGACATGCGCTGACCTTTGCCTGCAAGAGCGGCGGAAAACAAGATCGCAGGACCACAAGCAGGGATCCCTTGTTCCCGGTGGGTTTCACGCCATGGTTGACGGAACCTTTCCGTTCATCCGCCGTTCAGACGCAAAGGTCCACGGTAAGCCCATTCCCAGGGTAGGCGTGGGGCCTGTTCTCTTGGAGAAGTGCAATGAACGCGCTCTTTTCTTCCACTGTCAAATCCGGGCTGATAGCGCTCGGTATTGTCTCCGGCATCACGGCGCCATCCGCTGCCGCGCCGATTCTGCAGCCGGATGTGTCGATCCCGGCCAGCACCGCCGCGCCGACGGTCATCCCGGTCCGCGAGGGCTGGGCTGGCGGCAACAACGGCGGCGATTGGAGATGGCGCCGGTCAAGCAATTGGAACGGCCGCCATTGGAATGGCGGAGGCAACTGGAGCGGCCGCCACTGGAACGGTGGTGGCAACTGGAACCGCGGCGACAACTGGCGCTGGCGCCATGGCCGCCATCATTATCGTGGCGGACGCTACTACGATGATGGCGCTGCGGCGGTCCTCGGTCTCGGCCTGGGGCTCGGCCTCGGCAGCATGTACAACAACTACAACAACTACGATTACTATGCGCCGGCGCCGCGCCGCTATTATCGCGCCGGCCGGCTGTCGAACGCGCATGTGCAATGGTGCTACAACCGCTACCGCTCGTATCGCGCCTACGACAACACGTTCCAACCCTATAACGGCCCGCGCCAGCAGTGCTGGTCGCCCTATAGCTGAGCTGCCTGCGGCTGATACCAGAAATGAAAACGGCGCCACGTGGCGCCGTTTTCGTTATTGATCGCGAAGCGTGGATCGCTCAGTTCTTGGCCTTGTCGACCAGCTTGTTCTTGGAAATCCACGGCATCATGGCGCGCAGCTTGGCGCCGACTTCCTCGATCTGGTGGCTGTCGTTGTTGCGGCGGATGCCCTTGAAGCGGGACATGCCGGCGCGGTATTCCTGCATCCATTCCGAGGTGAACTTTCCCGTCTGGATGTCCTTCAGCACGCGCTTCATCTCGGCCTTGGTCTCGGCGGTGATGATGCGCGGACCCGAGACATATTCGCCCCACTCGGCGGTGTTCGAGATCGAGTAGTTCATGTTGGCGATGCCGCCTTCATAGATCAGGTCGACGATCAGCTTGACCTCGTGAAGGCACTCGAAATAGGCCATTTCCGGCGCATAGCCGGCTTCCACCAGCGTCTCGAAGCCGGCGCGGATCAGTTCGACCAGGCCGCCGCACAGCACGACCTGCTCGCCGAACAGGTCGGTCTCGCATTCCTCGCGGAAATTGGTCTCGATGATGCCCGAACGGCCGCCGCCAACGCCGCAGGCGTAGGAAAGCGCGAGATCGAGCGCGTTGCCCGAGGCGTCCTGGTTGACGGCGACCAGGCACGGCACGCCGCCGCCCTTCTGGTATTCGCCGCGCACCGTGTGGCCCGGGCCCTTTGGCGCGATCATGACGACGTCGACGGTCGACTTCGGCTCGATGAGGCCGAAATGCACGTTGAGACCGTGCGCGAAGGCGATCGCGGCACCGTCGCGGATGTTCGGCGCGATTTCGTTCTTGTAGATGTCGGCCTGCAATTCGTCGGGCGTCGCCATCATCATCAGATCGGCCCATTTGGCGGCGTCGGCGACGCTCATCACCTTGAGCCCGTCGGCCTCGACCTTCTTGGCGGTCGCCGAGCCGGCCTTGAGACCGATGGCGATCTCCTTGGCGCCGGAATCCTTGAGGTTGAGCGCATGCGCCCTGCCCTGGCTGCCATAGCCGATGATGGCGACCTTCTTGCCCTTGATCAGGTTGAGATCGGCATCACGATCGTAATAGACACGCATTTTGTCTTCCTTCCCGTTTTTGAAGATCAGAGGCCTTGCGGCCCGGTTTTTGCTCCGAAAAGAGCGAGAAACTGCTGCGTCGCGCGGACGGCATCGCCGCCGATCGTCGCTTCAGTCAATTCCAGCCGGTCGCCGAGCAGCAGGCGGATCTGCACGTCCCGGCCAACCAGCCCGAAAAAGGTACGGAAGGCCATCTCGGCATCCCCGAATTCAAGGAGCCCGGCCTGCCGGCCGGCTTCCAGCACGGGCTTCAGCCGCTTGGCCAGCGCAAAGCGCCCATTCTCCAGCACGACGGCGCCGAGATTGTCCTTCCCCGAACCGGCATGGCCGACCGCCACCCTATTGAGGGCGATCGACGTATCGCTGGAGATCACCTTCAACCAGTCGGAGCCAAAGCGCTCCAGGCTCGCCGTGAGCGAGGCAAGATCAAGCCCCTTGCCGCCGACCGAAGCCACCCGCACTTTCGAGGCCTGCCACTGCACGGTCGCCGTCAAGAGCCCGTCGCGATCGCCGAACCATTTGTAGAGTGTTTCCTTCGAGCAGCTCGCGCGACGCGCCACGGCGGTCATGGTCAGGTGATCGCCCTCCTCGACCAGCAGCCGCAAAGCCGCGTCCAGGACGGCCTGCTGCCGCTCCGTCAGCGCCTCGCTGTTGTCGATGTCGGGTACGCTGTGCAACACGCTCTTCCCTCGGAAGGACAAGGCAGGGCGTGAATTCGACCTGCCGTACCGTACGTTACGGTTCGGCATATTGCGCAATCCGGTGAGCGGCGCAAGGGCAAAGAAGAAAAAATCCGCTGATGTCCGCGCAGCCGCGCAGTCCGCAAGCTCAGTCCGCGGTAGGCGGATGACGCAGGCGGCCCAGCAGTGCCGAGACCGTGCTCAGCTCATCCGACGACAGCTTCGCGCCAACCAACTCCTCGATCGACCTGCCATAGATCGTCCACATGCGGCGGCGCGTCTCCCGTCCCTTGGGCGTGATGCGGATGTGATGGCCACGGCCGTCGTCGGCCACCGGCAGTTTCTCGACCAGCCCGTCGGCCTCGAGCCGAGCCAATAGCCGCGAGATGTTGTACTGCGCGAACAGGGTGCGTTCGATCAGTTGAAACGGCCGCAAGCCGCCCTCGCCCGCCTCGGCAAGCTCGTGCAGCACATCGTACCAGGCGAGCGGCGGCAGGCCGCCCTCCTTCAGCGCGTCTTCGGCCCGTTCCAGCAGTTGGCGCGAAACCCGCATCAGGCGGGCCCAGGCCTTGATGGCTTCAGGCGAAGGCTTGTCTTTTTCGGTCATGGCCCACCCTAGGCGATAGATGCAGATGCATCAAGCTTGACGCTCAATGCACATGCATCTACATAAATGCAATTGCATCGATATCGAAAGGCACATTCCTATGAAACCCGCCGACACCCTTGTTCTCGTCAGCCATCCGCTCTGCCCCTATGTCCAGCGCGCCGCGATTTCGCTGGCCGAGAAAGGCGCGCCGTTCGAGCGGATCGACATCGACCTTGCCGACAAACCGGACTGGTTCAAGGCCATCTCGCCGCTCGGCAAGGTGCCATTGCTGCGCGTACGGCAAAATGGCGACGAGACGATAATCTTCGAATCCGCGGTCATCCTCGAATTCCTCGAGGAAACGCAGGCCAATCCCCTCCACCCCGCCGACCCCTATGCACGCGCCCGGCACCGTGCCTGGATCGAGTATGGCTCAGCCATCCTCAACACCATCGGCCGGTTCTATTCAGCGCCGAGCGAGGCCGGCTTCCTCGCCGAAGCCAGCGCACTGTCGGCGATGTTCGACCGTGTTGAGGCTGAACTGCCGGGCGCCGTGCGGAGCGGGCCATGGTTCGCTGGCAGTCGCTTTTCCCTCGTCGATGCCGTTTACGGTCCGGTCTTCCGCTACCTCGACGCCTTCGATCGGATCGGCGATTTCGGTATTCTTGACGGCAAGCCGCTTGTCCAGGCTTGGCGCAGTGCGTCGAGTGACCGTCCGTCGATCAGGCAGGCCGTGGCGCCGGACTATCCGCAGCGCCTGCATGCCTTCCTGCGGGCGAAGGGATCATTTCTATCGAGCCTCATTCGGCAAGGCGATCCGGCCATAGCGCTTCGGCAAGCCCAGCCCGCCTGAACGGATCGGTCACCGTGCCGGCGACCATGGAGGCCAGCAACCGCGGCGCCGGCGGGATCTTGGCGATCGTCGCCACCAGCCTGTCGCGGATGAAGGGCAGTGCCACCGAATCCGACTGGTAGAAGGGCGTGAATGCCAGCGACAGTGCCTGAAAGACCCTGACATGCCGGCGCCGCGCTCGCGCATAGGCTTCCAGCGCTGTCTCCACGCCGTCCGTTCGCGCCAGCGCATAGCTAAGTGCCGCGGCGTCGAGCAGCGCCATGTTGGCGCCCTGGCCAAGCTGCGGGCTGGTCGAATGGGCGGCATCGCCGATCACGGCCAGCCGCCGGCCAACCGGAAACTTCATTGTGTGATGGCCGTAGCGGGCCAGCGAAAGCTGGTCGAAACTGTCGATCTGGCTGGTGAACGCCTCGGCCCGTGGCCACAGCCGCACCACCCGCTCCTTCCAGGTGTCGAGACCGCTGGCACGCACCGCGTCGGCATCGGCCGGCTTCAGGCTCCAGAAGAAGGCCGCCATCCTTTCGGCGCCCGGCTCGGGCCGCCCGATCGGCAGCACGCCGATCATCACGCTGGCCTTGTCGTAGCGCTGCAGAAGCGCGTGCTCGTCAAAGCCCTCGCCGCGCCAGCCGAGCGATGCCCAGAACGCGCCATAGGTGAGTGGCCGTGGCGCTTCGGCACTACCGGCGCACCGCCGCAGCTTCGAGCGCGCGCCGCTGGCGTCGACAATTAGATCGAACGGCCCTTCCCTTCGGCCGTTGCCCCGGATCAGCGTCGCCCGCTCGCCGGTCTCCAGGGCCTCGATTTCGACGCCGGTCTCAATGGGGATCGCCTCGCGCCGGGCAGCGCGAAAGAGTACGCCGAACAGGGCGGCCCTGTGTACCGCCAGGCCGAAACGGTTGCCGCGCTGGGCATCGTAGCGGACATCGAGCACGGTGCGGCCGCTCGACGCATCGACGCCATGCAGCCGGTCGATCCTGCTGCCCAGCGCCATGATGTCGTCGAGCAGGCCGAGATCGGCGAGCACCGTCAGCCCAGTCGGCTGCAGGATCAGCCCGGAGCCGACCGGCCTCGGTTCCTCGAAGCGCTCGAAGATGGTTACGCGGTGGCCGGCGCGCTTGAGATAGAGCGCCGCGGCGAGCCCGGCCGGACCAGCGCCGGCGATTGCGATACCGTAGGAAATGCCGCTGCCCCCAAGCCGAACTGGCCGGGACAATCCTTCAGCCGCCGGACGAAATCAAGTCGCGACGCCGAGCGCTAGCCTGCTGGTCAAGCCTGCGTCGAATCGAAGGCAGTCCGCGCGCCGCGCACTGCGTCATGGTTGTTTTCGGCCCACTGCAGCAGATACTGCAAAGCGTCGAACATCGATCGCCCAAGGTCGGTCAGGCTGTATTCGACACTGGGCGGCTTGGTCGGAAACACCTCGCGGCGCACATAGCCGTCGCGCTGCAGATCGTAGAGCGTCTGGGTCAACATGCGCTGCGAGATATCGGGAACCAGCCGCCGCAGCTCGCCGAAGCGATAAGGCTGCTCGGCCAGCGCCGCCGTCAGCAGCGAACTCCATTTGCCATTGAGGCCCTGGATGACGTCGCGGACCGGGCAATCGGCAATGTTTCCGCCGTCGGTCATCGCTTTGTAGACTTCGAGTTTGGATTTCAGATTGACGGTCCGGCTGTCCATGGCTGGTTCCCTGCGTGTGCCTACCTCCCCAAAAACTGCCTTCTTTACGGCACCGGGTCAATTCCTATTTTAGTGCTGGTCTCTTTTTGAGACCACCACCCGAACCGCCCTTCCGGCGCAATGTCAGGATCCCCCATGACCGCAATTCTTCTCGTCACCGGCGCGTCCGGCCAGCTCGGCCGCAGCGTCATCAACCATCTGCTGGACACGTTCGAGGTGCCGGCGGCCCGGATCATCGCCACGACCCGCACGCCCGCCAATCTTGCCGACCTGTCGGCGCGCGGCGTCACCGTTCGCGGGGCCGATTTCGACGATCGGGCCTCGCTTGCCCAAGCCTTCGCGGGCGCCGACCGGGCGCTCATCATTTCGACCAACGAGCTGGCGATCCAGGGACGGCGCGAGCAGCAGCTTGCCGCCGTCGCGGCGGCCAGGCAGGCTGGCGTTGGCCACCTGCTTTACACCTCGTTGCCCAACACCGAACCCGGTTCCGCCGTGCTCTTTGCCCCCGATCATTACGACACCGAACAGGCGATCAAGGCCAGCGGCATTCCCTACACGATCTTCCGCAACGGCTGGTACGACGAGAACCTGTTCATGGCGATGCCGCAAATCCTCGCATCGGGCCAATGGTATACGTCGGCGGCCGACGGCGCCATTTCCTACGGCGCGCGTGACGACCTCGCCGCGGCGATAGCCGCGGGGCTGGCTTCGGATAACACCGAAAGCACGACTTACACGCTGACTGGCCCCAAGGCCTATACATCAGCCGAAGTCGCCGTGCTCGTCACCGAAGTCACAGGCAAGCCGATCCAGGTCGTCCAGCTCTCCGATGAAGCGCTGACCGAAGGCATGAAGGCAGCCGGGCTTCCCGAGCCGATTGCCAGGCTCCTGGTGTCCTTCGACGCCGCCACGCGCGCCGGCGACCTTGGCATGGTAACGGACTCGGTTGAGACACTTTCCGGTCGGAAATCGGTACCGCTGAAGCGGTTCCTCGAGGCCAACAAGGCCGCACTGGCGGGTTGATATCAGCGCGGCGGGAAGTCTTTCTCCCGCCGCGCTATTTCGGGGTCTTGACCAGCCCGAGCCGGACCAGGCTTTCGGCGGTGGCGGCCAGCGCGTCCTCGCGCGAGCGTGGCGCCCAGCCGAGCATGCGCACCGCCTTGGCGTTGGTGGCGTTCTTGACCTTGCCGAGTTCCGTCACGAGTTGCGCGGCTTCCGCGTTGAACAGTCCCACCACCCGCACCAACCAATCGGGAAGCTCCCGCGTCGTGACCCGCGAGGCGGCCGCGCCGAGCCGCGTTTTCACCGTCTGGGCGATCTCCCGCACGGTCATGAAATCGCCGGCAACGGCCAGGAAGCGCTCGCCACTGGCGGCGGGATTGGTCATTGCGCGCACATGCAGGTCCGCCACGTCGCGCGCGTCGACCACGCCGAACGACAGGTGCGGCAACCCAGGCATCGCACCGTTCATCATGCGCTGAACAAATTCGGTGGAGGTCGAATGGTCGGACCCGAGCACTGGTCCGAAAATGCCGACCGGATTGACGACGGCCAACTCCAGCTTGCCACCCTCGGCGGCGATGAAATCCCAGGCCGCGCGCTCAGCGAGCGTCTTCGATTTCACATAGGCGCTGACCTTGGCTGTCGGATCGGTCCAGCTCTCCTCGGTGAAAGACCGACCGCCGGGTGGCATCTTGCCATAGCCGATGGCGGCGAAGGACGAGGTCAGCACGACGCGTTTGACGTCAGCGTCTCGCGCCGCCCTGAGCACGCGCAACGCGCCTTCGCGAGCCGGGATGATCAGGTCGTCCTGATGCTTCGGCACGCCGGGCGGAAATGGTGACGCGACATGCAGGACATAGTCGCAGCCGGCGACAGCGTCGGGCCAGCCGGCATCGCTCATGAGGTCGGCGATGGCAAAGGAAAGCCTGTCGCCCGGCTCGCCGCCGCCGGCCTTGAGCATGGCGATAACGTCGGCTTCGCGCCTGGCGGCGCGCACCGTCGTGCGCACGCGATAGCCCGCCTTCAACAGGGCAAGAATACAGTGCGCGCCGAGGAAACCCGATCCGCCGGTGACAAGCACCAATTCGCCGCCCATGGCCACCTCCCCGTCAGGCCGAGGCGATCGACCTCGTCAGATCGCCACCTGCGTGCCGATTTCTACCACACGCCCGGTCGGGATCTGGAAATATTCGGTCGCGTCGGCCGCCGTGCGCGCCAGGCCGATGAACAGCCTGTCCTGCCACACCGGCATGCCTGAATTGGGCGAGGCTTTCAGCGACCGCCGCGACAGGAAGAAGGACGTCGTCATGATGTCGAACTTCCAGCCCTGCTTGCGGCAGATCGCCAGCGCGCGCGGAATGTTGGGCTGTTCCATGTAGCCGAAGGTCAGCGTCACCCGCATGAACAACTCGTTGACCGTCTCCATCTTGACACGCTCGCTGTCGGGCACGACGGGCTGCGGCGCGGTCACCACCGAAAGGATGACGTTCTGCTCGTGCAGCACCTTGTAGTGTTTGAGGCTGTGCATCAGCGCGGTTGGCGCGCTGAGCGGATCGCTGGTCAGGAACACCGCGGTGCCGGACACCAGCTGCGGCTTCTTCTTCAGCAGATTGCCGGCGAGGAAATCGAGCGGGATTTCGTTGCGGCGGGTCTTGTCGAAGAGATAGCGGCTGCCACGCACCCAGGTCCACATGCCCAGCACGATGGTGAAGGCCACCACCAGCGACGCCCAGCCGCCTTCGAACACCTTGACGATGTTGGAGGCGAAGAAGCCGATATCGATGAAAGCGAACAGCACGGTCAGCGGGACCGCCACCGACAGTTTCCACTTCCAGATACGGGTCATGACCACATAGAGCAGCACCGTCGTCACCAGCATGTTGCCGGTCACCGAGATGCCGTAGGCGGAGGCCAGCTTGCTGGACTCGCCGAAGCCGACCACCAGCATCATCACCACCAGCGCCAGCAGCAGGTTGACGCGCGGCATGTAGATCTGGCCTGACTGCTTTTCCGACGTGTGCAGGATTTGGAGCCTGGGCAGCATGTTGAGCTGCACCGCCTGGCGGGTCAGCGAAAAAGCCCCTGAAATGACCGCCTGGCTGGCAATGACCGTCGCCGCCGTCGCCAGCACCACCATCGGGATCAGTGCCCAACCCTCGTTCATTTCGAAGAACGGATGGCCGACCACGCCGTTCTTCGCCAGCACGAAGGCGCCCTGCCCGGCATAATTCAACAGCAGGCAGGGGAACACGATCGAGAGCCAGGCGAGCACGATGGGTTTGCGGCCGAAATGGCCGAGATCGGCGTAAAGCGCTTCCGCGCCGGTGACGGCAAGGAAGATGGCGCCGATGGTGACGAAAGCCACATCGGGCGAATGGATCAGGAAGGCGACGATATAGTGCGGGCTGACCGCCCACAGGATCTCCGGATCGGCGATGATGTGCTTGAGACCGGAAAGGCCGATGGCCAGGAACCAGATCGCTGTCACCGGGCCGAAGACCAGCCCGACGCCACCGGTGCCGAAACGCTGAACCGCGAACACCATGGCGAGGATGACCAGCGTCAGTGGCACGACGTAAGGTTGGAAGGTGGGGGTGACGACATTCATGCCCTCGACCGCCGACAGCACCGAAATCGCCGGCGTGATGACGGCGTCGCCGAAAAACAGCGAAGCGCCGACGATGCCGATGCCGAGCATCAGCGCCGAGCGTTTCGGAAAACTGCCGCGCGCCAGCGCCATCAGCGACAGCACGCCGCCCTCGCCGCGATTGTCGGCACGCAGCACGAACATGATGTATTTGATGGTGACGATGATCGTCAGCGACCAGATGATCAGCGACAAAACGCCAAGAATGTCGCCACGGTCGGCAACTTGCCCGCCCGACGACGCGACCAGCGCCTCGCGGAACGCATAGATCGGGCTGGTGCCGATATCGCCATAGACCACGCCGAGCGCGCCCAGCATCAACACCTTGGTGCTGTGCTGTTCGATTTCGGGATGGCTCGATTGGTCGACGGGTTCTGCCTCATTACCAGCACTGGCAAGGGCCATGTACGACACTCCGATAAACGCGCGGTGCTCTACGCTTGCTGCACTGCAATATCAAGTGCCGTAACGTTATGGCACTCATGTTGGCAGCGCGCGGCTTCTTGTGGGCGACTTCGAGCGAATGCCGGTCAATGCGGCATTCGCGGGCTCATGTCCGGACCCATGGCAAAACCTGCGGGCCGGCGAGCACGTCTGTTAAATGGCGACCTGCGTGCCGATTTCAACGACGCGGCCGGTCGGGATCTGGAAATACTCCGTCGCGTCGGCCGCCGAGCGCGCCAGTCCGATGAACAGCCGGTCCTGCCACACCGGCATGCCTGAATTGGGCGAGGCTTTCAGCGACCGCCGCGACAGGAAGAACGACGTCGTCATGATGTCGAATTTCCAGCCCTGCTTGCGGCAGATCGCCAGCGCGCGCGGGATGTTGGGCTGTTCCATGTAGCCGAAGGTCAGCGTCACCCGCATGAACAACTCGTTGACCGTCTCCATCTTGACGCGTTCGCTGTCGGGCACGACGGGCTGCGGCGCGGTCACCACCGAAAGGATGACGTTCTGCTCGTGCAGCACCTTGTAGTGCTTGAGGCTGTGCATCAGGGCGGTCGGCGCGCTCAAGGGATCGCTGGTCAGGAACACCGCGGTGCCGGACACCAGCTGCGGCTTCTTCTTCAGCAGATTGCCGGCGAGGAAATCGAGCGGGATTTCGTTGCGGCGGGTCTTGTCGAAGAGATAGCGGGTGCCGCGTATCCACGTCCACATGATCAGTCCCATCAGGCAGGCAACGGTGATCGAGACCCAGCCGCCTTCCACGATCTTCACGACATTGGCCAGGAAGAAGCCGCTGTCGATGACGCCGAACAGCAAGGTCAGCGCCAGGGCGAGCGCCAGCTTCCATTTCCACATCTTGCGCATCACCACGAACAGCAGGATCGTCGTCATCAGCATTTCGCCGGTCACCGAGATGCCGTAGGCGGACGCCAGCGAACTCGAACTGCCGAAACCGACCACCAGCAGCATCACACCCATTGCTATGAGCAGGTTGACGCGCGGCATGTAGATCTGCCCGGACTGCATTTCCGAGGTATGCTGCACCTCGATGCGCGGCAGAAGATTGAGCTGCACCGCCTGGCGGGTCAGCGAAAAAGCTCCTGAAATGACCGCCTGGCTGGCAATGACCGTCGCGGCCGTTGCAAGTCCCACCATCGGCATCAGTGCCCAGTCAGGCAGCATCTGGAAGAACGGATTGGTCGGTTTTCCGTCATTGGCGAGCACAAAGGCGCCCTGCCCGAAATAGTTGAGCAGCAGGCAGGGGAAAACCACGGAAAACCATGCCAGCACGATCGGCTTGCGTCCGAAATGGCCGAGATCGACATAAAGCGCCTCAGCCCCGGTTACCGCCAGGAACACGGCGCCGACGGTGACAAAGGCGGCGGTCGGTGTGCTGGCCAGATAAATGACCGCGTAATAGGGATTGATGGCAAGCAGGATCGATGGATCGTCCATCAAGTGATAGATGCCGGCAACGCCGATGGCCAGGAACCACAGCGCCGTCACCGGCCCGAACACCGCCGCCACCTTTCCCGTGCCGAAGCGTTGCACGGAGAACAGGATGGCAAGGATGACCAGCGTGATCGGCACGACATAGGCGTCGAGCGTTGGGGTGACCACGGTGAGGCCTTCGACCGCCGACAGCACCGAGATGGCCGGCGTTATGATCGAATCGCCGAAAAACAGCGCCGCGCCGCAAAGACCGATCACCAGAATCAGTCGAGCGCCTTTGGGATAGGCGCTGCGTGCCAATGACATCAGCGACAGCGTGCCGCCTTCGCCCTTGTTGTCGGCACGAAGCACGAAGGCAACGTATTTGACGGTCACGATGATCGTCAGCGCCCAGACGATCAGCGACAGCACGCCAAGCACGTGAACGCGCGTATCGATGCCGGGCGAAGCGTGAAGCGCCTCGCGAAAGGCGTAGATCGGACTTGTGCCTATGTCGCCATAGACAACGCCGAGTGCGCCCAGCATGAGAACCTTGGTGCTGTGCTGCTCGACCCCGGCATGGCTCGATTGCTCGACGGTTTCAGCTTCGCTCCCGCTATTGGCAAGGGCCATCGACCACTCTCCGATAAGCGCGCGGTGCTTTATGCATGCTGCGATACGATATCAAATGCACGCGATGGCTGCCATACCAATACGAAGCATTGCCCCCTACCAACCGCAGGCCCTGAGGAACCGGCCCACTGTGCCGGCCATGCCATACTCCAACGCGTCGGCTGTCAACCCATGTCCGATCGACACTTCGGCCAATGCCGGAATGCGCCTGGCCAGCGCGGGCAGATTGGCCACCGTCAGATCGTGCCCGGCATTGACCTGGAGACCGGCGGCAAATGCCGCGTCAGCGGTTTCGCCCAATCTTTCCAGTTCTTTGGCCGCCTTACCTGAATCGGAATGGTAGCTGCCATAAGGACCGGTATAGAGTTCGATACGATCGGCGCCCGTGTCGCGCGCGGCCGCCATGCCGGCGGGGTCGGCATCGGAAAACAGCGAGACCCTGAAACCACCCTTCTTCAGGCGTCTGACGATCGGCGTCAGCAACGCCGCATCGGTGACGAAGTTCCAGCCATGGTCGGAGGTTGCCTGGGAGGGATCGTCGGGCACAAGCGTCACCTGTTCGGGCTGATGCTTCTCCACCAGCGCCAGGAAATCCTCGCTTGGGTAGCCCTCGATGTTGAATTCCGCCTGCGGGAACTCGTCGTCGATCAGCGCCCTGATCTCGGGCAGGTCGGAATGCCTTGTGTGACGTTCGTCGGGGCGCGGATGCACCGTCAGCCCATGCGCTCCGGCGGCAAGGGCGAGGCGTCCGACAGCGATCACATTGGGCCACGGCAGGTCGCGCCGGTTGCGCAGCATGGCGATGGCGTTGAGGTTGACGGAAAGCTTGGCTGGCATGGTTTGGCGTCCGTGAAACAGGCGATCGAGGCGCGCCACGCTCATTCGTTCCGGCACGGCGCATTTGAGACGGCGCATCTATAGCGTCTTTGACGGGAACAGATAGGGCCTTTCCGGTGTTCCAGAAGACCAACATACTCCACGAAAGGGAGGCACCACCTTGAATTTCCTCCAATCCGTGCCGGCGATCCGCCGCATCGAGACCAGCCGCGACGACCTCTTTGCCATCGATGTGGTCGGCCATGTCTCGGCCGCCGATGCCGAAAACCTGTTCGGCCTGCTGGAGGCGGCCTATTTGCTCCATCAGAAAATCGACGTGGCCGTGCGCATAGTCGATCATGAGGGCGTCGACTGGGCCGACATCTCGGACGAGACCATCAAGAAGGGTGCCGTCCATGCATTGGAACATATTGGCCGTTGCGCGGCGATCGGCGCCCCTGACTGGACGCCGAATGCACGACACGCCTTGCCGGCTTCCTCGCCCGTCGAATTCAGGCATTTCAAGATCGAGGACGAAGCCGCTGCCTGGGAATGGCTCGGCGCGCGGCCGACGAGTGAGGAGGCGACCGCCGCTCCAGAAAGAGGATGAAACGGTTCTCCCGGCTACCCCCCTTCTACCTGACGATGGTCAGGCGTTCGGCGGCCCGGGTGATAGCTGTGTAAAGCCAGCGCTGGCGCGTTTCCTTGAAGGCCCAGCTCTCGTCGAACAGCACGATCTCGTTCCACTGCGAGCCCTGCGCCTTGTGCACCGTCAGCGCATAGCCATAGTCGAAATCGTCGAAGCGCTTCTTCTGCTGCCAAGAGATTTCGGCGTCAGGATCCTCGAACGCCGCCTTCAGCAACTTGATTTTCGCGACGCCGCGATCCGGATCGTCCTCCTCGGGCGAAACCAGAAGATTGATCCCGGGCTTGACCGTCTCGCGCGACGAGGTCATCACCTTCCACAGCGAGCCGTTGAGCAAGCCCTTGGCGGGATCGTTGCGCAGGCACACCAGCTTGTCGCCGGCTTGCGGATAATCGGCATTGAAGCCCTTGAGCTCGCGCAGGCGCTGGTTGTAGCGCCGCCGCGTGCGGTTGGTGCCGACCAGCACCTGGTCCGCCCTCAGCACCAGTTCCTGATTGACGTCTTCCTTGCCGATCACCTTCGCGGTGCCGTAGTCGCCGCGCATGAATTCGCGGCCCTCGCGCACATCGAGCGCCAGCCGCAGGATCGGATTGTCGCGCGCCTGCCGGTGGATCTCGGTCAGCAGGAAGTCTGGCTTATGGTCGGTGAAGAAGCCGCCACCCGAGATCGGCGGCAACTGGCCGGGGTCGCCCAGCACCAGGATCGGCGTGCCGAAACTCATCAGGTCACGGCCAAGCTGCTCGTCGACCATCGAGCACTCGTCGATGACGACCAGTTTGGCGCGCGAGATCGGGCTCTGCCGGTTGAGTGAGAAGGTTGGCGACATCGAGGTCTTGCCGGTGACCTCGTCGGCCACCGATTCCTCGCCCTTGGGCCGGTAGATCAGCGAATGGATGGTGCGGGCGTTGACCGCGCCCTTGGAGCGCAGCACCTGGGCGGCCTTGCCGGTGAAGGCTGCGAACTGCACCTGGCCGTCGACATGTTCGGCGAAATAGCGCGCCAGCGTCGTCTTGCCGGTGCCGGCATAGCCAAACAGCCGGAACAGCTGCGGCGTGCCGGTCTTCAGCCAGCGGGCGACCGCTTGCAGCGCCTCATCTTGTTGGGGTGAAAATTCCATCTGATCGTGTGACCGGATTCGCGAGGCAAACACAAGATCGCCGCCACCACCATCGACACGCCGGTGGCGAACTTCCCTGCTGTTCAGGCTATCAGCCGCAAGCAAGAACGTAAAGGGAACGAAAATTCAGTTGGCAGCGTGCGGATCGTTCTCCAGCAGGATCGGCTTGCCGTGTGGCGTGGCGTGCGCGGCGCGCTCCCAGGCCCGCGCCATCGCATCGACGTCCGGCTTGGCAGCCAGCCCCTTGGAGGCGAGCAGCCCTTCCAGCGCCGCCAGCCAATGCTCGTAATAGTCATGGCCGTCCGCCGCGGCATCCGGCTTCTTCACCTCGGCTGACAGGGCATCCGCCCATTCGTTCCACGAAAACAGGCCCTTGTCGTGCAGTGCCACAGTCATGGCGAAGGCTTCGGCCTGCCATGGCTCGGCGAACACCGGTGCGTCGAAGCCGGCGGGCAAACTGGCGGCGGATCCCTTCGCTTCAGGCCGGCTCAAGATAGCTCTCCCAGGCGTCGATCGAGACGGTCAGTGTCGGGTCGGCGCCCTCGCCCCAGATTTCCGTGCCATCGAAAACCACGGTATAGACCCATTGCGGATTCTCGCCCTGCCCATGCGCATTGCTGTCGGGGAAGACGAAGCCGTCGCGCACGGCCTCGATCGTCCCGTTCTTGTCGCGCGCATAGCGCGGCAGCCTGGTATGGCCGGTCGGATTGAAGTTTTTGGTCCGCACCGAATCACCAGCCTTGAAGCGCGGCGCTGTCTCGACCGGCCGGTCACACGGACCGCCCTTGGCCAGCACGGCCGGAACGTTTTCCGCCTTCAGCACCCGTTTCGGAGTCGTCGCCGGATCGATCGCCTCGCCTGCCCCGAGGTCGCGCTCGCTGACGAAGCCGTGCCGCTTGAGCAGGATCTCCAGTGCCTTGATCCAGATCTGATAGTAGCTGGAGCCATAATAATCGGCCGGATGCAGCGATTCCCGTGCGTGCCGGCTCTCGTCGATGTTCCAGGCGCCCATGCCGCCGGCGCAGAGCGTCAAGCCGAGCGCCCGCCTCTCCCAGTCGGCATGGAAATACGGCTCGTCTCGTTCGGGCGCGACCGGCCCGAAACCCATCTGTCCGCCGAGATCCTGCGGCCCGTTCATGCCGGGTGACTCGCCAGAGCCGTGCCGATCATGGCATCGCGGCTCACCAGCTCGGCCAGCCGCTCCTCGCTCCAGCCTTCGGTTCCCTCCGGTCGCATCGGCACGACGAGATAGCGCAGTTCCGCTGTCGAATCCCAGACGCGTATCTTCGTCCCGGCCGGCAGCACCAGCCCGAACTCCTCGAGCACGCCGCGCGGATCGATCACCGCGCGCGACCTGTAGGGCGGCGCCTTGTACCACACCGGCGGCAGGCCAAGCACCGACCACGGATAACAGGAGCACAATGTGCAGACGACGAGGTTGTGGGTATTCCCGGTGTTGAACACCGCCTGCATATGCTCGCCTTGCCGACCGGTATAGCTCAGCGATTCGATCGCCGCCGTCGCGTCGCGCCTCAGCCACGCGGCAAAAGCGGGATCGCTCCAGGCCTTGGCCACCACCCGGGCGCCGTTGCGCGGACCGATCTTCGTCTCGTAGGTATCTACGATGACGTCGATCGCAGCCGGATCGATCAGCCCCTTGCGGGTCAGGATGGTTTCCAGCGCGCGCACCCGCGCGGCAAACGGATCGAGTTCGTTGTCGTGGTCATGATCGTGGGACATGACGGCAAACTAAAGTTCCGATCCGCCGGCCGCAAGCATCACGGCTTGGGCCAGCGGAACTGGGTGCGTGGCGACCTGCTACTCGGCGGCGGTCTTCTGCGGCTCACCGGGGATGTCGTCATTGGTGCCGAATAGCGAGGGCTGGTCGCCCTCTTCGACCAGGTGCAACTCGGCCTTGCGCTTCGGCATGAGTCCGACCAGCCAGCCCGAGAAATTCTCCATGTAGACGTAGATCACCGGTGTCACGAACAGGGTCAGCGCCTGCGAGGCGAGCAGGCCGCCGACGACGGCAACGCCCAGCGGCTGGCGCAGTTCCGCGCTGGCGCCGGTGCCGAGCGCGATCGGGAACGTGCCCATCAGTGCCGCCAGCGTCGTCATCATGATCGGCCTGAACCGCATCAGGCAGGCTTTGTGGATGGAATCGGTGGCCGACATGCCCTCTCGTCGCAGTTCAAGCGCGACGTCGACCATCATGATGCCGTTCTTCTTGACGATGCCGATGAGCATCAGGATGCCGATCACCGCGATGACGGACAGATCCATGCCGGCGAAGCGCAAGGCGACAACCGCCCCGAGCACAGCCGACGGCAGGCCGGTCAGAATGGTGAGCGGGTGGATGAAGCTCTCATACAGAATGCCGAGCACGATATAGATGGTCAGGATGGCGCCGCCGACCAGCAGGCCCTGGTTGGCAAGCGAATCCTGGAAGGTCTTGGCGGTGCCGGCGAAGGTCGTGGAGATCGCCGTCGGCATGCCGATCTGCTCTTTCAGCGCGTCGATGCGTTTCACACTGTCGCCCAGCGCCACGCCCTGCGGCAGGTTGTAGGAGATCGTCACCGCCGGAAGCTGGCCGAGCTGGTTGACCGTCAAGGCTCCGGCCGTGCGGTCGACCCTGGCGAAGGCGCCGAGCGGCACTAGGCTGCCGCTCGCCGTCCGCATCTGGATGGCAAGCATCCGCTCCGGCGACCATTCGATCTTGGGATCGAGTTCGGCGATGACTTCGTAACTGTCGGCCGAGCCGAAGATCGTTGAAACCTGGTTGGTGCCGAACCCGCCATAAAGAGCCGAGCGCAGCGTGTCGGTGTCGATACCGAGTTGGGCGGCCTTGTCGCGGTCCACCACCAGCGTCGCCTGCAAGGCGTTGTTCTGCAGGTCGCTGGTGACGTCGGTGAAGGTCATGTGGTCGGCCGCCATCGCGTCATTCAGTTTCTGCGCCCACTGATCCGTCAGGCCGGTATCGAGGCCCTGAACCACAAGCTGGTAGGCACTGGCCGACGAGCGCGAGCCGAGCCGCAGATTCTGCACCGGCTGCATGTAGGTCTCGATACCCGCCACGCCGGCCAGTTGCTTGCGCAGATCCGCAAGCACCTTCTCGATATCGGGACGCTGGTCCTTGCCCTTGAGCTGGACGAAGAGCTGTCCCTGGTTCAGCGCATTGTTACCGCTGCCCGCCGACCACGCCACATGGTCGACATAGGGTGACTTCGAGAACACGCTGGCCACCTGCCCTTGCAGCTTGGCCATGGCGTCGAACGAAATGTCCTGGCGCGCGATGGTGGTCACCGAAATCTGGCCGATATCTTCTTGCGGGAAGAAACCCTTCGGCGAAACCTCGATCAGCCACACCGAGGCTGCCGCGGTGCCGACGAAGACGAGGAACACCAGGAAGGTGTGCCGCAGGCAGAAGCTCAGAATCCGATCGTAGCCGCGCGTGAGGAAATCGCGCTTGTGGCCAGCACCATGTGCCTCGCGGTCGGCCTTGGTCACCGACAGCAGCCGCGAGCACAACATCGGCGTCAGCGTCAGCGACACGAACATGGAGGCCAGGATGGCGACGGTCACCACGACGGCGAACTCGTTGAAGATGCGCCCGATCACGCCACCCATCAGAAGCACCGGGATGAACACCGCCACTAGCGAGATCGAGATCGAGATGATGGTGAAACCGATTTCGCGCGCGCCCTTCAGCGACGCGTCGAAGGCCGACAGCCCATCCTCTTCCATATGGCGGAAGATGTTTTCGAGCATCACGATGGCATCGTCGACGACAAGGCCGACGGCGAGCGTCAGGCCCATCAGCGATATGTTGTCGATGGAAAAGCCGAACAGGAACATCGCGCCGAGCGTGGCGATCAGCGAGATCGGCACCGCCACGGCCGGGATGATGGTCGCCGTGACGCGACGCAGGAACACGAAGATCACCATCACCACCAGCGCGATGGTCAAAAGCAGCGTGAACTGCACGTCGTCGACCGCCTGGCGGATCGAGCTCGAGCGGTCGTTGAGCAGCTTGATCTGGGCTGCGGCCGGCATCTGGTCCTGGAAGGACGGCAGCATCGCCTTGACCTTGTCGACGACGTCGACCGTGTTGGCGTCCGGCTGGCGCTGCACCGCCATGATGATCGCGCGGGTACCGTCATACCAGCTTGCGGTCGTGGTGGTCTGCACCGAATCGACGACACGGGTCACCTCGCCCAGCCGCACCGGGTGGCCGTTCTTGGTGGCGATGATGAGGTTTGAGAAACCGGCCGCGTCGGTAAGCTGCGTGTTGGCGGTGATGGTGAGCTGCTGCTTGTTGTTCTGCAGCACGCCGAGCGGCGTGTTGCTGTTGGCGGACGCGACCGCCGCCTGCAGCTGATCGATCGAGATGCCGCGCGCGGCAAGCGCGGTCGGATCGATCTGGATGCGCACCGCGTATTTCTGCTGGCCGAAGATCGAGACCTGCGCGACGCCGTCGATGGTCGACAGCGACGGCGAGATGACGTTTTCGGCGAAGGCATCGAGGTCGGTCAGCGGCACCGTGTCGCTGACCAGCGACATCAAGAGGATCGGCGCATCGGCCGGATTGACCTTGCGGTAGCTTGGCGGCGCCGTCATCTGCGGCGGTAGCGATTTCTGCGTGCGCGCGATCGCCGCCTGGACGTCGGCGGCGGCCGCGTCGATGTTGCGGTTGAGCACGAACTGGATGGCGATCGAGGTCTGGCCGAGCGAGTTGGTGGTCGAAATGGAATCGATGCCGGCGATGGTCGCGAACTGCTTGATCAGCGGCGTCGCCACCGATGTGGCCATGGTTTCCGGCGAAGCGCCGGGCAGCGAGGCCGAGACGTTGACGACCGGGAATTCGGCGCTCGGCAGTGCCGCCACCGGCAGGAATTTGTAGGCGAACAGTCCGCCCAGCACGAGGGCGAACGACATCAGAAGGGTGGCGACCGGCCTGCGGATACAGAATTCGGAGATCATTGGGCCGCCTCGCCGGCGTTGGTCGCCTCGGCCACCTTCGGCGCGGCCGCCTTGCCTTCATGCACCGCGGCGCCGTTCTTCAGCCTTGTCTGGCCCTCGGTGACGACCTTCTCGCCGCTTTTCAGCCCCTGGCTGATGGCGCTGTTTGCGCCTTCGGTCAGCGCCACCTGCACCGGCCGCATCTCGACAGTGCTGTCCGGCTTGACCACGTACACGAACGGCCCCTTCTGGCTGGGCTGCACCGCCACGGTCGGAACCGAGGTCATCCGCGGCATGATGCCGGCGTCGAGCACGACATTCACATACTGGCCCGGCCAAAGGGAAAGATCGGCATTCGGAATGCTTGCCCGCGTCGCGATCGTGCCCGATGCGGTGTCGACGCTGGAATCGACGAAATCGAGCGTACCCTTGCCGATCGGCGTCGGGTCGCCGTTCTGGATCAACGTCACCGCGTTCTGCTGTGGATTGGCAAGCGCCTTGTGAAGCAGCGCAAGGTTGCTTTCCGGCAGATTGAAGTTGACCTGCAGCGGGTCCATCTGGGTGATGGTTACCAGTGGCGTCGCCGTGCTGCTGTTGCCGTTGCTGACGGTGACGAGGTCGCCGACGGCGACATTCACGGCACCCAGCCTGCCGGCGATCGGCGCGGTGATGGTGGCAAAGCCAAGCTGGACATTGTCGGCGTCGATCGTCGCCTTGTCGGCATCGACGGTCGCCGCCGCCGCCTTCTGCGCGGCAACGGCCTGGTCGTAGGTCTGCTGCGTACCGGCCTGCTTGGCGACAAGGTCCTTGGCGCGCTGAAGGTCGGAGTTCGAGCTGGCAAGCAGCGCCTGGTCCTTGGCAAGCGCTGCCTGGTCCTTGGCGAGTTGCGCCTTCAGCGCCCGATCGTCGAGTGAGAACAGGAGGTCGCCCGCCTTCACCATCTGCCCGTCCTTGACGTCGATCGACACGATCTGGCTGGAGACGCGCGCGTTGATGTTGACCACGGCCGGAGAGGAGACGAAGCCAATGGCATAGCGGCGGATCGGGAAATCCGCGGTCGTCGCCGTCGCCGAAACGATCGAGGCCGAACGGGCACCGTTGCCGCCACCCGCCGCCTTGTCCCCCGCCGCCGGCTTGTCGGTCGCTGGCTTGTCTGTCGCGGCGACCTGCTTTGCGCCGAGGAACTGCTGAGCCTTGTTCAGCGCGTCCGGCGACAGATAGAGCCAGGCCGCGCCGACACAGGCGACCGCCAGCAATGAAAGCATGACTTTTCCACGCATCGACAAAAGACCTCTCCGTCCGACACGCCATAGCCAGGTGGTCGTATTCTAGCGCAATTCCCGGCTCACTGCCGCGATTTCGCCGAATAGATAGGACGCGGGTTTGTCGGAAAAGGGCCAAAACACGGCATTACGAAGATTTAATGTGCACTGCACAATAGCTGTGCAGCCGGCTATCCTCAAAGCCGGAAGCCGGATGGGCTCGGAAAAATGGCCTCCGAGAGGGCAGCCTTATCTAGCGCAGCATCGGCCAAAGCGTCGCCGCCAGCAGCACGCCCATGGCGATGTTGAACCATTTCAACCGCACCGGGTCGGACAGGAAGCCGCGCAGTGCCGTGCCGAATCCGGCCCAGACCGAGACGCTGGGAAGATTGACCACGGTGAAGGCCACGCCGATCAGAATGACGGACAAGAATGGCCGTTCGGGATTGGTATAGACGGCCATCGCGGTGATTGCCATCACCCAAGCCTTGGGGTTGACCCACTGGAAGGCCGCCGCATCGATGAATCGCATCGGCCGCGCATCCGTCTCGCCCTTGCCGCTGAGCGAGCGGGACATGGCAATCTTCCAGGCCAGGTAGAGCAGATAGACGGCGCCGGCGATCTTAAGCCCGGTGTGCAGCGCGGGGAACGCGGTCAGCACCGCCCCAAGCCCGAAGCCGACGGCAAGCAAAAGGACGAGAAATCCGATGCTGATGCCGAGCATATGCGGGATAGTCCGCACGATGCCGAAATTCACGCCCGACGCCAGCAGCATAAAGTTGTTCGGGCCCGGCGTGACCGAGGTCACCAGGGCGTAGAGCAGCAGGGCAAGGAAGGCGTCGAGGGTCATGACGGCTCCAAAGGTCAGCAATACTGACTTAAATCGACCGGGCGCCGGACGCAACGTCATTCGAGTGGTCCAATGCGCGCCGCAGTGATCCGCCTGTACGGCCAGCGGCGCGTCAGTTCCGACGGCGATACTTCAGAGCCCAGAGAAGCCAACTGAAGATGACAATGGACCCCGCGTGGAAGAAGATCAGGTCCCAGAATCTGGTTGGATTATCCGCATAGGCAACCCATTCATTGCCTCGTAAGGCTGGGACTGTCATCGTCACCCAGCCGTGGGCAAGCACCCAGATCGAGTATGCGATCAGTGCGTACATCATCACATGTATCACCAGATCTTGTCGTGGGGTCATGCGCCACCAAGTCTCAGTTCGCTTTTCGGATCGCCTCGCCCGACCGTGATTGCTGAACTTTAATTTCGTATGACTGCTACATCCCCTGCGGGCCGCGGTTCATGGCTGCCACGCCGGTGCGGCAGATCTCGACCAGGCCGAGCGGCTTCATAATGGCGATGAACTGGTCGAGCTTGGAGCCCTTGCCGGTGATCTCGAAGATAAAATGCTCGGTGTTGGCGTCGATGACGCTGGCGCGGAACGCGTCGGCGAGCCTGAGCGCCTCGACCCGGGCCTCGCCGGTGCCGGCAACCTTGACCAGCGCCAGTTCCCGTTCCAGCGGCCGCTCCTGTCCGAACTCGTGCGAACGCACGGTGAGATCGACCACGCGATGCACCGGCACGATGCGCTCGAGCTGATGCTTGATCTGCTCCAGCACATGCGGCGTGCCGCGCGTCACGATGGTGATGCGCGACAGGTGTTTTTCATGCTCGGTTTCCGAGACGGTCAGGCTCTCGATGTTGTAGCCACGCCCGGAAAACAGGCCGATGACCCGGGCGAGCACGCCCGGTTCGTTATCGACCAGCACGGAAAGCGTGTGGTTTTCCGGCCGTTCCGTTTCCTTGGCGATGAAGTAGGCGGAACCGGTGGGTTGAAGGTGCTGTGCGTTCATGACATGAATCTCAAATTCTTGATCTAACTATCTGTTTCCGCACGGCTTATCTTGACAAGCCCTGCCCCGGTCCGTCGTCTACACCAGTTCCCTGCCCTTGGCGTCGATTGCATTGGCCACTACCTCGTCGGTGGCCTCGTCCGGCAACAGCATCTCGTTATGCGCCTTGCCAGACGGGATCATCGGGAAGCAGTTGGCGAGCGTCGCCACGCGGCAGTCGAACAGCACCGGTTTCCTGACCGAGATCATCTCCTTGATCGCGTCATCCAGTTCGTCTGGCTTGTCGCAGCGAATGCCATGGCCGCCATAGGCCTCGGCCAGCTTGACGAAATCGGGCATCGCTTCGGTGTAGGAGTGCGACAACCGATTGCCGTGCAGCAGCTGCTGCCACTGGCGCACCATGCCCATATACTGGTTGTTGAGGATGAAGATCTTGATCGGCGCGTCGTGCTGCACGGCGGCGCTCATCTCCTGCATGGTCATCTGCACCGAAGCATCGCCGGCAATATCGACGACCAGCGCATCGGGATGCGCGATCTGCACGCCGAGCGCGGCAGGCAGGCCGTAGCCCATCGTGCCCAGCCCGCCCGAGGTCATCCAGCGGTTCGGCTTCTCGAAATGATAATGCTGCGCCGCCCACATCTGGTGCTGGCCGACCTCGGTGGTGATGTAGGTATCCATGTCCTTGGTCAGCTCGTAGAGCCGCTGGATGGCGTATTGCGGCATGATCACGTCGTTGTTCATCTTGAAGGCGAGTGAATCGCGCCCGCGCCATTTGGCGATCTGCTCCCACCAGGGGTAGAGCGCCTTCTTGTCGGCCTTGGCGGTTGCCCGCCACAGCCGCACCATGTCTTCCAGCACCCGCCCGACATCACCGATGATGGGCACTTCGGTGTGGACGTTCTTGTTGATCGAGGACGGATCGATATCGATGTGGATCTTGCGCGAGTTCGGCGAGAACGCATTCAGCCTGCCGGTGATACGGTCGTCGAAGCGCGCGCCGATGCAGAGCATGACGTCGCAGTCATGCATGGCCATGTTGGCTTCGTAGGTGCCGTGCATGCCGAGCATGCCGAGCCAGTTCTTGCCCGACGCCGGGTAGGCGCCGAGCCCCATCAGCGTCGAGGTGATCGGGAAACCGGCGAGGTCGACCAGTTCGCGCAAGAGATGGCTCGCTTCAGGGCCGGAATTGATGACACCGCCGCCCGAATAGATCACCGGTTTCCTGGCGCCGGCCATCAGTTCGACCGCCGCCTTGATCTTCTCCAGGTCGCCCTGGACCTTGGGCTGGTAGCTGGTGCGCGGCGCGATCTGCGGCGGCACATAAAAGCCCTTGGCGAACTGCACGTCCTTCGGGATGTCGACCACGACCGGACCGGGACGGCCGGTCGTCGCGACATGGAACGCCTCGTGGATGGTCGCGGCGAGTTCGTTGACGTCCTTCACCAGCCAGTTGTGCTTGGTGCAGGGCCGCGTAATGCCGACCGTGTCGCATTCCTGGAACGCGTCGGAGCCGATGAGCGAGGTCGGCACCTGACCGGTCAGGCAGACCAGCGGGATCGAATCCATCAGCGCATCCTGCAGCGGCGTCACCGCATTGGTGGCGCCGGGACCCGATGTCACCAGCATGACGCCGGCCTTGCCGGTCGACCGCGCATATCCCTCTGCCGCATGGCCGGCGCCCTGCTCGTGCCGCACGAGGATGTGCTCGACCTCGTCCTGCTGGAAGATCTCGTCATAGATCGGGAGAACGGCGCCGCCGGGATAACCGAAGACATGCTTGACGCCATTGTCCTTCAGCGCCTGCACCACCATTTCGGCGCCGGTCATTTCCCTACCTGCCATCTCGCGCCGCTCGTTCTGTCCATTGCTCATCGGTCTGGTCCCGTACTGTCCGCCATTGGGCGTTGCTGGTCGTTTAGTCGTGTTTCAGGCAATAAAAAAGGCCCCCGAGGGAGCCTGTGTCTGCGCATGGGGGGTTTTCGCCCGGCGGTTACACCGCCTTGCCCACGCGCCTTCCTACGAGAATGAGTGCCGTTTTCATGGTGGCGGACCATAAAGGCGAAGTCGCGGGGTCGTCAATGGGGTACCGCACGAATTCACTCAGCCGTGAGATCGGCTCCGCCGCGCGCTACCATAGTACAGTTGAGCCCATCCCATCGACGCACCACTATGCCGGGCTGACGACGTGCCTGGGAGGAGACGCGTTGCCGGCGAATGGGAGCCCCATCCCCAGGCAGGGAGGTCCTGGCCGGCCGCTTGCTGTTCCAGTGGAAGCCTGAACAGGCGTTCTTGGAAACCGACAACCGGAGGAGAAACCATGCTCGAGAGAACACCCACCACGAAGGCGCAGGCCCTGCTCGACAAGCTTGGCAAGGCGCTGGAGACCGGCGACATCGACGCGGCGGTCAACTGTTTCCAGGCGGATTGCTACTGGCGCGACCTCGTCACCTTCACCTGGAATCTCAGGACGATGGAGGGCCAGGAGCAGGTCCGCGACATGCTGAAAGCGACGCTGGCTGGAACCCGGCCGAGCGACTGGAGGGTGGCCGAAGGCGAGGAGGCGACCGAGGCGGACGGCGTCACCACCGCCTGGATCACCTTCGAGACCGAGGTGGCGCGCGGCTTCGGCCTGGTGCGGTTCAAGGGCGACCTGATCTGGACCTTGCTCACCACCATGGCCGAACTCAAGGGCCATGAGGAGAAGGCCGGTTTCAATCGGCCGCTCGGCGCCAAGCACGGTCACGGCAAGGACAGGAAATCCTGGCGCGAGGAGCGTGATGACGAGATCGCCGAACTCGGCCGCGGCAAGCAGCCTTATGTCGTGATCATCGGCGGTGGCCAGGGCGGCATTGCGCTCGGCGCGCGCCTGCGCCAGCTCGGCGTATCGGCCATCATCATTGAGAAGAACGAGCGTCCCGGCGATTCCTGGCGCAAGCGCTACAAGTCGCTCTGCCTGCACGATCCGGTCTGGTACGACCATCTGCCCTATATCGACTTCCCCAAGAACTGGCCGGTCTTCGCCCCGAAGGACAAGATCGGCGACTGGCTGGAGATGTACACGAAGGTGATGGAGCTGAACTACTGGTCCTCCACCTCGGCTAAATCCGCGAAATACGACGAGACGGCCAAGGAATGGACCGTCGTGGTCGAGCGAGACGGCGAAGAGATCGTGCTCAAGCCCAAGCAGTTGGTGCTGGCCACCGGCATGTCCGGCAAGGCGAACTGGCCGAAATACAAGGGCCAGGACATCTTCAAGGGCGAGCAGCAGCATTCCTCGACCCATCCCGGCCCCGACAAATATCGCGGCAAGAAGGTCGTGGTCATCGGCTCCAACAACTCCGCCCACGACATCTGCGCGGCTCTCTGGGAGAGAGGCGCGGACGTTACCATGGTGCAGCGCTCCTCCACCCATATCGTCAAGTCCGACACACTGATGGATATCGGGCTCAGCGCACTCTATTCCGAGCAGGCGGTGGAGAACGGCATGACGACGCGCAAGGCCGACCTGATCTTCGCCTCCCTGCCCTATCGCATCCTGCACGAGTTCCAGATCCCGCTTTACCAGCAGATGAAGGAACGCGACGCGAAGTTCTACGCGGACCTGGAAAAGGCCGGCTTCCTGCTCGACTGGGGCGATGACGGCTCAGGCCTGTTCATGAAATATCTGCGCCGGGGTTCGGGTTACTACATCGATGTCGGCGCCTGCGACCTGGTCATAGACGGCTCGATCAAGCTCAAGAGCGGACCAGGTGCGGCGGTGCGGGAATTGACGCAAACCGGCGTCAAATTCGCCGATGGCACCGAATTGCCGGCCGATCTCGTGATCTACGCCACAGGCTACGGCTCGATGAACGGATGGGCGGCGGACCTCATCTCGCAGGAGGTGGCTGACAAGGTCGGCAAGGTCTGGGGCCTTGGCTCCAACACCGCCAAGGATCCCGGCCCCTGGGAAGGCGAGCAGCGCAACATGTGGAAGCCGACCCAGCAGGAGGCGCTGTGGTTCCATGGCGGCAACCTCCATCAGTCACGCCACTATTCGCAATATCTGGCGCTGCAGCTCAAAGCCCGGCAGGTTGGCTTGCCGACACCAGTCTACGGGCTGCAGCAGGTCCATCACAAGGGATAGGTCGCGTCTCCCGCATCGACACGGTGAACCTGTCCCGCGTCGGCGACGTCGAACAAGGCGGCAGCGGCGAGTTCGCCGCTGGGGCTGGTCGGCGATGGCGTGAAAACGCCCTCGTCAGCCAAACGCTCGCGGCAGGGCCGGTATGCCGCCACCGCGCTTTCGCCGTCGAAGCAGAAGCACATGGCTGTCTCCTCCTGATCATTGGTCTCGTCAGGGCCGATTGGCGAAGTCGTGCACGACGCGCTGCAGCAACGGCACATAGTCGCGAAACGCCCGCGTCCGCATATTGGCGACCTTGCCGCCCTCGTCCCAGATGCGAACCCGCACCGCTTCCTCATGGAACGGGTTCTCGCGGAACGCAGCCACCTCGTCGGCACTCATCGGTCCGCCCTGCAGCGACAAGGTATGAACCGAAGCCGGCGACAGCCTGGAGAAATAGGTCGGGTCGGCGGCGCAGAGATAGCGCTTGGCGGCAACGTGCAGCCGGACGCACTCGACGATGACAGGCGGGAAGAACGGCGCCAGCACTTCGCCGCCGGCCTCGTCATGGTGCTTGTCCTCGACATCGTCAGGCGAATAGGTGCCGAACTCGCTGGTGTAATGGCCGATGTCGTGCAGCAGCGCGGCGGCCACCAGCACGTCTGGGGCTCCATCCTGTTCCGCCAGCCAAGCCCCTTGCAGCATATGCTCGGACATCGTCACCGGCTCGCCGAGATAGGATTCGGCGCCCCGGCGCTCAAAAATGTCGGCGATGAATTCGACGATGGTGTCCGCGTTCAGATCCTGGCCGATCATTCCGCGGCCTCCTTGAAGCCGTGTTCGATCGCCGCGAGCGTCGACAACAGGCCGTCCTTGTCGGCGTAGCATCCCTGCAGCCAGCGCTTGCCGGTGCCGGAAAACGCCTTGCGGGCATGCATGACGCGGGTGTTGTCGACGATGAAGGCCTGGCCGGGCTCGAGCTTGAAGGTGACTTCGAAGGATGGATCCTCGATCAGCTCGGCGAAGCGGCGGTAGGCGGCATAATAAGCGCCCATCTCGGCGAACGACACGTCGACGGTCGGCGCCAGCGAACGGTTGTTGAAGCGGATGCAGATCAGTTCGCCGTCGGGTCCAAGCTCGATCATCGGGCGCTTCGCCTGCAGCCGCACGCCGGACGACCCCGCATATTCGAACCGCGCCGCATGGGAACTCAACAGCCGAAAACCTTCGGGATTTTCCGTTTGAAGAGCGGCCGCGACGGCAAAGCCGTCGACGACGCTGGATTCACCGCCCTCCACCGTGTTCTCGATGCAGGACAGGATCTGCAGCGTCGGCACCGGATCGCGATAGGGATTGTCGGTATGCGCCTGCAGGCCGAGATTGGTGTAGGCGAGATTGTTCGGGTTGACCTCGGCGCGCACTTCGAACCAGCGCCCGTAATTGGTCTCCCTGATATAGCCGAACAGGTCGGACACCTTGCACAGCGCCCCGGATTCGGCCGGCAGCCCGTCCATCACCGCAAAACCATAAGTCCTCACCGCCGAAAGCCATTCGCGCAGGACACCGCGGCCATGCAAGGCCGCCGGATAGCTGGCGCGCGGCACCGCGTTCTGCATCGTCGCCCTGGTCCAGCGCTGGATGACATCGCCTGTCCAACCAGGCTGGCGTGTCTCGTCGCGATCATAGGCGTTCGCACGCAGCCATTGGGCGGGAAAGCTGACCGTTTTTCCCTCCGGCTCGAAGCTGATCTCCAGCGCTCCGGCCTTGATGGCGGCAGCGCCAATTCTCGTCTTCGCCGGAATGTCGAGGATGGTGATCAGGCGTTGGCCATTGCCGGCGCTGCGCGTCTTGTCGTCAAGCGCGTTGTCGCGCAGCCAGACGGCGTGGAAGCGGGTACGCTTGCCTTCTGTCCAACCAAGTTCGATTGTTCTGCCTTCATCGCCAACCAGCACGTGGGTGAGCATGGAAATCCGTCCTGTCGCCTTGTTGCCCACGGTCGTGCCGTGGTTTGGATTGCATGTTGACCTCCCGAAAGGTATAATTCCAATTATCATTTTTTGGCCAATGGCAGCGATTTGGTAATGGCACGGCGAACCGCTCCTACCCTTCCTCCACTCGACTGGCTGCGCAGTTTCGAGGCTGCGGCACGGCTGTCGAACTTCACCGCGGCGGCAGCCGAACTCGGCCTGACCCAGGCGGCCGTCAGCCAGCACATCCGGCTGCTCGAGGAAAGGCTGAAGACGCGTCTGTTCTCGCGGCTGGCGCGTGGGGTCGCGCTGTCGCCGGAAGGTGCCGCCTACCTGCCCCACATCCAGTCGGCCTTCGCCACCATTGGCAGCAGCACCACGGAACTGTTCGAACCGCGCGCCGTCCAGACCGTCTCGCTCCGGGTGCCGATCTCGTTTGCGCTGCTGGCGCTGGTTCCGGCGCTGCCCGACCTCGCCGAGGCGCTGCCGCGCATCCAGCTTGATCTGGTGACGATCCATCGCCCGACCGACTACGATTTGCCAGGCTCGGCGCTCGACATCCGTTTCGGCAACGGATCCTTTCCCGGACGCGAGGCCGAGAGGCTGACCGCCGAGCGGCTTGTGCCGGTGGCAAGCCCGGCCTTGGCCAGTGCCGCCGACTGGACATCGCTGCCGCTGCTTCTGGTGGCCGGCGCACGCGAGATGTGGGCCGAATGGTTCGCGGCGGCCGGATTGGCCGGCCATCCCCGGCGCTCGCATCGCTTCGACAGTTTCGTTGCCGCCATGCATGCGGCGAGCGCCGGTGCCGGCGTCCTCCTTGGGTCGCGGCCCCTAATCGACGCGGCGCTCGACGGCGGAGCGCTGGTCCGGCTTTCCGTTTTTGAGCTGCCCAGCACGTCAGGGCATTTCCTGACGGGGCCGTCGACCGCGCACCTGACCAGCGCCGAGCAGGATTTCCGCCATTGGCTGCTGAAGCGCCTCGCCGGGAAGGCATGAGTGACTGGCGTTACCGCGACGCTGTGCCGATGCGCTTCCAGTAGATCAGCGTGCCCGTCAGCCCGCCATGCGGCTTCAGCGCATAGTCCGGAACTTCGCCGGCCAAGGTGAAGCCAAGCTTCTCATAAAGTCCCGACGCACCCTCTTCGCTCGCCGTATCCAGAACCAGCAGCGTGCGTCCCTTCTCCGCCGCGAGGCGTTCGGCGGCTCGCATCAGGCGCGTCCCGACACCCCTGCCCCGCTGCCCGACCGATGTCATCAGCTTGGCGATCTCGGCCCGATGCGGCTGATTGGGCGGACAGTCGAGCAGCAGGGTGACGGTGCCGACCAGAGCGCCGCCGTCCCATGCCCCAAGCACCATTCTTTGCCCTCGTGCCGCCGCGGCCAGCGACGTCTCCCAGAACGCGCTGGCAACATCCAACGCCAGCGGATGCATGAAGCTGACCGATCCGCCGGCGGCAACCGTTTCGACCAGCAGATCGGTCAGCTGTGCGAGTGTTTCCCGGCTTGCGGTCAACGGCCCGATTTCTATGACGTTCATACCTGGTCCTCTGGAAACGATTGATGGGTCGACAGCGCCGCTTCAGTCGAGATGGCGCACACGCCGCCGCTTGCGCGCGGCCTTGATGGCGCCGATGCGTTCGGTGTCTTCTTCCTTGAGATGCCGACCGCGCTCCAGGATCTCGAGCGTGTACTCCTCATAGGTCAGCCCCAGCCGTTCGGCCTTGTCCATCCGCATCAGCATGACTTCGCGGCTCGGCGCCTTCCATGCATTGGCGTGCGCGGCCTGCCAGGCCAGGAAGATGTATGGATCGCCCTTGCCCCATGGCGGCCCCTTGTAGTCGTCAAGAGGCGGCCCCCCATTGTGGGAGCGCTTTGGCCGTCGTGCCATGACGTCAGCTCCTGACCAGGGCGACGAGATAATCGGCGCCCGGCTCCAGCGCATGAAAGGTGCAATCCGACGGCGCTCCGAGCGCCAGGCAGTCGCCCGGTTCGAGCCTGTGCACCTGGTCACCCTCGGTGAATTCGAGTTTTCCCGAGATCAGCCAGATCTGCTGCTTGATGAAGGCGTAGGAAGCCGCCGGCAAGCTGACCTTCGCGCCCGCCGGCAGATGGACCTTGATCAGTTCGAGCGGCATGTCGCAGGCCGGCGACAAATGCCGCCTGACATAGCCTGTGTCGGGGTCGCGCCACACTGGCTGGCCGGCTGCGCGCAGCAGCCCGCCGCCCTGCAATTCCGCCCGTGCGATGAGGGTCGAGAGCGTCATGCCGAAGGCCGCCGCTATGCGCACCAGAAGTGCCGCCGTCGGGCTGGTCACGCCACGCTCGATCGTGCTCAGCATTGCCTTGGAAACACCGGACTGTTCGGCGAGTTCGGCCAGCGACCAGTCCCGCATGGTCCTTTCGGTATGGATACGCCTGCCGATGGTCGAGGAAATGTCGTTCGCTATATCATCCATTCGTCCATTATAACGAAACCAATAAGTGCGTGAAGAGCCATTTCAAAGCAATTTTCACCAGGACCTTAATCCTCTCTACACCATCCGACCTCATCCGACCTTAACCCCGTTTCTGTAGGGTACGGCCTCAAGGGAAATGGGGATTGGCCTGTCCATGTATGTCGAACGCGAAGCTTCGGTCGGAGAACCGACATCGCAGGAGCGCCGCACAGCCGACCAGCACGACAAGCGCATCCTGGGCAATGTCGTGCAATGCGACGGTGCGCGCGCCACCATCAGCGCCTATGCCGACGACGCCGACGGCGCGATCACCGGCCTGTGGACGGTCGGCAAGATGATCTCGATCAATCTTGGCACGACGCGAACCGTCGGCCTGGTCTACGCGATCGGCAAGTCGGATCTGGCCTGGAACAGTGACGGCAAGAACGCCATCGAGGTCAGCATCGAGCTGATCGGCGAAGTCCGTGACGGCGCCGAACCCGGGGCCAAGCCGATCTTCGACCGCGGCATCACCATCTATCCGCATATCGGCGCTGTCGCGCACCGCATCCGCACCCGCGACCTGCAGGCGGTCTATGACCTGGCCGGCCGCCATTCGATCACCATCGGCTCGCTGGCGCAGGACGAGGCGATCGCCGCCAACATCGCCATCGATGACACGCTGGCGCGCCACTTCGCCATTGTCGGCACGACCGGCGTCGGCAAGTCGACAGCGGTGTCGCTGCTGCTGCGCAAGTCGATCGCGGCGCGACCGGACCTGCGCATCCTGATCCTCGATCCGCACAACGAGTTCGCGGCCTCGCTGCCAGAATATTGCGTCAGGGTCGATTCCAAGACGCTCGACCTGCCGTTCTGGATGTTCACGATGGAGGAATTCGCCGAAGTGCTGTTTCGCGGACGCGAGACGGTGCCGGAAGAGATCGATGCCCTTCGCGACCTCATTCCGCTCGCCAAGAACCTCTATCGCAACCCCGGTTCAGGCGCCTACCTGAGGCGCGGCAGCGATGCGCTGACCGCCGATACGCCGGTGCCCTACCGCATCGCCGACCTGCTCAAGCAGATCGACGAGCGCATGGGCATGCTCGAAAGCAAGACCGATCGTCCGACCCTCAAATCGCTGAAGACACGCATCGAATCGGCGGCGGCCGATCCGCGCTACCGCTTCATGTTCAATTCGCGCCTGATCGAGGACACCATCCACGAAACGATCGGCAACATCTTCCGCGTGCCGCATCATGGCCGTCCGGTGACCTGCTTCGAGATGGCCGGCATGCCGTCGGAAGTGGTCAATTCCGTCTGCTCGGTGCTGGCGCGTCTGGCCTTCGACCTTGCTCTGTGGAGCGAAGGCAAGCTGCAGCTGTTGTTCCTATGCGAGGAAGCGCACCGCTACATGCCCGCCGATGCGCGTCTCGGCTTCGCGCCGACCCGGCACGCGCTGTCGCGCATCGCCAAGGAAGGCCGCAAATATGGTTGCTATCTCGGCGTCGTCACCCAGCGCCCCGGCGAGCTCGACCCGACCATTCTCTCGCAGTGCTCGACCTTCTTCGCCATGCGGCTCGCCAACGAGCAGGACCAGGCGATCATCCGCTCGGCAATCGCCGACTCTTCTGCCTCCACGCTCGCGTTCCTGTCCTCCATGGGCCAGCGCGAAGCGATCGCCTTCGGCGAAGGCGTGGCGACGACCATGCGGCTGAAATTCGAAAGACTGCCCGCTCACCTGCTTCCAGGCACGGCCAAGCGCGAGGAAGACGTGACGTCCAAGGCCGGCGAGGTCGACCTGGTGGCGATCGTGGAGCGGCTGCGTAACGTGCCGAAACCGCAGAGCCAGGCGATGGCTTTCGCCGAGGTGGTCGATTCCGGCCGGCAGGCGGGCGACCCCGACTACCGCAAAGCGCCGGCGGCGGCGCGCGTGCAGTCGGACGAAGATTTCGACACACGCTACGGCCTCAAACCCGCCACCTTCGGCCTGCGCCCGCAGAACGATTGAGCTGAGCGTCAGGCCTCCATGAATAGTCCCGAGAATCCGTGCAAGCGGCCTATCCCGTCTTCGTCGGAAAGCTTGGGCGAAGCCCGTCAGGGAGTTGGTCAGGCTGAGCCGATTGGTGTTTTGGTCCGCGAGCATCGGCCTTCGCCGGCCGCAGCCTTAAAGCGCAACGTCTCATAAGTGCTTCGGCCGGCGAAGGCCGGAAGCGCAGAAGCCGGCATCAAGCGGCCAGCATCACGAATTCAGTGATGGGATCTTAGGCGCAGACGCGGTTGCGGCCTTGCCTTTTGGCTTCGTAGAGCTGGCGGTCGGCGCGGCGATAGAATTCCTCCGCCGTTTCCTTGCGATCCCAGACGGCAAGCCCGACGCTGGTGGTGATCTTGAGCCGGACATTGTTGCCGGAGAGGATCGACATGTTGGCGATCGCCTTGCGGATGCGCTCAGCGAATTTGGCCAGAAGGGCCGCCTCCATGTTGGGCGTGACCACGGCGAACTCCTCACCACCCAGGCGCGCCACCACATCGTGGAAACGTGTCATGTCCTTGAGGCATCTGGCGACAGCCTTGAGCACCTCGTCGCCGACATCGTGGCCGTGCGTGTCGTTGACCTGCTTGAAATGGTCGAGATCGAGGATCATCAGCCCGACCGGTTTTTCGATGCGCCGGAACTCCTCGAGATATTCCTTCAGCGCGTCGTCGAAATAGCGCCGGTTCTGCATGCCGGTCAGGCCGTCGGTCAGGGCGGCATGCTCGAGCGTTTCGGAGCGGGCGCTGAGCGACACCGTCATGGCGCGCAACTTGCCCTCTTCGGTCGCCTGCTTGCGGATCAGCGGATAGATGAAGAAGATGCCGAAAAACAGCGCGGTGGCGAGCAGTACGCCAGTCGCGAACAGGAGCTTGTTGAGGTAGATGACCTTGTCCAGGCCGGAGGCCGTATGGAGTTCAGTGGCGAAGGATTGCAGTTGCCCATAGGCGTGCAGGGTCACCAGGCCAGCAGCCAGGATCACGAAGATAAAGACGAAAAAAGCGGATTCCGCTTTGTGGAAACGCATCTGCTCCCCGATGGAAAAATACCCCATGACCTTATCGCAGGGACCGACTTACGGAGCGTTAATTCCGACAACTTCGGCGAGAACCCTTCCCTCAGGGGCAACTTTTTAAGTTGCATTAGCAACAAGTGTTTGGATCGTGGTTTCGAGATCGTCACCGGGGCGAAGTCTCTGCCATTCCGGCCCCAGCTGATGGCGAAACCAGGTGGCTTGCCGCTTGGCATATTGCCTTGTCGCGATCTTGGCGCGCTCGATCGCCTCGGGAAAGCTCGACTGCCCTGAGATCGCGGCCTGGAGCTCGCGAACCCCGATCGCCTTCATCGCCGGCAGGTCTGGATCCAGACGAAGGGCCGCAAGCTGCTTGACTTCCTCCAGCGCGCCCTTGTCCAGCATCTGGTCGAAACGCCTTTCGATGCGGTCAACCAATGCTGCCCGATCCGGCTCGACGACCAGGAAATGCGCGCTCGGCCTGTCGATGAGCGGGAGGCCGCGCTCTGCCTGCCAGTCCAAGATCGACCGGCCGGAGGCGTCGAGCACCTCGAGCGCCCGCACGATGCGCTGACTGTCGGTTGGCTTCAACTGCATGGCGACGCTCGAATCCTCGCGTAGCAGCAAGGCATGCAGCTTGACCGCGCCTTGCTCCTTCAATTCGTAGCGCCAGCGGTCGCGTATCCGTTGCGGAATATCAGGCATTTCCGAAATCCCTTCAGACAGCGCACGAAAGTAGAGGCCGGTGCCACCGACGAAGATTGGCCGCCGCGAGAGCGTCCCGTCATCAATGAGTTTCATAACGTCGCGCAGCCAGGCGCCGGTCGAGTAGGCGGTGCCGGGATGGACATGCCCATAGAGAAAATGCGGCGCTCGTGCGAGCTCGGCCGCCTGCGGCCGGGCCGTCAGCACGTCGAGAACCGCATAGCCCTGCATGGAATCGGTGTTGACGATGACGCCGCCTGTGCGTTCGGCCAGTTCAAGCGCCAGCGCCGACTTGCCGCTGGCGGTCGGCCCGGCTATCAGGATCGCGTTCTTCACGCGGCCTTCGCCCGCATCCGTGCCGGAATTCTCGATGCCGCTCATTGCCACGCTTGTTTCCCGTCCCGCCGATCGCGCTCTGTCGCCATCGCTTGCGAATATGGCCTCACGGTCGGTGGGCGCAAGCGCTGTCGTATGGCTGGCCGAAGGCATTGCCTGTGACATTGCCCTGCCGCCAGCGGCGCAGGCCGATGAAACGACCGCGAGCCTTCGTACCGCACTGGCCGCTGAGCCCGTCGACGTGATCGTCCAGCAGGCTGAAACACGCCGCAAGAAAATCCTTCTCGCCGACATGGACTCGACCATGATCGACCAGGAGTGCATCGACGAGTTGGCCGACGAGATCGGCGTCAAGGATCATGTCGCGGCGATCACCGCACGGTCGATGAACGGCGAGATCGCCTTCGAGCCGGCGCTGCGCGAGCGCGTGGCGCTCCTCAAGGGGCTCGATGCCGCCGTCGTCGACCATATCGTCGCCAATCGGCTGACCTTGGCCTCGGGCGGCCGCGCGCTGGTCCAAACCATGCGCGCCAACGGCGCCTGGACGGCGCTCGTCTCGGGTGGGTTCGAGGTTTTCACGACGCGCATCGCTGCGATGCTTGGCTTTCAGGAAGACCGCGCCAACCGCCTTCTCGACCAGGACGGACGCTTCACCGGGCTGGTCGGCGAGCCGATCCTCGGCCGCGCCGCCAAGGCCGAGGCGCTGCTCGAAATCTGTGCCCGTCTTGGCCTAACGCCGGCCGATGCCATCGCCGTCGGCGACGGCGCCAACGATCTCGACATGATCCGCCTGGCCGGAACCGGTGTCGCGCTGCATGCCAAGCCTTCCGTCGCGGCGCAGGCAAAAGTCCGGATCGACCATGCCGACCTCACTGCGCTGCTCTATCTGCAGGGCTACCGGCAGGAAGAATTCGTCCAATGAAGCCAATCCGTACCGAACGCCTGATCCTGCGCAATTGGGAGGATCGCGACCGCGAATTGTTCCATCGCATCAATTCCGATGATCGCGTGATGGAGTTCTTCCCGTTTCGCCGCGACCGTGCCGCCGCCGACGCCAAGATGGATGAGTTCCGCGCTTGGGTCGATGAGGACGGCTACGGCTTCGCCGCGGCCGAGATTGCGGCGACCGGCGAATGCATCGGTTTCGTCGGCCTCCTCGCGACCGATGATGTACCATCGCTGCCGGCCGACACAATCGAGATCGGCTGGCGGTTGGCTCCCGAATTCTGGGGCAAGGGCTATGTCACCGAGGCCTCGGAGGCATGGCTGGCCTACGGCTTCGAGACATTGGCGGTCGACGAGATCGTTTCCTTCGCCGTGGCGGAAAACCACCGCTCGACCGCCGTTATGAAACGCCTCGGCATGACAGCCGACCCATCGAGCGATTTCGACCACCCCAGCATTCCAGACAGCCATCCCGCGCTCAAGCGGCATGTGCTCTACCGGCTGTCGCGCGAGGACTGGCAGGCAAGAAAAAAGGCGGCGGGTTAGCCGCCCTTTCCAAATCGCCGGATTGAAATTTCAATCCATCCGGATCGTAACGAAGCGCAACTCACCGGTCTTCGACGCCAGCATCAAGAGCGCGTTCTTGCGGCCCTGCTCCTTCAGCGCGCCGATCCGTTCCATGACGTCCTTGGGCGTGGCGACCGACTCCTGCGCGATCTCGGTGATCACCTCGCCAGGCTGGATACCGCGTTCCGCGGCGGCGGAGTCCTTGGCCACGTCGGTGATGACGACGCCGGAGACATCGCCGGCGATGCTGAACTTCTTGCGCGTCTCGTCGTTGAGTTCGCCGACCGTCATGCCAAGTACCGAGGCGGTCGAGACGGCCGGAGCCTTGTCAGCGCCCTTGTCCTGGTCGGTATTGCCATTCTCGCCGCTGGCCAGCTTCTCGCCATCCTCAAGCCGGCCGAGCGTCACCTTCACCGTCTGCTCGACACCCTTGCGCACGATCAGCACGTCGACGGCCTTGCCCACCGGGCTTTCGGCGACGACGCGCGGCAGGTCGCGCATTTCATGGATGTCCTTGCCGTCGAACTTGATGATGACGTCTCCGGCCTGGATGGTGCCGTTGTCGACTGGTCCGCCCTTGATGACGCCGGCCACCAGCGCGCCCTTGGCGGTCGCCATGCCGAGGCTTTCCGCGATGTCGTCCGTCACCGGCTGGATGCGCACGCCGAGCCAGCCGCGCCGCGTCTCGCCATATTGGCGCAACTGCTCGACGACGCCAGAGGCGAGCTGCGAGGGAATGGAGAAGCCGATGCCGATCGAACCGCCGGACGGCGAAATGATCGCCGTGTTCATGCCGATGACCTCACCGGCGCTGTTGAACAGCGGTCCGCCCGAATTGCCGCGGTTGATCGCGGCGTCGGTCTGGATGAAGTCGTCATAGGGGCCTGAATTGATGTCGCGGTTGCGCGCCGAGACGATGCCGACCGTGACCGTGCCGCCGAGGCCGAACGGATTGCCGACCGCCATCACCCAGTCGCCGACGCGCATCTTGGTGGAATCGCCGAATTTCACCGCTGTCAGCTTGTGGCCTTTCGGATCGACCTTCAGCACCGCGACGTCGGTCTTGGTGTCAGTGCCGACCAGCGTCGCCTTCAAGGTCACGCCATCGGAGAAATTGACCTCGATGTCGTCGGCATCGGCGATCACGTGGTTGTTGGTGACGACGATGCCTTGTTCGGCGTCGATGACGAAACCCGAACCGAGCGACTGCACCTTCTGCGAGCCGCCATCCTTTTCGCCACCGCGGTTCTTGAAGAAATCGTCGAAAAAATCCTGGAACGGCGAGCCTTCGGGCAGTTGCGGCATCGGCACCGCGCCCGGCCCTTCCGTGCCCTTCACCGTCTGCGAGGTCGATATATTGACCACCGCGCCAAGCACGCCTTGCGCCAGGTCGGCGACCGAGGCCGGTCCGTCGGCGGCGAATGTCGGGGCCACGAAGGACGGAACGGCGACGGCGCCCAGGACCAGCGCTGCCGCGCCGGCGACCAATGTCCGTCGAGCGGCGTCCAAAAGGGTGTTGGATGTCATCGAGAAGCCTCCCGGCATTTCTAAAAGAGAAAAGCGCTTCGACGAAAACGCCGTGTCGCGCCATGATGGCAAGAAATACGGCACGTTTGCGGCTATGACTATCGGTGGAGTGTAAATCGAGCGTTATTCCGCAAACCGCCGCCTCTACACGCCCCGCACCAGCCAGACGACGCCAACACCAATGGCGATCGCCGCCAGCCCGCCGATCCGCAACGCATTCTCCGGCATCGACAGAACTTCGCCCGCGAGCTTCTTCGCAAGGCGGGGAAAGCCGCCATAGACCAGGCCCTCTATGACGAGGACCAGGCCTATCGCCGCGAAGAAATCCTGCACCGGCCGTTACTGGCCGGTGCTGGGTTGTGTCATCGGCGCGGCAGGTGCCGCTGCCGGCGCAGCCGGCGCCGTCGGTTTCGCCGGTCCTTCCTTGCCGTCGGGATCGCGGAAGTAGCGGAAGAACTCCGAACTCGGCGACAGCACCATGGTCGTCCCGGTGTTGTCCAGCGCGGTGCCATAGGCATTCATCGACCGGTAGAAGTCGAAGAAGGCGGGATCGCGCTTGTAGGCATCGGCGAAGGTGGCACTGCGCTGCGCCTCGCCCTCACCGCGCAGGATCTCGGACTCCTTCTGCGCTTCGGCAACGATCTCGACCACTTCACGATCGGCGCGCGCCGTGATGCGCTGTGCCGCTTCGTTGCCGCGTGCCCGCAGCCGCGCGGCCTCCGCCAGGCGTTCCGCCTTCATGCGGTCGTAGGTCTGCTGTGAAACTTCGGCCGTCAGGTCGGTGCGGCGGATGCGAACATCCTCGATCTGCAAGCCGAGCGACGTGGCGTCGGGCCTGAGCTGATCGCGCACTTCGCGCATCATCACGGCACGCTCTTCGGAAAGCGCGGCCTCGAAATCGCGCAGACCGTAGACGCGGCGCAGGGCAGCGTCGAGACGCGTCCTGAGCCGCGCTTCGGCCAGTTCGATCTGACCGGACACGGCGGCCCGGAAGACGCGCGGATCCGAGATGCGATAGGCGATGAAGGCATCGACTTCATAGAATTTGCCGCCCGAGACCTGGACACGGATGTTGTCGAGGTCGAAGCGCAGCACCCTGTTTTCGATCAGTTGCACCGTATCCGCGTCGAAGAACGAGAACGGCGCCTTGAAGTAGATACCGGGCTCGCTCTTGACGTCGACGATCTCACCGAAGCGGAGCACCAGCGCCTGCTGGCGCGCATTGACCACGAAGACCGAGGAATAGATCAGGAACAGGACGACCGCCGCCACGGCGACGACGATGGGAAGACGGTTGGCCATCACTTGGTACCTCCCGTGTTCGCGGCGGGCGCGGCCGGTGCTGGCGGTTTCGGCTGCAATGCGGGCAGCGGCAGATAAGGCAAGACACCCTGTCCGTTGTTCTGCTCGACGATGACCTTGCTCGAGTCCTTCAGAACCCTCTCCATGGTTTCCAGATAAAGGCGTTTGCGCGTGACATCGGGGGCTTTGGCATATTCGTCGTAGACCGAGATGAAGCGCTGCGCCTCACCTTCGGCTTCCTGCACCACACGGTTTTTGTAGGCGGCCGCGTCTTCGCGGACCTGGGCCGCCTCGCCGCGTGCCTGGCCGAGCTTCTGGTTGGAATACTGATTGGCCTGCTCGACGAACTTGTCCTCGTCCTGCTCGGCGCGCTGCACCTCGTCGAACGCATCTGCCACCTCGCGTGGCGGTGCCGCATCCTCGATGGAGACGGCGTTGACGTTGAGACCGGCCTTGTAGCCGTCCAGCGTCGTCTGGATGATCTCGCGCACCGAGGCCGCGATGCCCTGGCGATCGTCGCGGAAAATGTCCTGCGCCGGCCGGCGGCCGACGGCTTCGCGCATGGCGCTCTCGGCAACCTGCCGCAGCATGCCGTCCGGGTCGGAGACGTCGAACAGGTAAGCGCGGGGATCGGAGACCTGGTAGGCCACCGAAAACTGCACATTGACGATATTCTGGTCGCCCGAGAGCATCAGCCCGTTGCCGCTGGTATTGCCGCCGCCAATGTCGACAAGCTGCTCTGAAATCTTCGCCGTCTCGACGGTCTCGAGAGGCCACCAGTGGAAATGCAGGCCTGGCTGGGAAAGCTCGGCCTTCGGCTTGCCGAAGCGCAGTTCGACCGCGACCTCGTCGGGCTGCACGGTATAGACCGCCTGGAAGGCCCACAGAACAACCAGCACCGCGGCAATCAGGCCGAACACCGCCGGACTGGCGCCACCGCCGCCGGGCAGCGCGCGCCGCAGCCGATCCTGGCCACGGCGAATGATGTCCTCGAGGTCGGGAGGCGACCCCTGCGGGCCGCTTGGCCCCTTCGGTCCCTGCCCCCAGGGTCCCTGATTGTTACCGCCGCCACCCCACGGGCCGCCGCCTCCGCCACCTTTGTCGTTCCAGGGCATGAATGTCCTTTCGCTTGGAATTCCCTCAAGCGCCGCGGTTACGGCGCAAATCCAGTGTCGTTCTTCTATAGGGACGCCACGGCGCGCTTTCAACGCGATGCGCCGCCGACTTCATCCGTTTTGGGCCGGTAGCGACCCTTTGTCGTCCTTTATCTTCAAACTATCTCGCGGCGGCGCTCATAAACCGTATAGCGCGTCGCATGGCTGTCCTTTTCTCCTGACGCAATCTCCCGCGAACTGACCACTTGCCATGCATCAGGGTCGATCGGCGGGAAATGCGCGTCGCCATCGACGGCGGCCAGCACATGGGTCACGTGCAGGCGCTCGGCCAGCGGCAGCGCCTGGGCATAGATTTCGCCGCCGCCGATGATGCAGACCTCGTCGACGCCCGTCATGCGGCGTCCGCGCACGGTTGCCAGCTGGATCGCGGCTTCGAGCGTATGCGCCACCTCGACGCCCTCGGCACGCCAGGCCTTGTCGCGGGTGACGACGATGTTCAGCCTGCCCGGCAGCGGCCGGCCGATGCCTTCATAGGTCTTGCGGCCCATGATGATGGGCTTGCCCATCGTGTCGGCCTTGAACCGCTTGAGGTCGGTGGAGAGCCGCCAGGGCAACCCGCCGTCCCGCCCGATCACGCCGTTCTCGGCAATGGCGACATGGATCGCGACATGCATCAGTTTGCATCCCCGCCATTGCTGTCCGACGGGACAAGCAGGAGGATGTCGATGTCGTGCTCGGGATAGAAATCGTTCGCCTTCATCTCGAAACGCGTCGGCCCGACCTTTTTGACGTTGTCGCCGCAGAACGAGACCAGGGCTTTCGGGTTGCCCTTGTCAATGGTCAGCTTGAACTTGCCGATGGTGCCCGCCGCCCAGTTGCCGCCGGTGGTCAGAATATAGGCGATGCGGCTTTCGTAGAATTTGGGATAGCCGTCCGGATTGTCCTTCGCCGCCTTGCGCACCGCATTCTCGAATGTGTCGTCCATGCAGTAGCGGCTCTTGTAGGCCGCGTATGAGTTCTGGAACTGGCCTTCATTGAAGAAACTGACCGAGGATGTGCCGCCCACGCTGGGCTTGTAGCGGTGCGAGACGTGAACGTCCTTGTTGGCCGGAAAGGCCGCGCGCCACCAATAGGTCGAGCGCAATTGCCAGAACGGCGAATAGACCGGTTTTTGGCCACTGTCGGCTGTGGAATCCCCGATGATGATGCCGCGGTTGACCCAGTCGTCAGCCACCCCCTGCGGCAGCTTCGCCAGCGCCGCCTTGGCCGCGTCGCCGAACGGGTTGAAGGGCACGTTTTGCGCCTTGAGGTCGGCGCCGATGTCGATGCCGAGCGCGAGCACCTTCTGCTCGAGTTGGGGCTTGGCCGCGACGCCGTCGATCGTCACCTCGAAGCCGAGGAAATTATCGCTCTGGTTTTCCGGGATCGCCGGCATCTCTTCGGGATCGCCCGAAATGTCGGGCATCGGGAAGGCGACGATCGCCTCGACATCCTTGTCGGTGTTGTTGTGGAAGACGTAGTCCACCGTCACCTTTTCGGGCGAGATGAAAAGATCCTCGCTTTGCATCGCCACGGCATCGCTGCGCGACAGGATCAGGCCGCCGGTGCCAAGCTCGGCAACCGAATCATTGGCCATTGCGGGCGCGGCCGAAAGCGCCAACGCTAAAGCCAGAACAGATCGCAACATCGAAGCCCCCTCGGCTGGAATGCCTGAATGACCCTAGCCGTTTCGATGCGGCGTTTCAAAGCCCTTCCGCTTGCTGGGCGTGCGTGACCGGTCTGGACACGCACGCGGTCTGGACACGCAGGCGGTCTGGACACGCACGCGGTCTGGACTAACAGGTTCCGATGAGGCAGGAGTTCGCGCCATGCGCAAGCTTCTCGTCATCGGCATCGGCGCCGGCAATCCCGACCACATGACTGTCCAGGCCATAGCAGGGCTGAACAGGGCGGACGTCCTGTTTATTCCCGACAAGGGCACCGACAAGACCGATCTTGCCAACCTGCGGCGCGGCATCTGCGACCGCTTCGTCACCAACCCGGCCTCACGCCGGGTCGAGTTCGACGTGCCGGTGCGCGCCGAACCAACCTCTTCCTATCGCTCGACCGTCGACGACTGGCATGAAGCCATCGCCGCCATCTACGAGGGACTGATCCGCGACGAGATCTCCGGGGGTGGCTGCGGCGCCTTCCTGATCTGGGGCGATCCTTCGCTCTACGACAGCGCTCTGCGCATCCTCGAGCGCGTGCGCTCGAGGGGCAATGTTGCATTCGACCTAGAAGTCATTCCCGGCATAACGGCCGTCCAGGCGCTGGCAGCCAGCCACAAAACGGCGCTGAACCGCATCGGCGATCCCGTGCTGATCACCACCGGCCGCCGCCTGACCGAGGAAGGCATGCCGGACAATGCCGGCAGCGCCGTCGTCATGCTCGACGGCAAATGCGCCTTCAACACGCTGGCAGACCGGGACCTTTTCATCCAATGGGGCGCCTATCTCGGCACGCCCGACGAGATCATCATCTCCGGCCGCCTTGGCGATGTCGGCGCCGAGATCGAAAGGCGCCGCGACGAAGCTCGCCGGAAGAAAGGCTGGATCATGGATACGTATTTGCTGCGAAAGCCGGAGTAGTGGAATAGTGAGTAGTCAGTAGTCAGTAGGGACTAGGCTGCACTCACTACACTACTCACTACTCACTACTCACTACTCACTACTCACTACTCACTACTCACTACTCACTACTCACTACTCCCCTATCCCGCCTCAATCTCCGACTGCAACGCGTCCATATGCGTTGCCGCGGCCGCACTCGCCGCGCGCTCGATGGCGCGAAAACGGCTGACCACGGCCAGGCCGACGGTCGTCAGTTGCGCGCCGCCGCCCTTGCGGCCGCCGGTCTGCGCCGCCACCAGCGGCTTGCCGAACACCCGGTTCATGTCCTCGACCAGGTCCCATGCGTGCTTGTAGGACATCTCCATGCCGCGCGCGGCGGCCGAGATCGAACCGAAGGTGGCGATGTGCTCCAGAAGCTCAATCTTGCCAGGACCGATCCGTCCGTCCGGATCGAGATTTATCCGCAAGCTCAGCGACGGCATTGTTGCTCCTCCGCGACCGCTTCAGCTTCGGCGACCGTTATTCCAAAACAATATAGCGCCGATCACCGCCGCTGTCAGCCATCGACGTCGAGCGGCAGACCGGCGCCGGTATTTCCCCGATCGAAGCTCACGGTCTTGACCACCGCGAAAACCTTGCCGCCGAGCCGCAGCTTCAGCGCCTGCCGCGACTGTTCCGTGATGCGGGCGAGCACCGTTGCCCCATTGCAGTCGATGCCGATTTCGACCGTCGGCCCCTCGCCGGGACTGATCGCGACGATCGTGCCGGGCAGGATGTTGAGGGCACTGAGGCCCGTCGGTTTCTCCGCGGCGATCATCACGTCGCGAGCGCGAATGCGGATACGCACGGGAGCCCCGGCCTTCATCCCAAGACGCGGCACGCGGATCTCGCCGGCGGCCGAGCCGAGCACGGTCATCCCAAAAGCCTCCTCGTGACGCAGCACCTTCGTGTCCAGCACGGCGCCGCCCTCGCCGCGCTCTTCCACCGGCAACAGGTCGAGCCTTTGCATGACAGCGTCGGTCGGGCCACTAGCCGTGACCTTGCCCCGCGCCAGCATCACGACGTCGCTCGCCAGCCGCGCCACCTCGGCGACCGAATGGCTGACATAGACGATCGGGATCTTCGTTTCGTCGCGCAGCCGCTCGATATAGGGCAGGATCTCGGCCTTGCGCGCTTCGTCGAGCGAGGCCAGCGGCTCGTCCATGAGCAGCAGTCTGGGGCTGGCCAGCAGCGCCCTGCCGATCGCCACGCGCTGCTTCTCGCCGCCCGAGAGTTTTGCCGGTCGTCGCCCAAGCAGCGGGCCGATGCCCAGCAATTCTACAACGGCGTCCATGTCCGCATAGCGTTCCGCCGCCGGCGTGAACCAGCGGCCGTAGCGCAGATTGCTCATCACGCTCATATGCGGAAACAGGCGCGCATCCTGGAACACCATGCCGATGCGGCGTTTGTGCCTTGGCACGAAAATGCCGGCACCAGTGTCGGCCAGCACGCGGCCGTCGACCTCGATGCGCCCCTTGTCCGGCCGGATCAGCCCTGCAATCATGTTGATCAGCGTCGTCTTGCCGGAACCGGACGGCCCGAACAGCGCCGTCAGCCGTCCGGCGCTCTCGAAGCGGGCATCGATGGCGAAATCGCCAAGCCGGTGGCCAATGTCGACAAGGACGCTCATTCGATGTCCATCCGCCGCCCGACCCGCCGCGCCAGCACTTCCGATGCGACCAATGCCGCCATCGAGATGACGATCGAAATCAGCGTCAGTCGCAGCGCCCCTTCGTCGCCGCCCGGCACCTGGGTAAAAGTGTAGATCGCCGACGGCAGCGTCTGCGTCTCGCCAGGAATGTTGGAGACGAAAGTGATCGTCGCGCCGAACTCGCCCATCGCCTTGGCGAAGGACAGGATGGCGCCGGCGATCAGCCCGGGCAGGATCAGCGGCACCGTGATGGTGCCGAACACCCACAGCGGGTTGGCGCCGAGCGTTCCCGCCGCCGCCTCCATCTTGCGATCCACCGCCTCGATCGACAGCCGGATCGCCCGCACCATCAGGGGAAAGCCCATGACACCGCAGGCAAGGGCGGCACCCGTCCAGCGAAACGAGAAGACGATGCCGAAATGTTCGGCGAGGAAGGCCCCGGCCGGGCCGCGTTTGCCGAACGTCAAAAGCAAGAGATAACCGGTCACCACGGGCGGCAGGATCAGCGGCAGGTGCACCACCCCGTTGAGCAGCGTCTTGCCCCAGAATTGCCCCCGGGCAAGCAGCAGCGCGATCGCTATGCCCGGCGGCAGGCTGGCGAGCATCGCCACCGTCGCCACCTTGATGGACAGCCGGACCGCATTCCATTCGTCGGGAGTGAGGTCCAGCAGCCAGCTCATAGTGCGGTATCGGGCCTTTTCGAACTCAGTTGCTCGCCGACTCAGTTGCTGGGCGTGAGCACGGTAAAACCCTGTTCCCTAAAGAGCGCGCCAGCCTTGGCGGACTGCAGGCACTTCAGGAAGGCCAGCGTATCCTTGTCCTTCGAATCGGCGGTCTGGGCAACCGGATAGATGATCGGCGGATGTGAATCCTCGGGGAAGGTGCCGACCACCTTGACGCCCTTTTCGGCGTGCGCGTCGGTGGCATAGACGATGCCGAGGGCGGCCTCACCAGTTGAAACCAGCTTCAGCGCCGCACGGACATTCTCGGCCTGCGCCACCTTGCCCTCGACCGAGGACCAGACGCCGAGCGATTCCAATGCCGCCTTGCCGTACTTGCCGGCCGGCACGGCCTTGAAATCGCCCATGGCAAGCTTGCCGTCGCCGACGAGCTTGGCGAGGTCAAAGCCTTTCTCGATCTTGGTTTCGACCGTCGAATCCTTCGGCGCCACCAGTACGATCTCGTTGCCCAGCAGCTTCACTTCCGTGTCGGGCTTGGTCAGCTTCTTGTCGGAGAGATATTTCATCCAGTCTAGATCGGCGGAGATGAAGACATCGGCCGGCGCCCCACCCTCGATCTGCTTGGCCAATGCCGAACTCGCGGCATAGGAAACGGTCGCGGCCTCGCCGACATCGGCTTCGCAGGCCTTGTTCACCGCATCGAGCGCATCCTTGAGACTGGCCGCCGCGAACACCACGACCTTGTCTTCCGCGTGCGCTGCCGGCATTGCCGCCATCAATGTCGCCGCAAAGCCGCCAATGGCGATCATCCTCAACCCGAAACCTTTGCGTGTCATCGAAAACTCTCCCTGGGTTCAAACTCCGGTTGGCTCGAAGCCTGTAGACCGATATATCCGCATGGATATAACAAGGGAAGGCCCGGCCGGCTGAAACTCGATCCGGCGCTGCATGATTGTTCTGATAAGACCGCCGCCGCGAAAGGAACTGCAATGAAGATCAGCGCCCGCAACGTGCTCGAGGGAACGATCACCGAAATCGTCAAGGGAGCCACCACCTCGCATGTCCGCATCGACATCGGCGGCGGCATCATCGTCACCGCCTCGATCACCAATGAAGCTGTCGCCGACCTCAAGCTCGAAAAGGGCAAGCAGGCCTACGACGTGGTCAAGGCCTCGGAAGTGATGGTCGGCATCGACTGAAAAGCCGCGGCTCAGACCGCGATGGGCGCCTTGATCGACGCGTCGGCGACGTAGTTTTCCAGCCGGAAATCCTCGAAGCGGAAGGCGAAAAGGTCCTTCACCTCAGGATTGATCCACATCGTCGGCAGGGTCTTTGGCGTGCGCCGCAACTGTTCGCGCGCCTGCTCGAAATGGTTCGAGTAGAGATGCGCGTCGCCAAGCGTGTGCACGAAATCGCCCGGCTTCAGCCCTGTCACCTGCGCCACCATCAGCGTCAGCAGCGCGTAAGACGCGATGTTGAACGGCACGCCGAGGAAGATGTCGGCGGAGCGCTGGTAGAGCTGGCAGGAAAGCCGGCCCTCGGACACGTAGAACTGGAAAAGGCAGTGGCAAGGCGGCAGCGCCATGGCTTCCACCTCGGCGGGATTCCAGGCCGAGACGATCAGCCGCCGCGATTGAGGATTGCGGCGGATCTCCTTGAGAAGATTGGCGATCTGGTCGATCGAGCCGCCATGGCCGTCTGGCCAGGATCGCCACTGCCTGCCGTAGACCGGGCCGAGATCGCCATTCTCGTCGGCCCATTCATCCCAGATTGAAACGCCGTGGTCGGTCAGGTACTTGATGTTGGTGTCGCCGGCCAGGAACCAGAGGAGTTCATGGATGATCGACTTCAGATGCAGCTTCTTGGTGGTGGTGACCGGAAAGCCGCGAGCCAGATCGAAGCGCATCTGGTAGCCGAAGACGGAGCGCGTGCCGGTGCCGGTGCGGTCGCCGCGATCGGCGCCGTTGTCCAGCACATGCTGCAGGAGGTCGAGATACTGGCGCATCGGTTCCGGGCTCGATTCGGGAATTCGTCGATCATAGCGCATATGGGCGCCGACGCCACGCTTGTCTGAGATCGTCCCCATTCAGCAGGGAACGAAGCCTGCCCAGAATCCTCTCCGGCGAACCGGAAGCGCGGAAATCGCCAGCCGGCCGCCAGAATGAGTAACCAAAGGTCTCAAAGAGAGCCGAGCTTGCCCAGGTCCTTGGCCACCAGATAGTAGAAGGTCACGCGGTTCTTGGTGTTGTCGGCGTGCATCGCCTTGCAGGTCTTCTCGATCGCGGCGTCGGCCTTCGCCCCGTCGCTGACGCCGAGCTTCTTGGCCACCCAGCTCTCCTTGACCCGCGCCAATTCCTTCGGATCCGTGCAGGACACCAGCGAGGAATCGCGGTTCCTCAGCGCAATGCCCAGGTGCTTGACGATTTTTTCGACCGCATCGGCGCTTGCCGCGGCGTCATATTTCTTCACATCCGCAAGATAGTCGGCCATCAGAATTCCCCTCGTCGGCGCCACGGATCCGGTCGATGAGGGCTGTGGCGCGCTTCGCAACTTGTGCGCTAGGTCGGTAACTCCTCACCGCTCGCAAAGCTTCGGTTGAGACCGCGCCCAAGTCAACCCTTGGCGTCGCAATTTGACACAGGGACAAAGCACCATTGCGGCCTTTCATTTCCGCGCAAGCCCCCCTATATTCGTTTTGTCGGCTTGACCGACTATGGCGATAAATGGGCGATGAAATAAGCCGTTCGGACCCGGGGGCGGTACCCGGCGCCTCCACCAAAAGCCGCTGTTGAGGACAGAGCGGTTTTTGCTGGGGGCGAAATAGGATCGACGAAGGTGTAAAGATCGTACTTTTGCCCGGCATTGTACCACCGTCATCGGGCTAAACTTATAGTTGCCAACGACAACTATGCGGAAGCACGTCTCGCTGCTTAATGCAGTGCGATAGCTTCAAATCAAGCCCTAGGGGTTCGCACTTCTAGGCGGGGTTCGGAGGTACCTGGCAACAGAAACCTCCACTTCTCCCCCTTTCATTTTGCGTGACGCACAACGGTTCCTGCCGTCAAGACTTCGCACGTCCACGGCTGCGAAGCCGCTGCGTTGCGTGCCCTTTCTCCATGGACAAAATGCAAAACAATTCCGATCGATTCTTCGTGCTGACCGGCGGCCCCGGTTCCGGCAAGACCACCTTGATCGAAGCCTTGCGGCAGGCGGGCTTTGCGACATCCGCCGAGGCCGGGCGCGGCATCATTCGCGACCAATCCGCCATTGGTGGCCCCCCCTGCCCTGGAGCGATCGCGCATTGTTCGCCGAACTGATGCTGTCGTGGGAAATGCGCTCGTACCGTGCGGCCCGCGAGCTGGCCGGTCCGGTCTTCTTTGATCGCGGCGTGCCGGACACGATCGGCTATCTCAGGCTCTGCGGCCTGCCGGTGCCGGATCACCTCACCAGTGCCGCCGCGGAATTCCGCTATGCGCGTCGCGTCTTCGTCGCCCCGCCATGGCCGGAGATCTTCACCCAGGACGAAGAACGCAAGCAAACCCTCGACGAGGCCGAGCGCACTTGCCAGTCCGTGGCCGGCGTCTATGCCGAACTCGGCTACGAACTGGTGACCTTGCCGCCTGCGCCAGTCGAAGAGCGTGTACGCTTCCTCCTCGATGCTGCTGGATTGCCGCTGACATCGCGGACATGAAGAGGGTCGGACGGGTCCGGCCTTTCCTGTGCGTTGTTGGACCAGGCGATACCTTGTAAACTGAAACGACACCCCCTGGAGATCGAAAATATGGCGCTCAAGCGGATGGACAATGTAGGAATCGTCGTCGAAGACCTCGGAGGGACGATCGATTTCTTTCGCGAACTCGGCCTAGAGCTCGAAGGGCGAGCCATGGTCGAAGGAGAATGGGCCGGACGCGTCACCGGACTGGGCGACCAGCATGTCGAGATTGCCATGATGCGCACGCCGGACGGCCACAGCCGGCTGGAGCTCTCCCGCTTCCTCGCGCCGCCTGTCGTCGCGGATCACCGGACCGCCCCGGTCAACGCCCTGGGCTACCTCCGCGTCATGTTCACCGTGGACGACATCGACGACACGCTTGAAAGGCTCCGCACGCGCGGCGCGCAACTCGTAGGCGAAGTGGTCGAGTACAAGGACGTGTATCGGCTCTGCTACATCCGTGGGCCTGAAGGGCTTCTCATCGGCCTCGCCCAGGAACTCAGCTGAGCGTCAGCAGCCAGAGCGCGGTCGTCAACCCGGGGCAAACGCCGGCTTCGACACAAAGAGGCCGGGATCGACCCGGCCTCTCCTGGTTCATTGAGGATTTCCTATTCCGCCGGCGCTTCGACCGCTTCGCGCGAACGGCCAAGAGTGACCTTCGCCAGTGCGAACGAGATCACCGCGCAGAGCGTGATGCCAGCGACCATCGGCAGCGGCGTGCCGTCGAAGAACACACCGGCGACGCCCATGGCGAGCGCGCCGATGGCGAAGTGCAGCGTGCCCATCAGCGCCGACGCCGTGCCGGCGATCTCGCCATGCTCTTCCATGGCCAGCACCGATGTGGTCGGGATGACCAAGCCGAGGAAGCCGTAGCCGACGAACAGCAGGGCCGCCATCACGTCAAGCCGATCGACGCCAGTCGCCATGATCGCGAATAGCACAACCATCGTCGTCGCGTAGCCGGTCACCGCCACCCACACCACGCGCTTCAGTCCGAACCGTTCGGAAAGCAGGCCCGTCAACTGCGACATGCCGATGAAGGCAACCGCGTTGATCGAGAAGAAGACGCTGTAGACCGAAGGCGACAGCCCGTAATGGTCGATCAGGATGAAGGACGAACTCGACAGATAGACGAAGAAGCTCGCAATGCCGAAGCCGGCGATCGCCACCAGGCCGAGGAAATTACGGTCGCCCATCAGGAAGCGGTAGCCGGCAAGGGCGGTACCGAAGGAGGACCCGACGCGTTCTTCCGCCGGCCGTGTCTCCTTGAGCGAGGTCGCGAGCAGGATGGTGGCAAGCACCGCCGCGCCGGTCACGGTCCAGAACACGGCGCGCCAGCCGAAATTCTCGATGATCTGGCTGCCGGTCAGCGGCGCCAGGATCGGTGACACCGAAAACACCAGCATCAGCAGCGACATCAGCTTGGCGGCCTCATTGCCGGTGTGCAGGTCGCGCACGATCGCGCGCGGAATGGCCATTCCGGCACTGGCGCCAAGCCCCTGCAGGAAGCGGAAGGCGATCAGCCACTCGATGGTCGGCGCCATTGCCGAGCCGATGCCGCCGGCCATGAACAGCGCCAAGCCGCCATAGAGCGGCAGCTTGCGGCCGACCATGTCGGAGATCGGCCCGACGACGATCTGGCCGAAGCCCATCGACAGGAAGAAGATCAAAAGGCTCATCTGCACGGCGGCGGTGCCAGCATGCAGATCGGTGCCGATCGACGGCAAAGCGGGCAGATACATGTCGATGGCGAACGGGCCGATGGCGGACAGCAGGCCGAGCACGACCGCGATGCGGAGGAATTTGGGGCTCATGATATTGGCTTCTTTCGAATCTGGTTGCCGCCGCCAGGCGACGTCTGACCCTAGGACGTTCCATCCCGTGGGTTTCCTACTCCTGGAGCAAATTTATTCGTCTCCGGAGCGAAATCCCATTATATCGTGTCCACAAATTTAGACAGTCTTGTCTAAATCGTCAATCACCTCTATATAGATTTTCATGAGACCGGGCGTTTCTCCTGACACTTTCCCGCCACGCGGCCACGAGGCCAAGCGCCTGTCGATCGTCGACGCCGCTGCCGGCGTGTTCTGCCGCGAAGGTTTCGCCGGCGCCAATATAGACTTGATCGCGGTTGAGGCCGGCGTGTCGCGCCAGACGGTCTACAACCACCATGGCGACAAGGAAAAACTGTTCATCGCGGTCGTGCGCGACCTGACCGAGCGCTGCAACGCCGGCATTTTCGCCACCATCGCCACCTTTCCCGATCAGCCTGGGGATCTCGAGGCCGACCTGATCGGTTTTGCCGTGCGCCTGAATCAGAACTGCATCTGCAACCGCGACGGAAAATTCCTGCGCAAGCTGATCCAGACCGAGGGCGAGCGCTATCCCGAGCTCTTTGCCGAATGGCGCGAACAGGGACCCGGCAGGACATGGCCGGCGATCGCCGCCCGCTTCGCCCGCCTCGCCTATGGCGGCTATCTCGCGATCGACGATCCCGACGTCGCGGCTCGCCAGTTCCTCGGCCTCGTCAATGCCGAATTGCAGACCACCTTCATGCTTGGCGGCACGCCAGGCGAGGACGAGGTGGTGCAATCGGCGACATCAGGCGTGCGCACCTTCCTGCGCGCTTTCGGCAAGCGCCCTTCCCCGACCAGCCTCAAAAGACACGCTGCGCTGGCTAACGCATAACATTTGGCGTTGCCGCCAAGCCGCCTTGCCGATCAAATCGTTTGCAATAGTCCTCGCTTCGGCGCGGCGGCGGTCTATATCAGGTTTACGCCGCGCCCAAGCTTGATTACAGCTATGCGGACGATTCAACGGAACCCGACCACCTCATGGCCGACGACCATATCCGCTACGACATTCTGGCCCAGGAGGCGTTGCGCGGCGTCATGCGCAAGGTACTGGCAGAGGTCGCGCGCACCGGCCTCCCCGGCAACCATCATTTCTTCATCACCTTCCTGACCGGCGCGCCGGGCGTGCGCGTCTCGTCGCGGCTGCGCGAGCGCTATCCCGAGCAGATGACCATCGTCATCCAGTTCCAGTATTGGGACCTGAAGGTGACCGACACCGGTTTCGAGGTCGGTCTCTCCTTCTCCGACGTGCCGGAAAAACTGGAAATCCCGTTCTCGGCCGTGCGCGGCTTCTACGACCCCTCCGTCAATTTCGAGCTCGAATTCGACGTCAAGACCGATGCGCAGCCCGACGAGGAACCGGCAGCACCGGCGCCTGAGCCGCTGACCATCGTCTCAGAGAAGAAGCCGAAGGCCGAGAAGAAGGCCGCCGCCGAAGCGGAGAAGAAGGCAACCGCCGCGGATGCCGGCGCCAAGGGCGCCGAAGTGGTCTCGCTCGACGCCTTCCGCAAGAAGTAGGCTCGCGGTCCGTGGCCGACATCGTCAATCTCCGCCAGGCTCGCAAGCGGAAGGCGCGGGACGACAAGGCACAAACGGCCAGCCAGAATCGCGCCTTGCACGGTCGCACCAAGGCCGAAAAGGAACGCGACCGCCTGATCGCCGACAAGAGCGAAAGGTTTGTCGCGGGCCATCATCGCGAAAAGCCCACCCTGCCTGACGATCAATGAGCGCCGTCGAAAAACGCTCGGTGACCATTCGCGGCCATCGCACCAGCTATTCCCTCGAAAAGCCCTTCTATGACGATCTCGTCGCCATCGCGGCGACCAGGAAGCTGACGCTCGCCGCCCTTGTCGCCGAAATCGACGAGACCCGGCCCCGTGACACCAACCTGTCCTCGGCGCTCAGGCTGCATGTCCTGGAGTGGGCGAAGCGCGCGACGAGCGCCTGAACTTACGCACGCTCGACCGGGTCCGCCTTTTTCCCGCGTCCGAAGCCGAGCAAGGTGGAGCGCTCACGTTCCTCGGCCTGCTTGCGCGAGCGCACGCGCATCAGATCCTTCCAGCCGACATAGCCGACCAACCTTCCATCCTCACGCGCCACGACCGGCAGATGCGAGACATTGGCGGTCAGCAATTTGTCCGACAAGCCTTCCAGATATTCGTCGGGATGGGCCAGCGTCACCTTGCTTCCAGCCAGCAGCTCGCCGAGTGTCGTCGTCCGGTGCTTGCCGGCACGGCGCCAGCGCAGGATCGCCGGCGGATCGATGAGGCCAAGCACCTGCCTGTTTTCATCGACCACGGGAAAACTCGGATGCCGGGTTTCCGGCGCGGTCAGGAAGGCGGCCGCACCATGCAGCGTCATCGTTGCCGGCACGCTCTCGACCTGCGCCGTCATCACCTCGCGCACCCTGGTCAGCGCGAAGGGGTCGACGCGATATTCGCGAACCAGATGGTGCCCCCGCCTGGCGATCTTCTCGGTCAGGATCGAACGCTTCATCAGCAGCACGGTGACCGCGTGCGCCGCGGCACAAGCCGCGATCAGCGGCACCAGCACATGCGTGTTGCCGGTAAGCTCGACCGCGAAGAACGTGGCTGTCAGCGGCGCGCGCATCGTGCCGCCCATGGTGGCGGCCATGGCCAGCAGTGCCCAGAAGCCCGGGTCCGCCGCCGGCAGGATGCCGGCAAGCACCGCCCCCATCGCGCCACCCATGATCAACAGCGGCGCCAGCACGCCGCCCGAAGTTCCCGAGCCGAGCGCAACCGACCAGATGATGGCCTTGACCACCAGCAGCAGCAGCGCCGCGGTGGCGATCGTGCGGCCGTCCAGCATGTCGGCGATGTTGTCATAGCCGACGCCGAGCGCTCGTGGGTCGATCAAGCCGCCTATGCCGACCACCAGGCCGCCGAGCATCGGCCACCACATCCAGTGGATCGGCAGCTTCTGGAAGCCGTCCTCGCAGGCATAGACCATCTGCGTCAGCAGTCCGGACAACAGGCCGGCGCAGATGCCGACCAGCACCCAGCCGCCAAGGCCGACGAAGGAAACCGCCATGTTGCCCGCGAACGGAAAGATCGGCCCTGGCATGTGCAGCATGGTGCGCTCCACCTCGGCCACGATGGCCGCAACCGCGACGGGGATGAAGCTGCGTGGCGTCCATTCGAACAGCAGCAATTCGACCGCCAGCATGATGGCAGCGATCGGCGTGCCGAACACGGTGGTCATGCCGGCCGCCGCTCCCGCCACCAGCAATGTCTTGCGCTCGTTGTCCGAGACCGGCAGCATCTGCGCGATCAACGAGCCGATGGCGCCGCCGGTCATGATGATCGGACCCTCGGCGCCGAACGGCCCGCCCGAGCCGATCGAGATCGCCGACGACAGCGGCTTCAGGATCGCCACCTTGGCGTCGAGCTTGGAGCGCCCAAGCAGGATCGCCTCGATGGCCTCGGGAATGCCGTGGCCGCGGATCTTCTCGCTGCCGTAGCGCGCCATCAGGCCGATGATCAGCGCGCCGATGACCGGAACGATGACGGCGGCAAGCCCGAGCGGCGTATCCTGCAGCTTCAGCTCGGCAAGCGAGAACTGGCCGAAATAGGCGATGTTGGTGGCGAGCCGGATCAGCTTCAGAAGCGCGATGCCGGCAAACAGCCCGGCGGTCGCCACCACCACCGCTATCGCGGCGACGAGCAGCACTCGGGCATCCGTGGTGAAGTCCCGGAGATGATCGGGATTGGAGTTATGGGTCTTCATGGTGGCTTTGCTTCCTGGCGGCGGCCGTGTCTGGGTTCTGCGGCACGGTCGAAGTGGCCAGCCGATTGTCGGCCGGGTATGTATCGTAACACGATATATCTGTTCAAGCGGCTTTCGCTTGAAATTTCGTTTGAGCTTTCACCAGAAAACGAAGACATCTCCGACATGACGCAGCCCAAGACACCACGCCCCGCCATCAGGCAATCCGACTACCAGCGGCTGTCCGAGTTCCGCTACCTCATCCGCCGCTTCCTCGAATTCAGCCAGGTGCAGGCCGAGGACGCCGGCCTGACCCCGCGCCAGCACCAGGCGCTGCTGGCGATCAAGGGATATCCCGGCGGCGGGCCGGTGACGGTCGGCGACCTGGCGGAACGCTTGCGCATCCGCCACCACAGCGCCGTCGAACTGGTCAACCGCCTCGGCGAGGCAGGACTGGTCGCACGCGACCAGGACAAGGACGACCACCGCCGCGTGCTGCTGCGGCTGACCGAACGCGCCGACGATTGCCTGGCCGACCTGTCGGCCGCGCATCTCGACGAGCTCTCGCGCATCGAACCCATGCTGCGGCGCCTGCTCGACCGGAGCCAGGACTGACGTCCAGCATCCGTGCGGGCCGATAACGAACTATTTTTTCCGGAATCCGAATCCTCTGGGCTGGCCGCGGCGTCTTGGACAGGCGACAGCCAAGGGAGCCAATGCGATGAAACGCCATTTGATACGCTACAAGACGAAGCCGGACCGGGCCGACGAGAACGAGCGCCTGGTCAAGGCAGTGTTCGAGGAACTGCGCGGCAAATCGCCGGAAGGCGTTCGCTACATGACCTGGCGCTCCGGCGACGGCACTTTCGTCCATCTCGTCGAGACCGAAACCGACGGGCATGCCGACCTCATCACAGGACTTGCCGCCTTCCAGGCTTTTCAGAGTGGCATCAGGGATCGCTGCATCGACCCTCCGCATCGTGACGTGATGACAGTGGTGGGCCATTATCGGATGCTGGACGAGTAGCCTGAATAGAACCATGTCGAGAACGGCCGGCGCATGAACAGTCCAGGCGAGATCCCAGAGCCTTTCGACCGCTTGTTCGGCGAATTGCGCCCCAAACTGCATCGCTACTGCGCCCGGATGACAGGCTCGGTCGTCGATGGCGAGGACGTCGTGCAGGAGGCGCTGGCCAAGGCATTCGAGGCCTTGGCCGGCACCGCGCCGATCGCGAATCCCGAAGGCTGGCTGTTTCGCATCGCCCACAATGCGGCGCTCGACTTTTTGCGCCGCCGCGCCCGTGAGAAGACTTTCTCCGAGGAGGAGCCGGACATGATCGCCGACCCAGCAAATTCCATCGCCGACCGGCAGGCCGCGGCAGCCGGATTGCACAGTTTCATGCGCCTTCCCGTCGCGCAGCGAAGCAGCGTCATCATGATGGATGTGCTGGGCTATTCGCTGCGGGAAATCAGCACCATGCTCGACACCAGCATCCCCGCGATCAAGGCAGCGCTGCATCGTGGCCGTGGCCGGCTGCGTGAGCTCGCCGACGAACAGGACGATCGTCCTGTTCCCAGGCTGAGTGCGTCGGAGCGCCTGTTGCTCGACGCCTATGTCGATCGCTTCAACGCCCGCGACTTCGACGCCGTGCGAGACATGCTGGCCGACGAAGTGCGGCTGGAACTGGTGGCCAGGGCAAGGCTCAACGGCCGCAAGGAGGTGGCCACCTATTTCGGCAATTATTCCCGGGTGCGGGACTGGCATTTCCAGTCCGGTTTCGTCGAGGACCGTCCGGCAATCCTCGTGCGCGATCCCAACGACCCGACGGCAGCGCCGGCATACTTCATCCTGCTGGGTTGGCAGGGCGGCAAGCTTGCCGCCATCCGCGATTTCCGCCACGCCAGATACGTCGCCGACGGCGCCGAAACGTTCGTTCTTGAGACGATTGCCCGGCGGGTGACCAACCGGAAAGCCTAGCCCTGCTGCCTACTGCAGTGACTTCAACAGATTGTCGACCGTGAATGGATTGGCTTTCGGCTTGGCTGGAGGCGGATTGTCGTTGGCGGGCACCTGCTCGGCCTTGGGTGCCTGTTGCGCCGCCTTGCGCTCGGCTTCGAGCCTGGCTTTTTCCTGGGAGGCAATGCGCATCGCCTCCTCCGCCTTCTGGCGCTCCTGCTCGGCCTGCGCCTTGGCCGCCTCGTCCGCTGCCTGCTGTTCCGCCGCCGCCTTGGCCTCGGCATCCGCCTTGGCTTTTGCTTCCGCGTCGGCCTTTGCCTTGGCATCCGCTTCGGCCTTGGCCTGAGCGTCGGCCTCCGCTTTCGCCTTGGCGTCGGCCTCGGCTTTCAGGCGCGCCGCTTCCTCTTGTTGGCGCAGCTCCTCGGCGGCCTTGTCGCGGGCATCCTGAAGGGCCGCGTAATAGCGCACTTCGCGTCGCAGCCGCTGTTTCTCCAGCAGCGCGGCCTGCATCGCCTCGACGCGCTGCTGTTCTTTTTCCAGCGCACGCTGGGTCAGGAATTGCGCCAGCGGCTCGCTGTCGAACTGCCGTTTCACGGCGCCGAACCGCCCCTCGGCGGTGAAATTCACGGCCGGCTCGGAGCCGACCAGCGCTTCGTCGCCAGGCCGATAGGTGATCGCGCCCTTGGTGGAAACCGTGCTGGCGTTGAGGTCCGCCGTGATGTCGGCCGACAAGGTCGCCGCCGGGTTTTCAAGACTGATCGGCGGCGCCCTGAGCGTGCCGCCGGCAATCGTGAAGGCGACCTCGGCATTCCCGGCGGCGAAGCTGCCGTCGGCGGCGATGTCAGGCGCGAAGCCAGCCGTCTTGGCGGCGTCGATATCGCGTCCGATCGCATCCGCCTTGGCCAGGAAAGCGCCGAACGCGTCAGGATTGACGCCGGCGATCCGCAAGCCCTTCAGCGTCGCCGTGCCGGATCCCGATAGAGCGGCAATCATCGCGTCGACGGATTTGCCGCTGGTCGACAGCGTCGTCGAGAAATCGCCGCTGCCGCCGATGCCCGCATCCGGCAAGACATCAGCCAGATCGGCACCCGCCAGTTTCATCTGACCGGTGAAAAGCCCGGTACCGTCATTGTTCTTCAGCTCGAACAGGCCGGAGAGCGCCCCGCCGAGGAATTTGGCCTTGAGATCGGTGACCCGAATGCCTTCCGGGTCGAGCTTGAGCGAGAGGGCCGCGTCATAGGCGGTGGCGAGCGGGCCGACGGTCAGCGAAGCCGTGGTCAGGTCGAGATCGGCCGTGAATGGCAGGCTGGACTTCTGGCTGAACGGCGCCGACGGCCACGCGCCGGATTTGTCATTCTTGTCGGCCCTGTCATTCTTGTCGGCCCTGTTATTCTTGTCGGCATTGTCGCTCTTGCCGGACCCGTTCTTGTCCACGAGAAAAGCGGAATCGCCAAACAGCGCCACCGCCATCGGATCGAGGTCGAGTTCGTCGAGCGCCAGCGCCCCAGCCAGATGCGGCACGCCGTCCTTGCCGTCGACCCCCTGCTTGACATCGAGGTTGATGTCGCCGGACACAGCCGCCTCGTTGATGGCGCCGCTGAGCCCGGAGAGCACCAGCAGGCCATTGCCGTAATCGGCCTGCGCGGCCAGCGATGTCGACATGCCGGCGCCCATGCCGGGCAGGCCGATGCCCGTCGTCATCAGCCACGGCTCGATGTCGGAGGCGTCGAGGTTGATCTTGCCCTTGGCCGTCGGGCCTTGCGGCGTGTCGGCGACCACCCCCTCGAAGCCGGCCTTGAAGTCATTGCCGGCAAGGCTGAAGCTCGTCGCCAGGCCGCCGGAAAGCGTACCCTTGGCCTGGATGTCGGTGCTTGCTTCACCCAGCATGCCGAGCGGCAGCGCCGGCAGGCCGTAGAGCGCGAGCAAGGCGGTTGCGTCCGGGTTCCTGGCGTTGAAAGTCAGTGTCACTGGCGCGTCGGCAAGCCTGTCCACCGCGCCCTTTCCCGACAGCGACGCCGAAAAGGACGAGCCGCCGGCCTTGCCTTGCCCGCTCACCGCCAGGCCCGTGGTGCCGTCGCCATTGTCGGCGGCACTGGCCACGAGGTCGACGCGCGCGTCCTGGAACAAGTCGGGATAGGCCGCGGCGCGGTCTGCGAGCTCCTTCAGCACGGCATTGTCCGGATAGTGCCGTGCTGCGACATCGATCAGCGGTTTGAGGTCGACTGCCACCACCGAGGCGTCGAGCTTGCCGGTCGGGCTCGCAGGAAAATCCTTGATGCGGCCGGTGGCGCTGATCGAGGAACCGGCCAGTCCACCGACAGACAGCCGGTCGATTTCGAGCAGCCCGTCGCGCAGCCTGAGCGCGGTATCGACCGTGTCGGCGGTCAAGCCGCCGGCGCTGACAGGGCCGGCCTTGATCTGGAAATCGAGGTCGCTGTCGGCAAAACGGTTGGCTCCCTTGTCGCTGACGAAGATCGAGGCGAAGGCCGCCAGCCCATCGACATCGAGATCGCCGCCCTCGAGCCGCATCAGCACCGATGGCTTTGCGTCTTCGGGCTGGCTGGAATCAATGCGGCCGGAAAACTTCGCCTTGCCGAGGATCAGTTCGAGATCACTGAAGGATTGATGATTTTGCGAGAGATCGACCTTGGCCTTGAAACCGGCGGCAGGCAGACGGCGGATCGCCTCGTCGACATCCTTCGACAGCCAGGCGGCAAAACCCGAGGGTTGCGCCACGGCCAGCAGCAACGAGCCGGTGAAGCCGAAATGGCCCTGCACGTTGAGCATGACCTTGCCATCGGCTTCCAGCTTGGTGCGGCCGGGCAAGGTCGCGGCCAGCGATTTCACCGACCACCCGTCACCGACCGGCTCGGCCGAAAGATGAACATCGCGCACCGTCGTGTCGCCGGCCACCACCGCCGGCAACTTGACCTCGACCGTGCCGGGAATGGTCGGCTTCGGCAGATCGAGCAGCGCCTGCTCCAGCCCGGCGATGCGCTGATCCAGCGTCAGGCCCGTACCCGCCTGGGCACCCACCGCCTCGTCGAACTGAACCTGCGCGCCATTGGCCTCGATGGCGAAGCTCGGTTTCTGGCCAAGATCGACCGAGGCCTTGCCATCGGCGGTGTAGGGATTGTCGAGCGGACCGGTCTCGAAACGGAATTCGTCGACGCCAAGCTTCTGGTGATCGAGCGAGAACTTGCCGTTAAGCCGGAAGCCCGGATCGGACTTGCCGGTGCTGACTTTCACCGTCTCGCCGTCCGTGCCGCGCAACTCGGCTGAATTCTTGCCCGCGCTATCCTTGTCCGCGCCCGAAATCTTGAACTGGCCGGAATAGACGGCGGCACCGTTGACGATGCCGGCATTGCCGTCGGTCTCGATGACCAGCGGATAGGCGTCGGGATCCGCCTTCACCCGTAACCGCATCTGCCCGGAGGGTTCGGCCTTGCCGGTCGACGCCGCGACCGTGGTCCGCAACCCGTCCAGCCGCAACGTGCCATCCATGCGCCACGGACCGGCCAGCGACTTGGCCGAAATGGTCGAGTTGATCTCCGAAAAGATGTGGCTGCGGCCGCCGGCGGCGTGGCGCAGTTCAATCTGCCCTTCCGTCACAGTCAGTTTCTCGATCGAGACCTGGCCGGGGTCGAAGGGCGAGGACGGGCGCATGGCCCAATCGACGGTTCCGTCGGCGGCGATGTCGATGGTCGCCTTCGGCCGCACCAGCCGCATGTCGAAGATCAGCACCTCGCCGCGCAGGAAGGGTGCCAGTTCCGCGTCCATCGAAAACGTCTCGACGGTCATGGCCGGCTGACCGTCGGGGCCACCGGCGACGGCGACTTTGGAAAAGGTCACCGAGGGAAACGGCAGCAGCCTTGCCGTGGCGTCGCCCTGCACGGTCACCTTGCGGCCGAGGATGGCGCTTGCCTCTCGCTCGAACTCGGCGCGGTAGCCGGTCCAGTCGATAAAATGCGGCACCACCAGCGCCGCAAGCAGCACCAGCACGAACAGGCCACCGAAGATCACGAACAGGCGTGCGAGCATCAGCTCCGAACAGGTTGATTGCAATTCCGCCGCACTCTACCCGCATCCGCGTGTCGATAAAGAGGCAATTCATCCCGTGTTGCGTCATGTCGGACGATCTGAAACAAATCCGGGAAAAGCGGAGATTCTCGGATGTCGGGCAAGAACTGGGATCGCGTGCCGATCGATGCGCAGAGTGTCGATGCCCCGCTATCGCAGTCGGCGATTTTCCTTGTCGGCACCGTCGCCGGCGATCAGCCGGCTCTGGCCAGGGTTTGTTCCGTGCTCGGCGAACTCGACGATCTGGTCAAGACTGTCGGATTCCGCGATCTCGGCGGGCGCCTGTCCTGCATCGCCGGCATCGGCCGCGATCTCTGGGACCGGCTCAGCCCCGGCCGGCGGCCGCTGGAACTGAAGCCGTTCGCGCCGATCAAGGGCGCGGTCCATTCGGCGCCAACGACACCGGGCGACCTGCTCTTTCACATCCGCGCCGAGCGGCCCGACATGTGCTTCGAATTCGGGCGTATCCTGCTCGACAGGCTTGGTCCCGGCGTCAGCGTCGTCGACGAAGTGATCGGCTTTCGCTATTTCGACGCCCGCGACCTGCTCGGCTTCGTCGACGGCACCGCCAACCCGGCCGGCCTCGATTTGCCCGCCTCGGCGCTGGTCGGTGACGAGGATGCCGATTTCGCCGGCGGCAGCTATGTCGTGGTCCAGAAATATCTGCACGACATGCAGGCCTGGGCGCGCATTCCCACGCCCGAGCAGGAGGCGATCATCGGCCGCACCAAGATCGACAACATCGAAATCGATGATGACGACGCGCCGCGCAAATCGCACAAGTCGCTGGCCACCGTGGTCGATGCCGACGGCAACGAACACGACATATTGCGCGACAACATGCCGTTCGGCAGGCCCGGGCAGAACGAATTCGGCACCTACTTCATCGGCTACAGCAGATATCTCTGGGTCACCGAGAAAATGCTGCAGCGCATGTATGTCGGCGACCCGCCGGGTGCATACGACCGGCTGCTCGATGTCTCCACGCCGCACACCGGCACGACCTTCTTCGCCCCGACCCGCCCCATGCTGCAGACGCTTGCGCAGGACGCCCGGGAGCAGCTTCCCACTGTAGGATAGAGCGGCGGTTGGCGGGCCTAACCGCTCCCTTAGCGTGCGTCGCGTTTCGCCTGCGCCACCTTGGCCGCCTTGCGCTGGCGGCCGAATTCGGCCGGCCGAACAAGATTTGGAACCTTCTGGTTGGCCACGGCCCGCATGCCCTCGTGGGCGGTGCGCGAATTGTGCGTGGGACCCTCCGGAGCTTTCTGCTTCAAGGCCAGCGCCTTGCGCGCATTGTCGACCAGCGAAATGCGAGCCGCCAGTTGGCGGCGCCGTTCGGCCTCGCCGTTCAGCCGCCGCATCGCCATGGCCAGCACCGCGAGCTTAATTTGTGAACCGCCGTCGGCCTTCGAGGGTGCCGTACCTTTCGCCGCGCCTTTGCCGCGTATTTCGCGCCGCCGGCGATGTGCTTCGGTCTGCGCCTTGTCACGCCGTTCCCGCAACAGCTTGACCAGGCCGGAAAGGTCGGAGTCGGAAAGCTCCTGCACCGCCGGATGGTGCGATTTCCCCACCAATTCCTTTTCATCGGCGCTCAGCGCGCGTGCTTCTTCCTTGCGTGAAATGGCCATAAAAATTCTCCTCAGCCGGCACGCCTGTCTTTCCAGGTTTGCCACTTGAGGAGCCTCGACCCGAATGGCGGCGCGGTCAAGACGCGCTGTTCGCGATGCCCTTAGCCCGCGTCAGGCAATATCTTGCCCGGATTCATGATGTTTTGCGGATCGAGCGCCTGCTTGATCGTGCGCATGATGTCGACGCCATGGCCGAGTTCGTGGCGCAGGAACCCGATCTTGCCTTGCCCGATGCCGTGCTCGCCGGTGCAGGTACCCTCCATGGCGATCGCCCGCATGTTGAGCCGTGCCACGAATTTTTCCGACAGCGCGATTTCCTTGGGATCGTTGACATCCATCAGCACCAGCACGTGGAAATTGCCGTCTCCGGCATGGCCGACGATGGGCGCGATAAGTCCCATCTCGGCAATGTCGGCCTCGGTTTCCATGACGCATTCGGCAAAGCGCGAGATCGGTACGCAGACATCGGTCGACAGCCCCTTGGCGCCCGGCCGCAAGGTCAGCGACGCCCAGTAGGCGTCGTGCCTGGCCTTCCACAATTTGGTGCGCTCCTCGGCAACGCTGGTCCACAGGAACGGCCCGCCGCCATTGTCTTCCGCGATCGCCCCGAAGGTCTCGGCCTGTTCGGCAACGCCGGCGTCGCTGCCATGAAACTCGACGAACAGGCACGGGCTCTCGGGATAATCGAGCTTGGAATAGGTCTTCATCGCCCGCATCTGCAGCGCGTTGACCAGTTCGATGCGCGCCACCGGAATGCCCATCTGGATCGTCGCTATCACGGCGTTGCAGGCCGCTTCGACGCTCGGGAAGGGACAGACGCCGCCCGAGATCGCCTGCGGAATGCCTTGCAGCTTTAGGGTCAGCGCGGTGATGATGCCCAGCGTGCCCTCGGAGCCGACCAGCAGCCGGGTCAAATCATAACCGGCCGAGCTCTTTTTCGCCCGCTTGCCGGTCGTCACCATCTCGCCGTCGGCCATGACGGCGGTCAGCGACAGCACGTTCTCGCGCATCGTGCCGTAGCGCACCGCATTGGTGCCGGACGCCCGCGTCGCCGCCATGCCGCCGAGCGAGGCATTGGCGCCCGGATCGATCGGGAAGAACAGGCCGGTGTCGCGCAGATGCCGGTTCAAATCCTCGCGCGTGACGCCCGGCTCCACCGTGCAGTCGAGATCCTGCGGATTGACCGAGAGAATGCGGTTCATCCGCGACGTATCGACCGAAATGCCCCCACCCGGCGCATTGGTGTGGCCTTCGAGCGACGAGCCGACGCCAAACGCGATCACCGGCACGCGATGCGCTGCACAGGCACGCACGATTTCCTGCACCTCGGCCGTCGTCTCCGGGAAAGCGACGCCGTCGGGCGCCTGCGTCGGAATATAGGTGGTCGTATGCGCGTGCTGCGAGCGGATGGCCTGTCCGGTCTGGAAGCGCTCGCCCAGCCGCTGCTTGAGGATGCCGAGCACCGCCGCGATGCCTTCCTCGTTGCGTTCGACCGGATTGAGGTCGCTCAGAGCCATGAATTCCTCCGCGAATGGACCAGCGCCCACGCTTGTTATGCGAGTATGGATGCCTAAAGCAATTTCAGGAAAAGTGTGAAGCGGTTTCCATCCGAAATTGCGTCAGAATGTAAAGACACTCACCGGCTACTCTGTCCAGCACCAGAACAAGGAAGTTTCGATGTCCATTCCCGCCCCCTTCGTCTCCAGGCCCATGGGCATCGAGAAGGACTGGATCGACTATAACGGCCATCTCAACATGGCCTATTACAACGTGCTGTTCGACCGCTGCTCGGACGAGGCCTTCGAGGCGATGGGCATGGGTCTGGACTATGTGAAAGAGCGGCGGCTCACCATCTACACCGCCGAAGCCCATGTCTGCTACGTCAGGGAACTGCATCTCGACCACAAGGTCGCGGTCTCCTTCCAGCTCATCGACCATGACGAGAAGCGGCTGCGGGCCTATCAGGAAATCCGCCATGTCGACGGCTGGCTCGCCGCCACGTCCGAGACCCTGTCGCTGCATGTCGACATGTCGGGGCCGAAGGTGGCGCCCTTTCCGGCCGATGTACTGGCCAGGATCGAAGCCATGCGCGCCGCCCACTCCGTGCTCCCGATGCCCGAGCGCGCCGGCCGTTCGATCGGCATCAAGCGCAAATAGGGCGAAGCCCAGGCGACCGGGTCTGGCCTCAAAGCCACACCCGCGATCCAAAATCGCCGGGTTCCTCAAATCGGCTGGCACGCGTGCTTGAAGCCACCTCGCACCCGCATTAACCTTACTGAGGATTTAACGGGAACAAGCCATCTGAGCCGTTGAACGACTCAGCGGAGCGGTCGAAAACGTCCGCACAGGGTTGTTTTAGCGGGCGGCGCGGCGAAGCCGGTTCGAGGAACGTGCATGAAAACCGACATCAAGGTCGAGGTGGACAGGCTGGCGGCCGATCCGCGCATATCGGACTACGATTTCTGGCGTTCGCTCAAGAATGTCGACAACGAGATCTTTCACATCGCCAACAACAACGAACCGATCCCGTTCGACATGATCCGCTGGCGCAGCATCCTGAAGCGCGCCCGCCTGAAGCGCGGCCACGCTTAGCGCCGTTGCCTGATCGCCGCCAGCGGTGAGCGCGCGATCACTGGCGACGACTGGATGATCGCCGTGTTGGTCATCGCATGGGGAATGATGCGGTCGATCACCCGTTCGAGTTCGGCGACCGAGCCGACATGCGCCAGCGCGATGAAACAGTCCTCTCCGGTCACCCGGTCGCATTGTGCGATCTCCGGCAACTCACGGATGATCTCGGCCACGACTGACAATTGCCCAGGCACCGGCCGGATGCGCAGCCACGCCGACAGTTTCAGGCCAAGCGCCGCCGGGTTGATCCTGACGCAATAGGCCTCGATCACGCCGTTCTCCTGCAGCCGCTTGATGCGCTCCGCCACGCTCGGCGCAGACAGGCCGACGGAACGGGCCAGCTCCGCGGTGCTGATGCGCGCGTCCTCTTCCAGCAGGCGCAGGATCTTCATGTCGGCCGCGTCGATGTCGGCATTTTCGTTTCGAAGGCGTTTCATGGAAAACTCCTTGCTTCCGGGAAACGAATTATTGGTCACGCTGGTCATCATCCATATGAATAGGGAGGATTGGCTACGATACTGATCCCATGGATGACCAGAGGCAAGCCCCGTATACCAGCCCTGCCGCTGCCACCCCGGCCTTTGCCGGCCCCGCACTCGCCGGGCTCGCGACAAGATTGCCGCCTCATATCTGGTTCGCTGTCAGCGCTGTCTTTCATTATCTCGGCCCGGCCTTCGCCGTGCTGCTTTTTGCGCAAGTCGGCGTGCTCGGCATGGCCTGGCTGCGCATAGCCACCGCGGCGCTGGTCTTCGCGCCATTGACCCGCCCATGGCGAACCTTCGCCAGCGCCGATCTCCCGACGCGGCTCCTGCTCGTTGCCTTCGGTGCTTGCCTGGCGGTGATGAACTGTTCGTTCTACCTGGCGCTCGACCGCCTGCCGATCTCGCTGGTTGCGGCGATCGAATTCGTCGGCACCATCGGCGTCGCGCTCGCCGGCCTCGGGAGCACCCGCAATCTGGCCGCTCTTGCCATCGCCGTGACCGGCACCTTGCTGCTGATCGATGTCAAATGGGCAAGCGACCCGGTCGGGCTGGTCTGGGCTTTCCTCAACGGCGCGCTCTTTGTCGGCTACATCGTGCTTGGACACCGTGTCGCCCGCGCGGGCGCCGGCGACGGCATCGCCGGCCTGGGTGCGGCCATGGCGGTCGCTTTCGTCGTCGTGCTGCCCGTTGGCTTCGCCGACGCCCTGTCCGCCTTTTTGTCGCCGCCGCTGCTCGTCGCCGCCATCGGCGTCGGCATCTGCTCGTCGGTCATTCCATACGTATGCGACCAGCTCGCCATGGCGCGGTTGCCGCGCGCGAGTTTCGCGCTGATGCTGTCGCTGCTGCCGGTCACCGCAACGCTGATCGGCGTCGTCGTGCTGCGTCAGGTACCCGGTCCGTCCGATTGCCTCGGCATCGCGCTGGTCGTGGCCGGCGTCGCGCTTCACAGGCCGGCCTCGGCTGGCTAGCTGGGAAACCCCTTCCTCGCGGTCGGTTGCGGAAAGCCTCCATCGGTTCCCGCCTGCGACGAACTGCGACAGGCCAGCCGAGATTGAAACCAAATTCTACTTTGAGCCGTTGTCTCCCGCGAAAATGGCTTGGAGCGACGCTATGGAACGGAAACGGACCAGGGAGCCGGCGGACGCATGGCACATGACCGACGACCTTCATGTCGAGCACGGCAAGGGCGACCCCTTCGCGGCGGCCATCCGCGCCACGCGCATGTCGATGATCATTACCGATCCGCGCCGGCAGGACAATCCGATCGTCTTTGCAAACGACGCCTTCCTGCGCCTGACGGGTTATGAGCGCGACGAGGTTCTCGGCAGGAACTGCCGCTTCCTGCAGGGGCCGGAGAGCGACAAGGAAGCGATCGCTCAGATACGCGCCGCGATCGCCGATGAAACCGACATCAGTGTCGATATCCTGAATTACCGCAAGGACGGATCGACCTTCTGGAACGCGCTCTACATAAGCCCCGTCTCCAACGACAAAGGCGAAATGCAGTTCTTCTTCGCCTCGCAACTCGATGTTTCCGACCGGAAGCTCTGGGAAAATCGCATCACCGCGGACAAGGAACGTTTCGAAAAGGCCGTCAAGGAACGCACGGCTGAGCTCGAAGCGGCACTTGAGGCGCAGACCACGCTGCTGCATGAGGTCGATCATCGGGTGAAGAACAATCTGCAGATGATCTCCTCGCTTATCCTCATGCAGAGCCGCACCGTCTCCGACGCGAACCTCAAGCGCTCGCTTGGCACGATGTTGGAGCGCATAGAGGCGCTCAGCACCGTGCACCGCCGGCTCTACCAGTCCAAGGATGTCAGCAAGTTCGATGTTTCCGACTTCGCCAAGGATCTCATCTCCGACCTGCTCACGGCTTCGGGACGTTCGGAAATCAATCCGACACTCGATCTCGAGCCCGTCGTCGTCCCGGCCGAGAAGGCGACGCCGGTAGCGCTGATGGTCAACGAACTCGTCACCAACGCGCTCAAGCATGCCTTCAAGGAAAGGCCCGACGGCACGAGATCGGGCAGCATCGGCATCAAGATGAGCCAGCCGGACGGCCATTTGAACATCGAGGTCTCGGATGACGGCGTCGGCATGGCGGGCGCCAATGGCGACGCCTCCTTCGGCATGCGGCTGATCAAGTCGCTTGCCCGCCAATTGCGTGCCGACATCGAGTGGCGCGATGCCGGTCCCGGCACTCGCGTTGTCATCTCGATGCCCAATGGACCACAGCACAAAGGGAACCTGTCATGATTGAACCGCTCAAGGTCCTGATCGTCGAGGACGAGGCGCTGCTGGCCATGGAGTTGGAGAGCCTGGTCGAGGACGCCGGGCACAGCGTCGTCGGCTGGGCAACATCGCTCGCCGAAGCAAAGGACATGGTCGATACCACGCAGGCCGATATCGCCTTTGTCGACATCCATCTCACCGACGGCCCGACCGGCATCGACGTCGCCGAATATATTGGCGACAGAAAGAACTCGATGGTCATTTTCATGACCGCCAACCCGAAGCGCATCCCCGACCACTTCGCCGGTGCGATCGGCGTCATCGCCAAGCCCTACACGATGAACGGGCTGACCTCTGCCCTGCGCTATTTGCAGGAAGGCGTGCGGCGCCCGCCGCCGAAATCGGAGCGCCCGGCGGGCTTCACCCTGTCGCCGGCCTTCAAGACGATCTGGGCGCCGGCGGCCTGAAGGCGATGGTCATGCCAGCTTCTGCCTGAGGAAGGCGATCGTCCTGCCCCAGGCGAGGTCGGCCGCCTTCTTGTCGTAGCGCGCCGCCGAGGTGTCGTTGTTGAAGGCATGGTTGGCGCCTTCATAGACATAGACCGTGTATTCGACATGGGCGGCGTCGAGTTCCTTCGTGAACGCATCGATGCCGGCATTGGTGCGCTCGTCGAGGCCGGCATAGTGCAGCAGCAACGCGGCCTTGATCTTCGAGACGTCGGCGGCCTTCGGCTGCATGCCGTAATAGGCGACGCTCGCCGCAAGGTCGGGCGCATTGACGGCCAGCATGTTGGCCGTACCGCCGCCCCAGCAGAAGCCGATGGCGCCGACCTTGCCATTGCCGTCCCCGTCGGCCTTGAGGAAGGCGACCGTCGCCACGCCATTGGCCACGGTCTGCGCCGGGTCGAGTTTCCCGAACATGTCGCGCGCCTTGTCCTCGTCAGTGGGCGTGCCGCCGAGCGGCGACAGGAAATCCGGCGCGAGCGCCACGAACCCTTCCAGCGCCACGCGCCGGGCGACGTCGCGGATATGCGGGTTGAGCCCCCTGTTTTCATGGATGACGATGACCGTGCCGAGCTTGCCGGCCTGGTTTGCGGGTTTGACCAGATAGCCCTTCATCTCGCCGCCGCTGCCGGGATAGGTGATATCCTCGCCCTTCACGCGGGCATCGTTGTCGGCGACGATCGCCGCTTGGGCCGAGTTCGCCGCCAGCATCGGCGCGATCGCGGCCGCCGCCGCGCCCGATCCGGCAAGCCTGGTCAGTTGCTCCATGAAGCGGCGGCGATCCAGCGTCAGATGCGTGTATTCGTCATAGGCATCGATCATCGCCTGGGTGATGACGGGTTTGGTGGTGACGTCGGCCATGGGCTTCCTCGATCTCGTCGCGACTGCGGTGTCCTTGCCGGTCGCAAGATAGGGGCGAGCCTCTCATCGTCCAGTCACCGGAGCGTGACATCTCGCTGCCTTGGCGGCCGCCGGTCAGTCGGCTGAAGATCATCACGTTTTTGTCATCGGTGACAAATCTTGATGGCGCTGCCACAATAGTGGGGGAAACTGGCTGGCCGGCCGCCCTCGGCGGTCACGGTCCTATAGGCCCGATCTGAAAGGAACAATGCCGATGACCATGCCCTCGCCGATCCTGGCAACCGCCTTCGTGGCAGCCGTGGCGGCCGTTCTGGCGATGCGCGCGGCTGTTGTCGCGGCAAGCCGCAAGTCCATGGTCAGGGTCCGCAGCCGCAAGCGCCAGCCCGCGAACACGAAAACCCAAGGTTGAGGTGAAGTCATGGACGTTCAGGACATCGTGAACACCGTCTCGCAGAAGGCCGGTCTCGACCAGGCCACGACCGAAAAGGTCGTCGGCACCATTTTCTCGGTGCTCGAGCACGAGGCCGAAGGCACCAGCGCCTCCTCCTTCTTCGCCAAGATTCCGGGCGCCGATGCGCTGGCGCAGAAATATGACGTCATGGCCGCCCCGGCCGGCGGCGGTGGCGGCTTCCTGTCGTCGCTGCAGGGCGCGCTTGGCGGCGTTCTCGGCGAGAAGGCCGGCGCGCTGGTCAACGGCCTCGCCGCGCTCAAGGCCTCCGGCCTCGACTTGGCGCAGATCCAGAAGGCTGGCGAGACGCTTGTCCAGCAGGCCGAGGCGGCCGCAGGCCCCGATCTGACCAACCAAGTGCTTGGCTCGGTGCCGAGCCTAAAGAGCCATCTGGGGCTCGGCTGATCGTCGGCTCGCCGGACCCGGTAACCCCGCCTGCCTACTTCGGCAGCGCGTAGGCCATCACGTAATCGCCCGGCTTGGTGCCCACCGAGCCGTGGCCGCCGGCGACGATGACCACGAACTGGCGTCCGTCCGCGACGGTGTAGGTCATCGGCGTCGATTGCCCTCCGGCCGGCAGCCGCGCCTGCCAGAGCTGCTTGCCTGACGTCAGCTCGTAGGCGCGCAGATAGTCGTCGACCGCGGCACCCAGGAAGGCGACACCGCCGGCGGTGATCATCGGCCCGCCAATGCCGGGCACCCCGACCTTGAACGGCAACGGCAGCGGCGTCATGTCGTAGACGGTGCCGTTGCGGTGCTTGTAGGCAATCGCGCCGGTGCGAAGATCGACGCCCGCGACGTAGCCCCAGGGCGGCGCCTGGCACGGAATGCCGAGTGGCGACAGGAACGGTCCCATCACCACCGCATAGGGCGCTCCGTCATTGCGGTTCAGCCCCTGCTCGCTGCCCTTGGTGTCGCCCGGCGGCGGCACGTCGGCGCGCGGCACCAGCCGCGACGTGAAGGCAAGATAGGTCGGCATCCCGAACATCACTTGCCGCACCGGATCGACCGCCACGCCACCCCAGTTGAACGTGCCGAAATTGCCGGGATAAACCAGCGATCCCTGCAGCGAGGGCGGCGTGTAGCGGCCTTCATAGCGCAATTTGTGAAGCGCGATGCGGCACGCCAGCTGGTCGAACATGGTGATGCCCCACATATCGTGCTCGGTCAGCGGCGGCGGGTTGAAGGAAAGATCGGACGCGGGCTGCGTCGGCGATGTGTGGTCGCCCTCGATGGCGCCGCCGGGCGCCGGCACTTCCTTGACAGGGATGACCGGCTCGCCGGTGCGCCGGTCGAGCACATAGAGGTCGCCCTGCTTGGTCGGCCCGACCAGCACGGGCACCACGGAGCCGTCGGCCTTGGTGATGTCGATCAGGCTCGGCTGCGCCGGCACGTCCATGTCCCAGAGGTCATGGTGCACGGTCTGGCGCACCCATTTCAACTGCCCGGTGTTGAGGTCCAGCGCGGTGATCGAGGAGGAGAATTTCTCCACATTGGCGCTGCGGCCCATGCCGAGCTGGTCCGGCGTCTGGTTGCCGAGCGGCACGTAGAGCAGGCCGAGCTTCTCGTCGGCGCTCGGCGTCGACCACATGTTGGGCGAGTTGGCGGTGTAGGTCTGGCCGGCCGGCAGCGGCGTCGTCTGGTCCGGATTGCCGGAATCCCAGTTCCACAGCAATTTGCCGCTGCTCGCATCATAAGCGCGGATGACGCCGGACGGCTCCTGCGTCGAATAATTGTCATTGACCGCCCCGCCGACGATGATCTTGCCGCCGGCAATCAGCGGCGCCGAGGTCGAGTAGTAATAGCCCGACTTCGGATACGGCATGCCCGTCAACAGATTGAGCGTGCCGCCCTCGGCGAAGGCCGGGCAAACCTGCCCGTTGGCGGCGTCGAGCGCGATCAGCCGCGCATCCGAGGTCGGCAGGTAGACGCGCGCCGCGCAGGGCTGGCCGGCGGCGCCCGCTGCGTCGGCATAATAGGAGACGCCCCGGCAGGTCTGGTGCTGGCGGTCCTTGTCGAGCTTGATCTTGGGATCGTAGCGCCACTTCTCCTTGCCGGTCGCCGCATCGACGGCGATGGCGAAGTTGTGCGGCGTGCAGATATAGAGCGTGTCGCCCACTTTGAGCGGTGTCACCTGATAGGTGGTCTCGCCGACATCGTCGGGGCCCTTGACGTCGCCGGTGCGATAGGTCCAGGCCGGCTTCAGGTTGGCGACGTTTTCCGGCGTGATCTGGTCGAGCGGCGAATACCGCTGGCCGAACTGCGTGCGCCCGTAATAGTGCCATTCGCCCGCCGGCACATCGCCGCCGAGATTGGCGTTGGGGATCACCTTGTCGGTGTCGAGCGCGCCGCCGATGTCCTTCGGGTCCGTGGTCATCGAATAGCCGGCCACCGCCAGCGATGCCAGCACGGCAAGGATCAAAGGTGCTCGCCCGTCCGGACCGGCAAGGCCGCGCCGCGCCCACGGCGTCAGCAGCCACAACGCCACCAGCACGATGATGCCGCCGCGCGGGCCGAGCTCCCACCAGTCGAAGCCGGTTTCCCAGACCGCCCAGGCCAGCGTGCCGAGCACGATCGCCGCGTAGAGCCAGAGCGCCGTCGAACGGCGCCGGTAGAGCAGCCAGGCGGCGACCAGGAAGGCGAGACCGACGATGATGTAGTACCAACTGCCGCCCAGCGAAGCCAACCAGATGCCGCCGGCGCCAAGCGCCAGGCCTAGGAGGAAGAGAATGAGGGAGGTGATGGTGACAGCCAAGATGATACTCCTTCGACTGTTGCGCGCGTGGGGCGGCCTAGGGCAACCCGCATTGCGTGTTGCCCCGGCAACTTTCTCCCGACCGCGGCGCCTGTCAAGCGTAGGTCGCGAGCCCGCGGGCAGCAACCTCGTTCCGCCTGGGATTGTTCCACAACGGCGGTTCCCATATCGGTGAAGCCGCCGTATCGGGCACTTTACCGGAACAAAACGTAGACAGTTCTGGTCTTTCCCTCCCGAATCACTACATTCGGGGGAGATGTCCGGCTTTTCCGAAGACATGCCCTTTTTCGACGAACCCAATGCGCGGCCCACGGCCCCGTCGGGCATTGCCGCGCGCGCCATGGCTGCCCGCGGCGGCCAAAACAATGCGCCCGACTATCTCAGGGGCTTGAATCCCGAGCAGCGGCTGGCCGTGGAGACCACCGAAGGCCCGGTTCTGGTGCTGGCCGGCGCCGGCACGGGCAAGACGCGCGTGCTGACCACCCGCATCGCCCACATCCTTGCCACCGGCAGGGCCTTCCCCTCGCAGATCCTGGCCGTCACCTTCACCAACAAGGCCGCGCGCGAGATGAAACAGCGCATCGGCATCCTGATCGGCGAAGGCAATGTCGAGGGCATGCCGTGGCTCGGCACCTTCCACTCGATCGGCGTGAAGCTGCTGCGCCGCCACGCCGAGCTTGCCGGCCTGAGGTCCGACTTCACCATCCTCGACACCGACGACGTCGTGCGCTTGATCAAGCAGCTGATCCAGGCCGAGGGCCTGGACGACAAGCGCTGGCCCGCGAAACAGTTCGCCCAGATGATCGACGGCTGGAAGAACAAGGGCCAGGGTCCGGCCGATATCGCCGAGGGCGATGCGCGCAGCTTCGCCAACGGCAAGGGCCGCGAGCTCTACAAGGCCTATCAGGAGCGGCTGCAGACGCTGAACGCCTGCGATTTCGGCGATCTGCTCTGCCACCCGATCCGCATCTTCCGCGCCAATCCCGATGTGCTGAAGGACTATCACCGGCGGTTCAAATACATCCTCGTCGACGAGTACCAGGACACCAACACCGCCCAGTACATGTGGCTGCGGCTTCTGGCGCAGAGGCCGAGCGGATCACAACCAGCGCGAAGTGGTTCTCCGGGTGGGCGCGTTCCAAGTTTTTCCGGTGTTTCGGATAGAACGGAAGCGGCTAGCTATAGACCCGCAACTCCAGAGGACGAATCAACAGTTTCGGCCGAAGGCCGCAAGCCCGACCGGGCGTCCGAGCCGTTGCGAGGCCCCCGCGGAGGGCCCGCGCCGGCAGGCGCGGAACAGCCCGTGAGCGAAAACAAAGTCAATATCTGCTGCGTCGGCGATGACGACCAGTCGATCTATGGCTGGCGCGGTGCCGAGGTCGACAACATCCTGCGCTTCGACAAGGATTTTCCGGGCGCCACCATCATCCGGCTGGAGCGCAACTACCGCTCGACCGCGCACATACTGGGCGCCGCCTCCCATCTCATCGCCTACAATGAGGGCCGTTTCGGCAAAACGCTGTTCACCGACCGCAACGATCCGGAGGACGGCAAGGTCAACGTCCACGCCGCCTGGGATTCGGAGGAGGAAGCCCGCGCCATCGGCGAGACCATCGAGGCCTACCAGCGCCAGAAGCACAATTTGAACGACATGGCGATCCTGGTCCGCGCGTCCTTCCAGATGCGCGCCTTCGAGGACCGCTTCATCACGCTCGGCCTTAACTACCGCGTCATCGGCGGTCCGCGTTTTTACGAGCGCATGGAAATCCGCGACGCGCTGGCCTTCTTCCGCGTCGTCGCCAACAGCACCGACGACCTCGCCTTCGAGCGCATCGTCAATGTGCCCAAGCGCGGCTTGGGCGAAGCGACCATCCGCCAGATCCACGACACCGCGCGCGCCTTGCGCATCCCGATGCTGGAGGCGGCGGGTACACTGGCGGAAAGCGACGAGCTGAAGCCGAAACCGCGCGCCGCGCTGCGCGAGGTCGCTGCCAATTTCGAACGCTGGCAAAAGGCGCTGGAAACCACGCCGCACACCGAACTTGCCGAGACCATTCTCGAGGAGAGCGGCTACACCGACATGTGGAAGAACGACCGCTCGGCGGAAGCCCCCGGGCGGCTTGAGAACCTGAAGGAACTGATCCGTTCGATGGAGGAGTACGAATCGCTGCGCTCCTTCCTCGAACATGTCGCGCTGGTCATGGATGCCGAGCAGAATGCCGGGCTCGATGCCGTCTCCATCATGACGCTGCATTCGGCCAAGGGCCTCGAATTCGAGACCGTCTTCCTGCCCGGCTGGGAAGAAGGCCTCTTTCCCCATCAGCGCGCACTCGACGAAGGCGGCCGCTCCGGGCTCGAGGAAGAGCGGCGGCTCGCCTATGTCGGGCTGACGCGGGCCAAGAAGAACCTGCATATCTGGTTCGTCTCCAACCGCCTCATCCACGGGCTCTGGCAATCGACCATCCCGTCGCGCTTTCTCGAGGAACTGCCGGAAGCCCATGTCGAGGTCGCCGAAGCCGGCAACTCCTATGGCGGCTACGGCAATCCCTATGGCGGCGGCTCGTTCGCATCCGGCCGCGGCGGCGGCCAGGGGGCAGGAAGACAGAACCCCTATGGCGCTTCGCGCTTCGACAATATCGGCGGCACTTCGGGCGGCGGGGAAAAATCCGGCGCCTTCTCTAACACCTATTCGACGCCGGGTTGGCAGCGTGCGCAGGCCAACCGCACCGAGGCGACCGACCGCAACTGGGGCACGCGTTCGGGCCATCAGGTCGAACGCATCGGCTATGGTGAAACAGACTCCGGCTACGGCGCCGGCCGCACCAGCGTCAAAGGCCGCACCATAGACGGTGAACTGGTCGCCAAATCCGTGTCCGACACGCCGTCCGCCTTCAGCGTCGGCGACCGCGTCTTCCACCAGAAATTCGGCAACGGCAACATTTCAGCCATCGAGGGCAACAAGCTGACCATCGACTTCGACAAGGCCGGCCAGAAGCGCGTGCTGGACGGGTTTGTGCTGCCAGTGTGAGGCTGCCAGCCTCGAAGGCTAACGTCCCGCCTCAATCCACCTTCTTCTCGCCCCGCTCCCCGGCCTTCACGATATCGCCCGTCGTAAACAGGATTTCCTTCAGTTCCACGCGCCAGTCCGTCTTCTGGCGCAGCAGGAATTCGAGGTCCATGCCGAAATGCTTGAACTCCTCGCTCTGCGCGTTCTTCATGATCGCCTTGGCCTGCGGGTTCTTCTCGACCGACATGCGCTGTTCGTACCAGCTGATCGCTTCCGCCTCCTCGATCAGCGAGGTGATCATGCGGGCAAAGGTCCGCACTTCCTGCGACAATTCTTCCGGCGGTTCGTGGTACTGGTCGAAACCCATGTCGTCCTCCCTCAACGGCTCACGGATGGAGCCAGGCATTGGCCCGCATCCATGAATGCGCGGGACGCGCCGCGGGTTCCGGGATCACGGCCACAATTCGGGATGATGGATCCGCGAACTATCTCACGACACTGGCGCAGCGCCGCCCTCTTCCGTGCGCCGCGCGATGAACGCGTCGAGCACGCCTGACGTGGCGGCCGCCGCGGCCGGCGGCTCAAAATCGGCAAGGGTGCGCTTCCAGATGCCGGTGGCGCGTTCGGTGGCGGTCTTCGAGCCGCTTTGCGTCCAGTTGCCGAAATTCGACCAGTCGGCCACCAGTGGCTCGTAGAAGGCGGTGCGGTAGCGCACCATGGTGTGGCCGGCCGAGAAGAAGTGGCCGCCCGGCTGCACTTCGGCGATCGCCTCGAAGCCTATTGCGTCGTCGTCGCCGGGGGTCGCCGCACAAAGTTCCGCGACCGTCTGCAGCGCCTCGATGTCGGTGACCAGCTTTTCCAGGGAAACGCTCAAGCCCCCTTCCAGCCAGCCGGCCGCGTGGATGCAGACGGTGGCGCCCGACAGCACCGAGCCCCATAGCGCGAACTGCGTCTCGTGCGCGGCCTGCGCGTCCGAAATGTTGGCCGCGCTGCCGCCCCCCGAGCGCCAGGGCAGACCGGTGAAGCGCGCCAATTGGCCTGCGCCCAGTGTGGCTTTGACGTGCTCCGGCGTGCCGAAGGCCGGTGCGCCCGATTTCATGTCGACATTGGAGGAGAAGGAACCATAGACCACCGGCGCGCCCGGCCGCACGATCTGCGCCAGCGTCAGCCCGGCCAGCGCTTCGGCATGCTGCAAGGTCAGCGCGCCGGCCACGGTGATCGGCGCCATCGCACCGGCCAGGCAGAACGGCGTGATGATCAGGACCTGGCCGGCCTTGGCGAAATCGATGATGCCTTGCGCCATCGGAATGTCGAGCTGGCGCGGCGAGTTGGTGTTGATGACGGTGTAGCAATGCGCGCCCGAGCGGAACTCGTCCTCGGACAGCCCGCGCGCCAGCCTGATCATCTCGAAACTATCATCGACCTGCGGCGTGCCACGCGCGAACACGAACGGGAATTTGTCCGACAGGGTCAGCTGCGCCCGGTTGACGGCATAGTGGCGGAAACGATTGTCGATGTCCTGCGGTTCGATGCACGGCCCCAGCATGTGCAAGACGTCGAAATGCTGCACCAGCTTGATCAACTCCTCGAAGGCGACCAGCGTTCCGGGCCGCCGGCCGCGCTCGAGGTCGGTGACATTGGGCGCGCCGGAGCCGGCCAGGAATGTCATCGAGCCCAGTTCGAGCAACAGGTCGCGATCGCGCGCTCCGGCATAAGCGTGGATCGATCGCGGCGCCGAGGCTAAGGCTGCCGCCACCATGTCGCGGCCTATACGCACCATGTCGGTGTCGGGGTCGACCAGGGCGCCGGCGCGGGCGAGCACCTCGCGCGCCTCGGGCAGCAGCACCTTGATGCCCAGTTCTTCCAGCACGCGCAGCGCCGTGCCGTGGATCGACGCCACCTGGTCGTCGGAAAAGATCGGCTGCGGCAGGAATGGGTTCTTCAGCGACCGGTAATTGGGCTTACGGCTTGATTCGCTGCCTGCCTCGCCCATGCGTCCGCGCCGGCGTTCGCGCCTCGTATCCCGTGCAGCGTCATCGACCATCAGAAACTCCTCCTCATTGCCGCATCGCCCTGCCCTGGGGACCGTAGGGCGAAGCCGCGATGACCCGCGCCGTCCGTTCGACGCCGACAATGTGCACGCAAAGCGCCATCCCCTCCCCGGCGAAATCGTCGTCCACCAACGCCAGCGCGACGCTCTTGCCGATCGTGTAGCCGCCCGAGGCGCCGACAACGCCGCCCCCGATGACCACGGCGCGACAGTGCGGCTTCAAGACTTCCCCTCCCGGTCAGTTCGAAGCCGGCATCATATCCGTACTAGACATAAGTGCCTATTATGCCAGGGACGCTCCATGGGAGGTCACCAATTCCCGCTCTCCAGCGTTTTTTATCAGCACATGGAGATACCGGCTGACCCGTGTCGCCCCACTGTCACGCAAGCATCATGTTGACGCCTTAGATCGCTTTCGAGGAGGCACGCGCGGCATCATCGATGCGGCACCTCTTTTTGATTTTTCCTTCGGCCGCTCCGGCGTGCTTCGTCATAAAGAGGATTGTCCATGAAACACCTGCACCGAACCGCCTCGCTCGGCGTCGCGCTGGCCTTGTTCACCGCCCTCACCCCGGCGCTTGCCGATGGCGTGGCCTACATCAACAAGGGCCTCGTCGGCGTCGGCCGCATCCCGGCCGACCAGCGCGACAAGTTCGGCGAGACCTTCGGCTCGGGCTCGGGCATGGCGATCGACATTTCGGGCTGGACACATGATGCCGGCACCTACAAGGGATCGCTCTGGCTACTGCCCGACCGTGGCTACAATGTCGCCGGCACCACCGACTACCGGCCGCGCCTCAACACCATCACCATCGAGTTCACGCCTGTCGCGCCGGGCGCTGCTCCCGCCGCCGGCCAGGAGCAGACGGGCGTCAAGGCGACGCTTGCCGACACCATGCTTCTCACAGACGACACGGGCGCCGATGCCACCGGCCTCGATCCGCTGTCGGACGTACGCGCCGCGGCCGGCGACATGCCGATGCTGCCCGTCGCCACCAATGGCAAGCTCGCGCTCGACAATGAAGCCATCGTACGGCTGCCGGACGGCTCGATGTTCATCTCCGACGAGTACGGCCCCAACATCTACAGGTTCTCCGCGCAAGGCCGCCTGATGTCGGCGACCCAGCCGCCTGCGGCCCTCGTGCCGATGCGCAAGGGAGCGCCGAACTTCTCCTCCGACAATCCCGGGCCGGGCGCCGCCGACCCTGATCCGAAGGATCCCGAAACCGGGCGCCAAAACAATCAGGGCCTCGAAGGCATGGGGATCACGCCGGACGGCAAGTTCCTGATCGCTGTGCTGCAGTCGGCTCCGAGGCAGGATGGCGGCGATTCACCCTCGACACGGCAGAACACGCGGGCGCTGGTCTATGATGCCTCCGACCTCGCCCATCTGAAGCTCGCGCATGAATATGTCGTGCCGCTGCCGGTGTTCAAGGATGCCAAGGGCAAGACCAAAATCGCCGCGCAGAGCGAGATCGTGGCGCTTTCGGCCACGTCCTTCCTGATGCTGGCGCGCGACAGCGGCAACGGCCAGGGCCTGAAGAAGGGTGACGCTTCGCTCTACCGCCAGATCAACATCGTCGACGTCTCCGGCGCGACCGACATCGCGGGCGGCGCCTTCGATGCGGCCGACAAGCCGGTCGCGCCCAAGGGCGTGCTTGATCCCTCGGTGACGCCGGCCAAGCTGACGCCGTTCATAGACATCAACGACGCCACCGCGCTTGGCCACTTCGGCCTGCACAATGGCGGCGCGAAGGACCACAACGAGCTTTCGGAGAAGTGGGAAGCGATGTCGTTGGTCAGCGTCCTCGATCCCAAGCTGCCCGACGACTATTTCCTGTTCGTCGGCAACGACAATGACTTCCTCGCCCAGGACGGCTTCCAGGTCGGCGCGCCTTACAAGGCCGACGACGGCGCCGATGTCGACACCATGTTCCTGGTCTATCAGGTCACGCTGCCAGGTCTCGGCAAGAAGTAACGACCACTGCTCAAGCGGGCGCGCCTGGCGCGTCCGCTTGAGCAGGTCGCGAAGCCCTACTTCAGGAATTCCGCGTCCTTCGGCACGCCGGCATCGATCGGCTCGGCCGTCCTGCTCGACACGGCCATGATCTTGCCGGCTGCCGACAGGTTGGGCCGCACGAAGACATGAGCGGGAGGTCGATGATGTCCTGGTTCATAAGCGCACGCAGCCGGACGACGCGTTCTTGCCGATCGAATTCCATTCCGGCGAGCCTGACCGATCGACGGTCACTGCGCCTCGGCGCAGGGTGCATCTCGGTCCGGCCTGCGATATCGTGGCGGGCCAGAGTCACATTTGCCAGGTTGCCCGCCATGGACGAAAAAATGCCCGCACGCCGGCGTACCGGCGACCTGACCAGCGGCCCGATCCCGCGCACGCTGCTGCTCTTCGCCTTGCCGGTGCTCGGCTCCAACGTGCTGCAATCGCTGAACGGCTCGGTCAACGCCGTCTGGGTGGGCCGCTTCCTCGGCGAGTCGGCGCTGACCGCGACGTCCAACGCCAACCTCGTCCTGTTCCTGATCCTCGGCACGGTGTTCGGCATCGGCATGGCGGCCACAATCCTGGTGGCGCAGTCGGTCGGCGCCCGCGACCTGCCCGAGGCGCGCCGCATCGTCGGCACCAGCGCCACCTTCTTCTTCCTCGTTTCAGTGGTGTTCGCGGTCTGCGGCTGGATCTGGGTCGATGCCATCCTGGGCGCGCTCGGCACGCCGGCCGACGCCTTGCCGCTCGCACGCTCCTACCTGCGCATCATCTTCGTCGCCGTGCCGATGATGAACCTTCTGTCCTTCGTCATGACCGTGCTGCGCGGTGCGGGCGATTCACGCACCCCCTTCATCTTCATGGCATTGGCGGTCGTGCTCGACATCGTGCTCAATCCCCTGCTCATCCGCGGCATCGGCCCGTTTCCTGAACTCGGCATCGCCGGTTCCGCCACCTCGACCCTGATCGGCCAGACCGTGAGCGTCGTCGCCATCCTCATCGTGCTCTACGCGCGCAAGCATCCGTTGCGGCTGGCCGGCGCCAATCTCGTCCTGCTGCGCCCGGATCCGGCGCTGCTGCGCATCGTCGTCTTCAAGGGCGTGCCGATGGGCCTGCAGATGATCGTCATCTCGGCGGCGGCCCTGACGGTGATGGGCATCGTCAATTCCTACGGTTCGCAGGTCGCCGCCGCCTACGGCATCGCCGCGCAGCTCTGGACCTACATCCAGATGCCAGCGCTCGCCATTGGCGCCGCGGTCTCTTCCATGGCGGCGCAGAATGTCGGCGCCGGTCGCTGGGACCGGATCGGCCGCATCGCCGCCTCCGGCGTCGGTTTCAACCTTGTCCTGACCGGCGCCCTCGTCGCGCTGCTATGGGTCTTCGACCGTTCGATCCTGAGCCTGTTCCTGAGCAGCGACAGCGCGGCGATCGATATCGCCGCGCATATCAACACGGCCGCGTCCTGGTCGTTCATCCTGTTCGGCATCACCATCGTGCTGTTCGCCACGGTGCGCGCCACGGGTGCCGTGATGCCGCCGCTGATCATCCTGGTGATCTCGGTGCTCGTCGTGCGCACCGGCTTTGCCTATTACATGCGCGGCGTGATCGGCGAGGAAGCGCTGTGGTGGAGTTTTCCGGCCGGTTCGATCACGTCTCTGATCCTGGCCGCGATCTATTACCGCTTCGGCGGCTGGCGCAGCTTGCACATGATCGAGAACAGGCCGGCTGCCGGCGAGCCGCCCGACACCGGGCTTGGCGTGCCGCGCCAGCGCGCGAACATGGCGCCTGAAACGCCGAACGGCTGATGCCGGCCCGCCTTGCCGGCGTGCCTTGCCGGGCTGGCGCGGCGGTCTCAGCGCCTCTGTCCGAGCCCGAAGGCGAGCGCCACCAGCGCGAACGCGATGATCATGGCCGCGAAGGCCAGGCTCGCGACGACAGCACTGGCATAAGTCGACACGACGCCGATGCCGATGACAGGCAAGGCGTTGCCGACAAAGCAGCAGATGAAGAAACTGGACACGACCTCGGCGCGGCGATCCCGCGGCGCGATCTCGTTCACCACTTGCAGGCCGCCGCGATAGCCGAGCGCTGCCGCCACGCCGCAGCAGGCGGTCGCCGCGATCATCAGCGCCATCGAGGCCAGCATCTGCGCCGCCACCACAAGCACGGCGCTTGGGATCATCAAGGCCAGCGCGGCCAGCATCGCCTTGCTGCTCCCCATCCGCGCCAGCGCCACGATGCTGATTGCCGCGACCATCGCCAGTTCGAAGAACAGCGCACCGGCCACGGCGTGGTTGGCCTCATGCAGTTGCTGCGCCAGAATGCTCGGCGCCACCGCCGCATAGAAGCCGACCAACGCCATCGCGCCAAAGCCGGTCACCGCCGGCGCCACGAAGCGCGAACGGATCTGCGCCGGCACGGAAAGCCGCGGCCGCATGGAGACCTTGCCAAGGCCGCCTGGCTTCATCACCGTTTCGCGCGTGCGCCAGACCATGATCGTCACCACCGCGAGCGTCGCCAGGTAGACAATGAAGACCAGACGCAATGGCCACGGCTCGTATTGGGCCAGCAGCCCCGAAACAAGCGCCCCGAAACCGAGGCCGAGAAAGTTGGTGCTGGTGGCGATGACGCTGGCGCGCGACCTGCCGGCCTCTGGAAGAAGCTCGGCGATCCACGCGGTTCCCGTCCCGGCGCCCACGCCGATGCCAAGTCCGCTCAGTATCCGCGCAACATCGAGCGACGCGACATTGCCGGCAAACAGGAACACAACCGCGCTGATGACGGCGACGATCATGGCTGCAAGCGCCGCCGGCCGGCGCCCGACGACATCCGAAACGCTGCCGAACACCAGCAGGGCGCCGAGATTGCCGACGACATAGACCGCGTAGATCAGCGTCAAGGTGATTTGCGAAAAGCCGAATTGCTGCTTGTAGACGATATAGAGAGGCGTCAGCACCGTGCTGCCGGCAAACAGCACCGCGATCATCGCCGCGACAGTCGGGATCGCGAGGACGTCGCTGCCGGCTTCGTTCTGAGTTTGCGTCAGATCGCGAAAGGCCATGGCCAACCTCGTCACCAGGTTCAGGGGTCGCGACGTTAACGCGTCCTCACCGCCGACGTTCCGGTGGACGGCCAGGCTCCTGACACCACGGTGGGCATTGCCCGGCCGGCAAGCCGATGATCGCAAAAAATGGCTCGGGGCCAGCGGCCCCGATCCATCACGGCATCCTTGCCGTACTAGGCGCAATCAGTCCTGTTTGCAGAAAAAACCGGGCCTACTTGCAGGAGAAACCAGGTGCGATCTTGCACTTGCCGGGACGCGGCTTGTGCGGCGGGCGGTGGTGGGGAGGACGGTGATGGGGCCGATGATGCCAGTGCGGCGGCCGATGCGGCGGGCGCACGATGATAACCGGCGGATGCACGACTTGGGTCCGCGAGAGATAGCCGGAACTGGCCCAGCCGCTGACACCGCCGCCATGGATCCTGCACCAGCCCGGCTGACAGCCGGTCACGTCGACCCTGAGACCGGCCGGCAACGTCCCGACCTTGGCGTATCCCGCGCCAGGTCCGGTACGCACGTTGAGGCTCGTCGTGGTGTGGACGCCGTAGGCGAAGGCCGCGGCGGACGTCCCGAAGACGGCGGCCAGAATGGTCGCTATCGCAAGCAGAAATCGAAATCTCATCAGTCCCTCCATTCGAGCGCCGGCCGTTCGACTGCTTCGGCCGGGACTGCATCGCAAGGGGAGAGGCAGGGCAGGGAAAAGTCAACAAGTTACCAAGGCCAATCACCACGATCACCGATCCGGGTGGAAGTTTCCCCTGATATGGTTGAGGAATTTTGCGTACGCCGTTTATCGGCATGCCAACATCCGCTAACGATTTACTATCTTTCGGCAATTCGTCGCGGACCGAGGTGGTGATCATGGGCAAGGGCAGGGTCGAGGCATTCACCGACGGCGTGGTGGCGATCATCATCACCATCATGGTGCTGGACTTGAAGGTACCGGAAGGCGAGGATTTTTCGGCGCTGCTGCCGCAGTGGCCGGTCTTCCTGTGCTACGTGCTTTCGTTCATCAATGTCGGCATCTACTGGAACAATCTGCACAACATGTTCCATACCGTGCAGCGTGTCGACGGCCGCGTGCTGTGGGCGAACCTGCATCTGCTGTTCTGGTTGTCCCTGATGCCGGTGACGACCGCCTTCATGGGCGAGAACCATTTCGCCGCGGTTCCGGTCGCGGTCTATGGTTTTGACCTTGTAATGTGTGCGACCGCCTACAGCATCCTGGTCATTGCGCTGCATCGGCTGCATGGGCCGGACACCGCATTCGCCAAGGCAATCGGCCGCGATCGCAAGGGAAGGATTTCGCTCGCCGTCTACATAGCGGCCGTTGGGCTGACCTTCGTCGACCGGTGGATCGGCGTGGCGCTCTATGTGGCAGTCGCCCTGATCTGGCTGGTGCCGGACACGCGCTTTGCGCGGGTGATCGAAAAATAGCCATCTGCCTGACCCAATCCCGGAGGGCAAACCGCTTCACACGTTTCGTGGAATTGCCTAACCGCGCATCGCCTTCAGCTTTTCCGCCACGGAAGCGGCCAGGTCGGCATAGCGCTCTTCCAGCCGCTCCGCCGCCTTGATGATCGAGAAATCATGGCCGAATTTTTCCAGCGCCATGCGCAGTTTCTCGACGAACTCGGCCTGTTTTTCGAGCGCCGAAAACAGAGTCTTCACCTGGGCTTCGCTGATATCGGGGTTGGCCAGCATCTGCGGCACCTCGCGCCCCATCCGGTCGCCGGTGGCGGTCTGTTCCTTCAGAATTGCAACCCAATCCGTCAATCGGAAATCTCCTTTTTGGCGTCGTAGCATGCGCAGCCCCGACCGGGCCGGTCAACCCGACAAGCCCGACGGAGGCTTGCGCAGGCCCGTTCCGGCGCTAAGTTCGGCGCCATCAAAAAAGGAAACCATCGCCGATGATCGCCGACACCGAGATCCAGACCGCCCTGCCAGCGCTTGCCCCTGGCAACACCGCCGTCATCACCGGCGCCGCCAGCGGCATCGGCCTTGCCGCGGCCAAACGGCTGGCGCTGATGGGCATGAAGATCGTGCTGGCCGACATTGGCGGGCCGCGCCTCGACGATGCCGCGCGGGCCGTCTCCGCGATTGCCGGTGACGACGCCGTGCTTGCCGTCGCATCGGACGTTTCGAAGGCCGATGAGGTCGATCGCCTCGCCGACCGGGCATTCGGCGCCTTCGGCGAGGTCTCGCTGCTGATGAACAATGCCGGTGTCGGCGACAACCCCGGAAAGCCCTGGGAAAACCGCGACGGCTGGAAGCGGCTGCTCGACATCAATTTCTGGGGCGTGGTGCATGGCGTCGAAGCTTTCGCGCCGCGCATGCTGGCGTCGGCCAAGCCGGGCCTGATCGTCAACACCGGCTCCAAGCAAGGCATCACCACACCGCCTGGCAACCTCGCCTACAACGTTTCCAAGGCTGGCGTGAAAACCTTTACCGAGGGCTTGGCGCATGCGCTGCGCAATGAACCCGGCGCCCGCCTGTCGGCGCATCTGCTCATCCCCGGCTTCACCTATACCGGCCTGACCGAGGGCGCGACCGAAAAGCCGGCGGGAGCGTGGACGGGCGAACAGGTGATCGATTTCATGCTGGAATCGCTGGCCGGGGGCGACTTCTATATCCTGTGTCCCGACAATGAGACGGCGCGACCCATGGACGAAAAGCGCATGGCCTGGGCGATCGGCGACATCATCGAAAACCGCCCTGCCCTGTCGCGCTGGCACCCCGGCCACAAGGATGCATTCGCGGCGTTCATGAAGCGATGAGCATGTCCCGAACATGGCCGCTGTGCGGATCACATAACTCGAACACCGGCGGAACACTCGAGATTGACCGCGGGTTCAGCCGCCGGCGCTTCGTGCTACCTCTTTTTTCGGTTTGCGTTTTGCCGCCACGACTTTCTTTGCGGCCATGGTCGCGACTTTGTCGTCATGCCGCTTCGCCGCGACCTCGCATTTGGCGCGGATCTCCTGGACCTCGGCTTCAGTCAGGTGCTCGATGCCGATGAAGGTGTTTTTGGCCTCGCTGACCCGTATCAATTCGTCGAGCTTGGCCTGGATCGCGGCGCCGTCCCGATTCTGGGTGTTTTGAATGAGAAACACCATCAGGAAGGTGATGATCGTGGTTCCGGTGTTGATCACCAACTGCCAGGTGTCGGAAAAATCGAAGAACGGCCCGCTCACCGCCCAGACGATAACGATCAGGCAACACACCGCAAATGTCAGCGGCAGTCCGGTGAGATGGGCGATCTGGTTGGCGAATTTGGTGAAAAGCTTCTCGATCATGTGGTCCCTCAAAACAGCGCCGCGTCATGCGGTCCGCCGGAAGAAACAACCAGCAGCCATTTCGGGTTCCCGCCGGTAAAAAATACGGCCCACGCAATCGAATGCACGCAAAGCGCGCATCTGGAACAAAACACACCTTATCGGTTTAAGGTCATTGTAGCCGTGCAGGCAAAGAGCCTGTTCCTTCCGCTTCACAGCGGTTTACCTCCAGCCCCTTCCGCTGCGCCACCCCCGCATGGCGGAAGGGGTTTCATTCCGTCAGACGGCGTCGTTTTCCCAGCGGTCGAGGAAAGCCTCGATCGGCATTGCCTGCATGTCGGGAACCGCCCTGGCGAGTTTCTCGACGGGCCAGTCCCACCAGGCGAGAGCTTCGATGCGTACCGCTATTTCAGGGGCAAAGCGTTGCCTGAGCGGCTTCGCCGGCACGCCGGCAACGATCGTGTAGGACGGCACGTCCCGCGTCACCACCGCATTGGCGCCGACGACGGCGCCATTGCCAATGGCGATCCCAGGCAAGATGACCGCGCCATGGCCGATCCACACATCATGGCCGATGGTCACGGCCTTCGACCGCCGCCGGTCGCGGAACGCGGCATCGACGCCCAGCCAGCGGAAATACTCGTTCGGCCGATAGCTGACCTTGTGCTGGGTCAGCCGCTCGATCGGATGCTCCAGCGCATTGATGCGGCTGTTGGCGGCGATCGAGCAGAATTTGCCGATCATCGTGTAGATCGCCTCGGCATGGCGTTCGAAATAGGAGAAATCGCCGACGATGACCTCGCGCAGCACGACGCGTTCGCCGATCGCGGCGTAGCGGCCAAGCTTGCAGCCCTTCATCTCAGCGGTTGGATGAATGCGCGGCTCGGGATCTTTCGCAACGAGATCTTCAGAACGGTCCATGCCGGCGGCTTTACGTCAGAGCGATTGGTCCCGCAAGCGGCGCGAATCGTCAGTCGGAACGGACAGGGTAGAGTTCGACCCGCCTATTTCGGCTTGCCGTTGCTCCACACCACGTTCTGGCCATAGAGCGGCACCGTCGTAACCGACATCTTGGCCGAGCCGTTCTGGACTTGGCGCGAATGCGACAGATAGATCAAGGTCTCGTTGGCCTTGTCGTAGATGCGGTTCACCACTTGCTTCTTCCAGATCAGGCTGATGCCTTGCTTGAAAACCTCCTCGCCGCCTTCGCTCGTATCAATATCCCCGATGGTGATCGGACCGGTCTGACGGCAGGAGATCGAGGAATCACTGGGATCCTCGAACCAGTTGCCCTTGTGCAAGCGGTCGATGACACTGCGATCGAAATAGGAAACGTGGCAGGTCACGCCCTCCACTTTCGGATCCTTGATCGCCTCGACAATGATGTCGTTGCCGATCCAGTCGACGCCGACCTTGCCAACTTCCTCGGCAATGGCGCTACCGGCGGCAAGCACGACACACGCGGCCAAGGCACCGCCGATCAGTTTTCGCCCAATCAAGCCTCGTCCTATCAATCCTGGCCCAGTCAATCCCGGCAAAGAATCCTCCTGCGGTTCGAGTTGCCGGGGTCTCAGGTGGGGCCAAGGCTGGCACATTGCAAGCCGGAAGGTCGGATCAAACCGCAGGCATCCGCCACAGCCGGTTGCGTCAACGCGGCATCTTTGCGTGTACCCCGTCGAACCGCTAAGACTGTGGCCGACAACGGGTGCATGGTTCTGGCCGGCGCACCGTGACATTACGGACGGACTTTTTTGATGATGCGTTCTATCCTGGTCGGCATTCTCGTTCTGATGGCGGCCGGCATCGGCTGGCTGACTTTCGACTGGTATCGCGGTCACTATGGCGGCGAACCGTTCGGCGCGCCCTTTACCCTTGTCGACCAGAAAGGCGCACCGATCACCGAAGCCGCTTTCCGGGGCCAGCCAAGCGTCGTCTTTTTCGGCTTCACCCACTGCCCCGAAGTTTGCCCGACCACGCTGTTCGAACTCTCCGGCTGGCTGAAGACGCTCGGCGACGACGGCAAGAACCTGCATGCCTATTTCGTCTCGGTCGATCCGGAGCGCGATACGCCGCCGGTGATGAACGCCTATGTCAGCAATTTCTCCGACCGCATCACCGGCATTACCGGCGATCCGGACAAGGTCCATGCCATGGCCAAGGCGTTCGGCATCTATTGGAAGAAGGTCGATACCGGCGACGGCGACTACACCATGGACCACACCGCCTCGGTCCTGCTGCTCAACGCCAAGGGCGACTTCGCGGGCACGATCGCCTATGGCGAGAATGCCAGCACCGCCGTGGAGAAGCTGAAGCGCCTCGCCGCGAAGGGCTGACAAGAATTCACATGACCCAGACGCGGCTCCATTTCACCACCGGAAAGATCGAGGCCGAGCGCATCTTCGCGGCGCTCGAAACGGCCTTCGAGGATGAGGGCCTGCCGATCGCCGTGCTGGAGGTCGATGAAGAGGCCGACATCCACGAGGTCTCGCTCTACGCCGATGGCGACGTCGAAGCGGTCGAGGCGCGGCTGAAGGATGTTCTCGCCGGCCTCGCTTTGTCGAGACCGGTCCAGCGCGAGGCGTTGCCCGACATCGACTGGGTGGCACGGTCCCTGGAAGGGTTGAAGCCGGTGCGCGCCGGCCGTTTCTTCGTCCACGGCGCGCATGACAGCAGGAAGCGCCACAGCGGCGAACTCGCCATCGAGATCGAGGCGGGCCTTGCCTTCGGCACCGGCCATCATGGCACCACCGCGGGCTGCCTCGAAATGCTGGAGAAAGTCGTGCGGCGCGAGCACCCGCGCAACGCGCTCGACCTCGGTACCGGCAGCGCGGTGCTGGCGATCGCCGTTGCCAAGCTGGCGCATATTCCGGTGCTGGCCACCGACATCGATCCGGTCGCGGTCAAGGTTGCCGCCGCCAATGCGCGTCTGAATCACGTCAAAGGCCTGATCGAGACGGTGACCGCGCCTGGCTTTCACCACCCGATCTTTGCCAGGCGCGCGCCCTTCGACCTCATCGTCGCCAACATATTGGCGCGGCCGCTGATGCGGCTGGCACCGCAAATGGCAGGGCATGTCACGCTTGGCGGCTCGATCGTGCTGTCAGGCATTCTCGACCGCCAGCGCGACGCTGTGATCTCGGCCTATGTCGGCCAGAATATCCGCCACGTCAGTACTTTGCACCGCGAAGGCTGGGTGACGATCCATCTCAAGCGTTGAGGCCGGCAAGGCGGTGGCCGGCCCTCAACGGTCCCGGTTGCTGGACTTCGATGCGTGTCGGCAAGAGAATGCCGCCGCCGCCCCTTTATCCATGGCTGGACCAGCCTCATTTGGTTGTCACCCGGCGGACGCTGTAGCAATTTGCACCAGCCGGAAAATCGATTCCGCTTTCCAGGCCCATAGATTACGGTCGAGCGGATACCAAGGAGGCCCATCATGTTCCAGAGCTTCGATTCCGCGGGCGATCCGGCGGTCGGCAAGCCGCGCGTGGCGCTGCTGCGCCAGTGGCTGGGCGCCAATGGCCTCGATGGCTTCATCGTTCCGCGCGCTGACGAGCACCAGGGCGAATACGTCGCCGACCGGTCGGCACGGCTGAAATGGCTGACCGGCTTCAGCGGCTCGGCCGGCGTCGCCATCGTGCTGCGCGACCGTGCCTTCGTCTTTGTCGACGGGCGCTACACGCTGCAGGTGCGCAATGAGGTCGATCTCGGCATCTTTTCGATCGAAAGTCTGGTCGACAATCCGCCCGCCGTCTGGCTCAAGGACAACATCGGCAAGGGGGCGCGGCTGGGCTTCGATCCCTGGCTGCACACGATCGGCGAGGTCAAGGCGCTGCAGGCCTCCGCCGACAAGACCGGCGCGGTGCTGGTGCCGCTCGACCGGAACCCGATCGATATCATCTGGAAGGATCAGCCCGCCGCACCCGTGACCCCGATCGAGTTGCATCCGATCGGCTTTGCCGGCGAACTCGCCAAGGACAAGCTGGCGCGGCTGGCGACGGCGATCGGCAAGGACGGCGCCACCCATGCGGTGCTGACCGACCCATCGTCCATCGCCTGGGCCTTCAACATCCGTGGCGGTGACGTGCCGCACACGCCGCTGGCGCTCGGCTTCGCCATACTCGCCGCCGACGGGTCGCACCAGCTTTTCATGGATCGGCGCAAGTTCTCGCGCCAGGTGGCGGCCTACCTCACCCAGCTCGCCGATCCGCATGAGCCCGGCGAATTCGAAGCGGCGATCGCCGCACTTGCGAAAAGCGGCGCGAAAATCGCGCTCGATCCGGTGCTGGCCGCCGACCGGCTGCGCATGCTGATCGAGGACAATGGCGGCACGGTGATTGCCGCGCCCGACCCTGCCCGCATTCCGCGCGCCACCAAGAACCAGGCCGAGATCAACGGCTCGCGCGCCGCGCATCGCCGCGACGGCGCGGCGGTGGCCAAGCTGTTGTGCTGGCTGGAGCGCCAGAAACCCGGCTCACTCGACGAAATCGCGGTTGTCACCAGGCTCGAAGAAACCCGCCGGCAGACCGGCGAGGAAACGCAGATGCCGCTGCGCGACGTCTCTTTCGACACCATTTCGGGCGCCGGCCCGAACGGCGCCATCATGCATTACCGCGTCTCGCGCACCACCAGCCGCAAGCTCCAGGCCGGTGAGCTGTTCCTGCTCGATTCCGGCGCGCAATACCAGGACGGCACGACAGACATCACCCGCACCGTGCCGATCGGCCAGCCGACCGAAGAGATGCGCGAGCGCTTCACGCTGGTGCTGAAAGGCATGATCGGCATTTCCACGCTGCGCTTCCCCGCCGGCACGCGCGGATCGGAGATCGACGCCGTCGCCCGCATGGCGCTGTGGAGGCATGGCTGCGACTTCGCCCATGGCACCGGCCACGGTGTCGGCTCATACCTGGCCGTCCATGAGGGTCCGCAGCGCATCGCCCGCACCGGCACCGAAAAGCTGCTCGAAGGCATGATGCTGTCGAACGAACCCGGCTACTACAAGGAAGGCGCCTACGGCATCCGCATCGAGAACCTCATCCTGGTGACGCCGGCCGAACAGATCGAGGGCGGCGACATCGCCATGCACGGTTTCGAGACGCTGACGCTGGCCCCGATCGACGTCAGGCTGGTGCGATCGGATCTGCTGACGCGAGACGAATTGCACTGGCTCGACTCTTACCACGCCCGCGTGCTGGCCGAGATCGGACCGATGCTCGACGGCGAAACGCTGGCCTGGCTGGAAAAGGCGACGGCGCCGCTGCCGCACGACGCGAAGATTTGATTTTCTGAAGCGCTGAAGGGCGTGTCGAGGTTCAGGCCAGGCCGGTTCGAAAACGGTTGATACGGAGAACCGGATTGGAGCACCGAAGCGCAGGTGTCGGCCGTCTGCGGGCCGGAATCACCTGGATATCGATACGCCCTACCCGACGAACTGGCGCGCTACGATCAATACAGCCGCGCCCGCCAGAAACATCGCCATCAGCCCGCCACGCAGCGCCACCAGCGCGGAGACGACCAGCGCTGCCCACTCCGCCGGGCCCGCGCCGAGCGCCGCCGGCGCCACCAGCGTCGTCAGCACCGCCGCAGGCACGGCGTTGAGCCCGGCCTCGACGCGCGGATGGATGTGGACGAAACGCGAGATGACCAGATGCCCGCCAATACGGGTGAGATAGGTGGCGATGGCGCCGGCGATGATGATCCAGAAGGTCGTGCTCATGGCCTTGTCTCCACACCGCTGTGATGCGGCGGCAGGACGACGGCGAGCAACACACCGGCGATGGCGCCGATCGAAACGTGCCAGGGCGAACCCACTGTCTTGTAGGCGATGATCGAGGCGCAGGCACTGGCGACGACCACCGGCAGCCACAGCGGCCGCTTGCGGAAGCCCATCACCAGGCCAAGGAAATAGATCGGCAGCAGGAAATCGATGCCCAGGGCATGGGGATCGGGAATGAGCTTTCCAAACAGCGCGCCGAGCGCGCTTTCGATGGTCCAGAATACATAGACCGGCAGCCCAAGTCCCAGATACCAGGCAAAGCCGACGGTCTGGCCCGACTGGGCCCTGGCCTCGGCGACGGCGAATTGCGGATCGGTGAGGATGAAGAAACCGAGCGCCTGCTGCACCCCGGGCCAGTGCGCGATGCGCCGGCCAATGCCGGCGGAATAGAGCACGTGGCGGAAATTGACGGCGAAGATCGACAGCACGATCAGCCACGGCGCGACATGCTGGCCGAACAGTTCTATGCCGACCATCTGGCTGGCGCCGCCGAAGATCAGCGCGCTCATCAGGAAGGCTTCGAAAACGGAAAAGCCGTTGTCGACGGCAATCGCGCCGAACAGCAGCCCGAACGGCGCCGCCGCCACCACGACCGGCATGGAGAGCCGTACGCCTTGCCAGAAATCGCTTTTCGCGCCGTTCTCGGAAATTGCTTGCGCCGACATGTCTCTCCCCGGTCAGAGGGCTGATGTAGGAAGCACTGCCCGGCTTGTCACACGAATTCGCTTGAGCCAAACGATCAGCGGAAATGATCCCTGTTAGGATTTACGCGATATTCTATTGTCGCCCTGGCAGGCATTTTGGCAGAAATACACGAGGGGGATTTTAATGATCGCTTATGATTTCACCGGCAGGCACGCAGTCGTCACCGGAGCCGGTGGCGGCATGGGCGAGGCGATCACGCTGGCGCTGCTCGATGCCGGCGCGTCGGTCACCGCCATCGACGTCAAGCCGCGCCCGACAGCGCTCGCCGCCTATGACGACCGGCTGACCTTCGCCCAGGGCGACCTCACCGACGCCGGCTTTGTTGAACGGACCATCGGCGCTGCGGGCCGCGAACGCAGCGGTATCGACTATCTCGCCAATGTCGCAGGCGTGCTCTGGTTCGGCCGCGACAAGTCGGCTCTCGAGATGGACCTCGACGTCTGGGACCAGGTCTTCAACATCAACCTGAAATCCTTCGTGCACACGGCGCGCGCGGTTGTTCCGCAAATGCGCGCCGGCGGGCGTGGCGGCGCCATGGTACATTTCTCGACCATCCAGTGGTATCGCGGCGATCCGAAGCCACAGGATGCCTACCAGGCGTCGAAGGCCGGCGTCTGCGCGCTGTCGAAGTCGCTCGCCATGCAGTTGGCCGGCGAGCGCATCCGCTCCAACGCCATCTGCCCGGGCATGGCGCTGACGCCGCTGCAGGCGCGCTGGGACACCGAGGAGAAGCGCGCCGCCGTTGCCGACTACACACCGCTCGGCCGCATCGGCACGCCGCAGGACATGGCCAATGCGGCGCTCTTCCTGCTTTCCGACGCGGCAAGCTACATCACCGGAATAGAGCTGGCCGTCGATGGGGGTCTCCTGATGCGGATGTAGCCCGCCCTGTCCAACGGATCGGAAAACTAACCGGTCACCTTGCCCTGGATCGCCCTGCCCCAGTCGAGCAGCGGCTTGGCGCGTAATGTAAACTCGACAAGCTCGTCGACCAGCGCCGGCGCGTGAATTTCGGTCGGATCGATGACACGCTGGACGACGAAATGCCGGTTGCGCACGGCCTCCGCGAGATCGGCGTCCGCGATCTGCTCAAAACCGCGCGGCGCCCGCTTCATGCGGCCTTCGGTTTCGAATTCAAGGCCGTTTTTCTTCAACGTTGAAAGCAGCTTGCGGAATTCGCCGGGCCGATCGGTGATCGCCCTGCGGATCGCCAGCAAGAGCGGCGGCTCAGGGTTCCACCAGGCCACGTCGGCAAAGCAGCGCTCGAGCCCGATATGCACGTAGAAGACGCCCAGGCCTGTCTTGCTGCCGTCTGGTGACAGAATGGCCGAAACATGCCTATTATAGGGACGTTTGTCCTTGGCAAAGCGGACGTCGCGATTGATGCGGAACAGCGATTTCTTGCGGTCGCCGCGCAGACCAAGCCCCGCCGTTGCGAAACGCTCCGTAAGGACCTCGACCAGATCGCCGATCGGCCCATGCAGATCGCTGTCGAAAAGCGCGCGGTTCTCCGCAAACCATTCGCGGCTCTGGTGGAAATCCAGCGCCTTGAAGAACGGCATGGCTTTCGGACCAAAACCTTTGAACGTTCCGTCCGTCACGACTTGCCGACCCGCTGCAGCCAGGTGTCCTCGTCGATGACCTCGACGCCGAGTTCGCTGGCAAGCTTGAGTTTGGAGCCCGCACCCGGTCCCGCCACCAAAAGATCGGTCTTGGCCGAAACCGAACCGGCCACCTTGGCGCCGAGACGTTCGGCCATCGCCTTGGCTTCGGAACGGGTCATCTTTTCCAGTGAACCGGTAAAGACAATCGTCTTGCCGGCAACTTCGCTGTCGGCCGAGACGGTAACGATATAGGGCTTCGGCTTGACCTGTTGCAGCAACTTCTCGAGCACCTCGTCATTGCGCTCATTGCCGAAGAAATCACGCAGCGCATCGATCACCGTGTCGCCGATGCCATTGATCGACGGGAAGACGGCATGCGGATCCTCCGCCGCCGCCGTCTCCTTGCCGACCCGGATCAGCTCCTCGATGGTCGAGAATGTTCGCGCAAGCACGGCGGCCGTCGTCTCGCCTATATGGCGGATGCCGAGCGCGAAGATGAAGCGGTCGAGCTCCGGCTCGCGGCGCGAATCGATGGCCGCGAACAATTTGTCGAGGCCTTCGTAATTGCGGTCCTCGATGCTGCGTACATTCTTGCGGGTCTTGCCGGATGCGGCCTCGCGTTGCCTGGCCTGCTCCTCGCGCCGCTCGGCCAGCGCCTTGGTCACGGCGGGGCGGCGCTCCCTGAGCGTGAAGATGTCGGCGGCTGTCTTGATCAAACCCGCATTGAAAAACGTGTCGATGTTCTCCGCGCCCAGGCCTTCGATATCCAGGGCGCCGCGCGACACGAAGTGGCGCAGCCCCTCCACGGCCTGCGCCGGGCAGATCAGTTCGCCCGTGCAGCGGCGGCGCGAATCCTCCTTGCCGGTCTTCTCGTTGATCTCGCGCGTCGCCGGCGAGCCGCAGATCGGGCAAGAGTGCGGGAATTCGTACGGCACGGCATCGGGCGGACGCTTGTCGATGACGACGCTGACGATCTGCGGGATGACGTCCCCTGCCCGCTGGATCACCACCGTGTCGCCGATGCGCACGTCGATGCCGTCGCGGATCGGCTGGCCGGTGCTGTCCAGGCCCTTGATATAATCTTCATTGTGCAGCGTGACGTTCTCCACCACCACGCCGCCGACCGTCACCGGCGCAAGCCGCGCGACCGGCGCCAGCGTGCCGGTTCGGCCGACCTGGATGTCGATCCTCTGCACGGTCGTCATCGCCTGTTCGGCCGGGAATTTGTGCGCGACGGCCCAGCGCGGCTCACCGGTGACGAAACCCCAGCGGCGCTGCAGCTCCAGCTGGTCGACCTTGTAGACGACCCCGTCTATGTCATAGCCGAGCGACGAGCGTTGCTCCTCGATCAGGTGATAATGCGCGACCAGTTCCTCGACCGATTTCGCCCGCACCATCAGCGGGCTGATCTTGAAGCCCCAATCGGCGAATTTCTGCACCGCTTCATACTGCGTTGGTGCCGGATCCGCCGTCGTGTAACCCCACGCGTAGGCAAAGAATTTGAGGTTGCGGCTGGCGGTGACGGATGGATCCTTCTGGCGCAGCGACCCGGCCGCCGTGTTGCGCGGATTGACGTAATCCTGGCCCCCCACAGCCGCCGAGCGCGCCTTGAGCGCCTCGAATTCGGCATAGGTCATATAGACCTCGCCGCGGATCTCGATGGTCTCGGGCCAGCCTGAACCCTTCAGCTTGGCGGGAATGTCGGCGATGGTCCTGAGGTTGGCGGTGATGTCCTCGCCGACAGCGCCGTCGCCGCGCGTCGCGCCTTGCACGAACACGCCCTTTTCGTAACGCAGCGAAGCCGACAGCCCGTCGATCTTCGGTTCGGCGGTGAAGGCAATGTCGAGATCCTTGTCGCGGTCGAAGAAGCGCCGGCCGCGCTCGATGAAATCGGTGACGTCGGCGTCGGTATAGGCCTTGGCGAGGCTGAGCATTGGCACGGCATGGCGCACCTTGGTGAAGCCTTCCGCCGGGGCGGCACCCACCCTGAGCGAGGGCGAATCCTCACGCACCAGCCCGGGAAAGCGCTCCTCGATGGCAAGATTGCGCCGCCGCAGCGCGTCATACTCGGCGTCCGTGATCGTGGGCGCGTCCTCGGCATGGTAGCGCCGGTCATGACCGGCGATCTCCTCGGCAAGGCGCTGGAGTTCGGCTTCAGCCTCGCTTTCGCTGAGCGAATCGACAGGTTTTTCGGCCATGCTTTTTGTCCCTGAACGGTGGCGCGCCACAATAGAGCATGATCTTGAAAGGTGGGAACCGGTTTTCGGAAAAGATCATTCCTGAACAGCAGGATGGAGCCATATCCTGACTCGCCCCATGACGCCTGATCGTCTCATGACGCCGGATCGTCTCATGCCGCGTTTGTATTCTCGCGCAGCAGCCGCTCGGCGGCGGCGCGCGCCTCGTCGGTGATCGTGGCGCCGGCCAGCATGCGGGCGATCTCCTCCTGCCGCGCAGTCCTGTCCATCTCGGCAATTCCGGTCGCGACACGGTCGGTGCTGCCCGATTTGGAGATCAGGAAATGTGTTGCCGCGCGCGCTGCCACTTGCGGCGCATGGGTGACGGAAAGCACCTGGACGCGCTTCGACAGCCGCGCCAGCCGCTGGCCGATGGCGTCGGCGACAGCGCCACCCACCCCGGTGTCGATTTCGTCGAAAACCAGTGTCGGCGCCGAGCCACGGTCGGCCAGCGCCACCTTTAACGCCAGGAGAAAGCGCGAAAGCTCGCCGCCGGAGGCAACCTTCATCATCGGCCCGGGCCGCGTGCCAGGATTGGTGCGCACCCAGAACTCGATCTGGTCGATGCCCTCTTCCATGCGCGCCCCGGCCTCGCTCTTCATCTCGACGATAAAGGCCGCGCGTTCGAGCTTCAGCGCCGGCAGTTCGGCCATCACCGCCTTGGTCAGACCGACCGCCGCGGCATGGCGAAGCGAGGACAGCTGTGCGGCGGCGATGTCATAGGCTTCGCGCGCGGCGGCCGCCTGCTTTTCCAGCCCGTGCAGGCGTTCTTCGCCGGCGTCGAGATCGGCGAGATCGGCAACCATCGTGTCGCGCAGCTGCGCCAGGTCGTCGACGGCGACGCTGTGCTTGCGTGACGCCGCGCGCAGCGAAAACAGACGTTCCTCGGCTTTCTCCAGCCGCTGCGGATCATACTCCGTGGCACGAAGCGCGGCCTCGACGCCCGACTGCGCCGCGTCGAGAGACAGCATGGCTTCGTCCAGCGACTTCACCACGTCCTCAAGCAGGCCGGGCGCCTCCGTCGCCTTGCGCTGCAGCCGTCTCAGCAGGCTGGCCAGTTGCGGCAAGGGCGAGGACGGGCCCGACAGCACATCCTGCGCGTCGTGAATTTCGGAAGCGATCTTCTCGGCGCGCATCATGTGGGCACGCAGCTCGGCAAGTTCGGTTTCTTCGCCCGGCTGCGGATCGAGCTTGGTCAGTTCGGCAACCGCGGCGCGCAGATAGTCGGCTTCGCGCGCGGCGGCTTCCACCTTGGCGCGATGGCGCGTCAGCTCCTGCTGGGCGGCGCGCCAGTGCCGCCATGCCTCGCCGGTCGAGCGGACGGCGCCGAGATGGCCGCCGAAAGCATCGAGCACATCGCGATGCGCGCCGGGATCGACCAAGGCGCGCTCGTCATGCTGGCCGTGAATCTCGACCAGGGCGCGGCCGACATCGCGCATCAGCGTCACGGAGGACGGCTGGTCGTTGATGAACACACGGGTCCGGCCATCCGCCGTCTGCACGCGCCGCAGGATGACGTCGCCATCATCCTCGATGGCGTTTTCGGCGAGCAGCGCACGCACCGGATGGTTGCGCGGAACATCGAACACGGCAATGACCTGGCCCTGGGACGCGCCGTGGCGCACCAGCGAGGCATCGCCGCGCGCGCCGAGCGCCAGCGACAAGGCATCGAGCAGGATGGACTTGCCGGCGCCGGTTTCGCCGGTCAGCACGGAAAGGCCCGGCTGGAAGTCGATGTCCAGCTTTTCGATCAGGACGATATCGCGGATCGACAGTCTGGAAAGCATGAGAAACCGGACCTATTGCATGCCGCCCAAAAAGTGGACCCGGTTTCGGGATAACGACAGGCACGAAAAACAAAAGGATAAAGCGGCACCCGACAGTTGGAGTCGCAGCGCCGCACTATCTTTTTGTTTGAGCTTCGGATCAATCCGAAAAAGCGCGCTGCGCGCTTCGCTCGGAGGCTCCGCGGTCAGGCGCCGGTGATCAGCTTCCCGGCCTTGGATATCCACGACCCGGCATTTTCACGCGGCGCCAGCCCGTTGCTCTGCAGCAGCTTGTAGGAATCCTTGTACCACGAACTGTCGGGATAGTTGGTACCGAGCACCGCGGCCGCCGTCTGGGCCTCCGAGGTCAAGCCCAACGCGTAATAGCTTTCGGTAAGGCGCGCGAGCGCTTCCTCGACATGGCGGGTGTTGGAATAGTTTTCGACCACGGTGCGGAAGCGTTTGACGGCGGCGATGTACTCGCGGCGCTCCAGATAATAGCGGCCGATCTGCATTTCCTTGCCCGCGAGCTGGTCGTTGGCGAAGCGGATCTTTTCCTTGGCATCGTCGACATATTCCGACGTCGGCCAGCGCGTCACCAGGTCCTGCATCGTCTGCAGGGTCTGGCGTGCTTCCTTCTGGTCCTGCGTCACATCCTTGATCTGGCGATAGTAGCTCAGACCAATGATGTACTGGGCATAGGCCGCGTCATCCGTGGACGGATAGAGCGCCAGGTACCGCTTCGCCGACTGGATCGCATCGTCGTAGCTGCCCTTTCGATAGTCGGCGAACGCGCCCATCACCATCGATTTGCGGGCCCATTCCGAATAGGGGTGCTGGCGGTCGACCGCGTCGAATTTCTTGCTTGCCTCGTCCAGGCGGCCGGCGTTCAGATTGGCCAGGCCCTGATTGTAGAGAACGTCGGCCGGTTCGGTCTGGTCGACATAGGTCGACAGGTCGATGTCTTTTTCCGACGACATGCAAGCCGCCAGAAAGAGCGATGGAACAACCACCGAAAGCGCCAGGAAAACAGACCGCTGCGGCGCTTTCGATTGACCGACTCGCTTGAAGAACATGATTGGATTGCGCCCTTTCGGCGTTATTTTAATGCTCGTTGCATGCAGTTGTCCCAAAACTGGTCCCCACCTTTGAGCGACATGCACTAATCGACGGCAGCAGCCATAAACCATAACCGCCTTGCCCGGCAACGCTATGTCCAGCCAATCGCACATTTTTGTGGCGGCGGACCGTGGCGTGAAAATCTACGCAATTTCGCCGATGGATGATGCATTCATGCAACACCCATACCGCCATGGAATCCGAAAAAGATTAAGAAAATCAGATCATCCAGGGCGCATAGAGAGGCGCATTGACGGCGTTCATCTCGGCGGCGCGACCACGCTCGCGGCGTGTCGTCTCGACGATCTCGAAGGCGGTGCGGTCCGACAGCAGGCGCCGCAGTGCGGCGGCGTTCAGCCGATGGCCGCCGCGATAAGAGCGGAAACAACCGATGAAGCGCGCGCCGGCCAGCGCCAGGTCGCCCATGGCGTCGAGCGTCTTGTGGCGCACGAATTCGTTGGGATAGCGCAGGCCGCCCATGTTGATGACGCGGTTGTCGTCACCGATCACCAGGGAATTTTCCAGCGAGGATCCCAGAGCATAGCCGGCGGCCCACAGCCGCTCGACGTCCTTCATGAAGCCGAAGGTGCGGGCCCGCGCGATGTCGCGGCGGAAAATATCGGCGTTGATATCGGATGCGAAGAGCTGACGGCCGATCGCCGGGCTTTCGAAATCGATCTCGACCTCGAAACGGGTGCCGTCATAGGGCCTGAACTCCGCCCAGGAGGCGCCGTTCTCGATGCGGACCGGCTTGACCACCCTAATATAGCGCCGCTTGACGGCCAGCGTCTCGATGCCGGCCTGGTCGATGGCTTCGACGAACGCCATGGCGCTGCCGTCGAGGATTGGAACCTCGTACCCGTCGATCTCGATGATGACATTGTCGATGCCGAGCCCGAACAGGGCAGCCATGATGTGCTCGACCGTGGCGATGTGCTCGCCCGAAGGATCGCCAAGCATGGTGCACAGGTCGGTGGCACCGATCTCGGAAAACAGGGCGCGGAACTCACGGCCCTGCCCGTCTCCATTGAGGAGCGCGAACACGATGCCGGTATCGGCATCCGCGGGCAGGAAACTGATGGAAACTTCTTTGCCGCTGTGAACGCCGGTGCCTGTAAGCGACGCGCGCGTCTTCACTGTCGTCTGGTGGTCGTGCAAGACAATCCCCATGAGCCCGTAATGCCTAGGTCCGCTTCTCCAGCCCGAGGGCGCGGCTCTTGTAAAATCGGCAGGCAGGGCGACTTCCCCCGAATCCCGGCAAACCGACATGGTAGGCAGCGAAGATAGTGTCCCGGCAGGGAGAGTCCAAATCACGGTTTCTTACTCTTTGTAACCGCGAACTGGAACATGTACGACGTCATAACCCTTTGATTACGCGGCATTTTAAACGTTAACAGGCAAGCAATTTCTTGCCTGCCTGTTAACAATTGTTACAGTCCGTTAACCGATCAGTTGGCCTGGCGGCGCAGGAACGCCGGAATCTCCAGCTGATCGTCGTCCTGAGTCGCCCTGGTCTGCGGCGTCAGGCGGCCCTGATCGTCCAACTGGCCGCGCCGCGGCGCGTAAAGCTGGGCGTCCTGGCTGGCGAGGCGGCGCACTTCCGGTGCGGCCTGGCGCAGCTTGGGCTCGCGCGGCTGCGCCGGCTGCAGCCGTGCGGGCTCCTCCTCGCGGCGGGTCAGGCCATTGGTCAGGCGCTTCAGGAGGCCCATCGGGCCGCTGTTCTCGTGGTCGGCCGGGCGGCTCTTGGCGTCGACCTCGGCCTTGACGACCGGCGGAAAGTCCTCGACGCGCGGCATGCGCTGCGGCGCCATCGCCACCGGCTGCTGGACTTCACGCAGCATTTCGCGTGGCTGCGGAGCCGGCTGCATCATCTGCTGGACGACCGGCTGCACCATAGGCTGCGGTTGTGCGGGCGGCGCCTGGAAGATCTTGCTCTGCGGGCGGAAATCGTCCGCATGGGCGACAGGAGCCGGACGAGCCTGTGCCATGGCCGCGGCATTGGCTTCGGCCAACTGGATGGCCTCGGCAACCGGATCGGCGGCGCGTGGTTCATACACCGTCTGCTGGACCGGCGCCGGGCGGCTTTCCACAGGGGCGACGGCCGGCCGGGCAGCCTGCTTCGGCGGTGCGGTCCGGATCGAGATCGGCGCGGCGGCGATTTCGGCCGCCGACTTGTCGATGCCGGTGGCGACCACCGAGACGCGGATGACGCCTTCGAGTTCCTCGTCGAACGTGGCGCCCAGGATGATGTTGGCGTCCTGGTCGACTTCCTCGCGGATGCGGGTCGCCGCTTCGTCGACTTCGAACAGGGTCAGGTCGCGGCCGCCGGTGATCGAGATCAGCAAGCCCTTGGCGCCCTTCATCGAGGTCTCGTCGAGCAGCGGGTTGGCGATCGCGGCTTCCGCCGCCGCCATCGCGCGGCCCTCGCCCGAAGCCTCGCCGGTGCCCATCATCGCCTTGCCCATCTCGCGCATCACCGAACGCACGTCGGCGAAGTCGAGGTTGATCAGGCCTTCCTTGACCATCAGGTCGGTGATGCAGGCCACGCCGGAGTAGAGCACCTGGTCGGCCATCGCGAAGGCGTCGGCGAAGGTGGTCTTGTCATTGGCCAGCCGGAACAGGTTCTGGTTGGGGATGACGATCAAGGTGTCGACGCATTTCTGCAGCTCCTCGATGCCGAAGTCGGCCGTCTTCATGCGGCGTTGGCCTTCGAAGTGGAACGGCTTGGTGACGACGCCGACAGTGAGAATGCCCTTCTCGCGCGCTGCGCGGGCAACAACCGGAGCAGCACCCGTACCGGTGCCGCCGCCCATGCCGGCGGTGACAAAGCACATATGGGTGTTGGTGAGATGGTCGAGAATCTCGTCGATGCACTCTTCCGCCGCCGCGCGGCCGACTTCCGGCTGGGATCCGGCACCGAGCCCCTCGGTGACATGCGCGCCAAGCTGGATCAGCCGAGAGGCCTTCGACATGGTCAGCGCCTGCGCGTCGGTGTTGGCCACGACGAACTCGACACCGCGCAGTCCGGCGGTGATCATGTTGTTCACGGCATTGCCGCCGCCGCCGCCTACACCGAACACGGTGATGCGCGGCTTAAGCTCGGTGATGTCCGGCTTCTGCAGATTGATAGTCATTGTCTCCGTCCTTTGCCTTTCACGCCGCTTCGCCGCCGCGGCCGCCTATGGGGCTGTCCCCGTCAATTAGAAACTGTCTCTCAACCACTGACTCATGCGATGCAGTTTTCCACCCGTTCCGGTCATTCTGAGACCGGAAATGCCTTTCGCCGGATGGCTCTCGAAGCTCGCCATCTGCGGATAGATCAGAAGCCCGACCGCGGCCGAGAAAGCCGGGCCTTTCGCCGCTTCGGGCAGGCCCGCCACGCCGAGCGGGCGACCGATGCGTACATTGCGCCCCAGGATGCGGCGCGCCGCTTCCGGCAGGCCGGCCAGCTGGCTGGCGCCGCCGGTGAGCACGACGCGCTTGCCGACCGCATTGCCGTAACCGGACTTGTTCAACCGGTCACGCAGGAGTTCGAGCGTCTCGTCGATGCGGGCGCGCACGATGCGCGTCATCACCGAACGCGGGATCTGCAGCGGCACGTCGCCATCGTCGCCGATCGGCTGGATCGAGACCAGGTCGCGGTCGTCGGCGCTGCCCGGCAGCGCCGAGCCGTGCATCACCTTCAGCCGTTCGGCGGCGTCGAGCGAGGTCGAAAGTCCCTTGGCCATGTCGAGCGTCACATGGTTACCGCCGATGGCGATGGCGTCGCCATGGACGAACTTGCCTTCCGAAAACACCGAGATCGTCGTCGTGCCGCCGCCCATGTCGATGCAGGCGGCTCCGAGTTCCAGCTCGTCGTCGACCAGTGCCGCCAGCCCGCTGGCATAGGGCGTCGCCACCATGCGCTCGACCGACAAATGCGAGCGGTTGATGGAGAGCTCCAGATTGCGCATCGGCGCCGCATCGCCCGTCAGCACATGCATGTCGACGCCAAGCGTGTCGCCCACCATGCCACGCGGATCGCGCACGCCACGCTCGGCATCGAGCGAGAAGCCGACGGGCAGCGAATGGACCACCTCGCGCTCGGCCTTCAGCGCCTGCTTGGCACCGGCGCCGAGCACGCGCTTGATGTCGGCTTCGTCGGCCTCGTGGCCGCCAAGATTGATGGTCGCCGAGAAGCTTTCGCTCTTCAGCCGGCCGGCGGTCATGTTGACGATCAGCGAATCGACCGTCAGCCCGGCCATGCGTTCGGCGGCGTCGACGGAGAGGCGAATGGCATGCTCGGCCCGGTCGAGATCGACGATGACGCCGGACTTCACGCCTTGCGATTTCTGGTGGCCGATGCCGATGACCTGGATGCGATGCGAGCGGCCGCGCAGGAGCTTGCCGTCATCGTTCGGCTTCAGCTTGGCCACCATGCAGCAGACCTTGTTCGAGCCGACATCCAGCACCGTCAGGGTGCCCGACCGGCGCGACGAGGCATCGCCAGAACCGCCAAGCCAGCTCATATCTTCGTCTCCGGCTTGCGCTTGAGGGTTTTCGGCTTGTCGTTGAGCGCGGCTTCGCGCTGCGTCGCCGCCTGCGGCGTCAGTTCCACGACCAGCCGGTCTGTCAGGCGCATGTCGACGGCGGCGATGTCGCGGGACAACAGCCCCTTGTCATGGTCCATCTTGACGAGTTCGGCGAGCGCCTGGTCCTCGTCATCCTCGGGCAACTTGATGGTGATGCCGTTGTCCAGCTTCAGGTCCCAGCGCCGTTCGCCAACACGGACATAGCCTTTGATGCGGCTGGCGAGGTCGGGATAATGTTCGATCCTGGCCAGGAAATCGGGCGCCTTGGCGGGCGCGCCGGTGCCGATCAACAGCGGCAGGAGCACCTGCTTGCCGCCCGAGAACGGCGCGATGACGGCGCCATCCTTCTCGATGACGGAGAGGTCGCTGCCCTGCTGCCAGAGCGCGAAAGCCGCGCGCTCCTCGACGCGCACTTCCAGCGTGTGCGGATAAACCTTGCGCACCGCGGCAACCTGGATCCACGGCAGGGTGGCGATACGCTCCCGTGCGGCCTCGGCATCGAAGCCGATCAGCGACGTCCAGCCATCGAGTTCCAGCCTGTCGAGAATGTCGATCTCCGAAGTCTGACGGTTGCCGACCACCTTGACCTGGTCGACCGCGAAGCCGGTGCGGGCGGTGATGCTTTGAATGATCCCGTCGGCGTGACCGCCGAGGTAGGCGCCATAGGCGCCACTCGACACCAGCAGTACCGACGACATGATCGCGGCGGAGAAGCGCGGCGCCTGGAATTCACCATCGCCCAAGCGCGTCAGGATGCGTACCGGGCGACGAAGCACGCGCGGCAGAACGAAATGGTCCAACGACAATGGCAGGCCGAACAGCGACGGCCCGGCCGCGCCCCTCACCTTACCCTGTCCCCATTTCAACGCAGACACGAAGCGTCCTCCACCATCCAACTCAACAATTCACCAAACGAATGCCCGGCATGGGCGGCAATTTCAGGCACCAGAGACGTCGGCGTCATGCCTGGCTGAGTGTTGACCTCGAGCCATACAACCTCGCCATTTTCGGAGTGACGATCGTCATAACGGAAGTCCGACCGGGAAACGCCCCGACAGCCGACAGCTTGGTGAGCCTTGAGCGCCAGTGTCTGTATTTTTTGGTAAATATTCGGTGAAACTTTTGCGGGGCATTCGTGTTTTGATCCGCCCGCGACATATTTTGAATCATAGTCGTAGAAGGAATGGCCCGTCGGGATGATCTCGCAGACGCCAAGCGCCACATCGCCCATGACGGCGCAGGTCAGCTCGCGCCCATGGATGTAGCGCTCGACCATGACGGTATCGCCATATTTCCATTCGGACGACCCGATCACCTGCGGCGGGTGCGACTGCCCCTCCGACACGATGACGACGCCAAAGCTCGACCCCTCGCTGACCGGCTTGACCACATAGGGCGGCTTCATCGGATGCTTGTTCTGGATGGAGAACCGATTGGAGACCTTCGATTCGGCAACGGGGACGCCGACCGATTTGACGATCTTCTTCGCCTGCTCCTTGTTCATGGCAAGCGCCGAGGCGAGCACGCCGGAATGGCTGTAGGGAATGCCGAGATATTCGAGGATGCCCTGGATGGTCCCGTCCTCACCAAAAGGCCCATGCAGCGCATTGAAGGCGACGTCAGGCTTGAGCTCGGCAAGCACCGAGCCGACATCGCGCCCGACATCGACGCGGGTGACCTGGTAACCCTCCTGCTCCAGCGCATCGGCACAGGCCTTTCCGGAAGACAGAGACACGGGCCGCTCGGACGAGAAACCTCCCAGCAATACGGCCACATGCTTGCTTTTCATTCCCCGTCATCCCCTCTCACCGCGGACCAAAAACACAAGATTTCCGCAACATTGAGTCTGAGTCTCCCAGCAGGTTGCCCCCCAGACGGAAAACGCTGAAAACGCGTCGAACGACTCAAATCAGGAAACGCTTCAGGGCAGAGAATCAGAGAGTTGATTCACTGGCAAGCACTTATGATTCCGAGAGATTCACTTTCTGAGAAAATGGATGCGAAAACCGTGTCGCTGAGTCTTTGCGGCAACGATTTCACGGTATTTCGATCCGGTTGAAGTTCACGCATCACGTGAACTTCAAGAGGCGCTAGAGAAGCTGGCCGAGGAACTCCTGGACGGCATATCCGGAACGGAAATTGCCGATGCGCTTGATCTCCCACTGCAACCGGATGCCGGAATGCTCGAGCACCCGCGCGCGCACCGTCTCGCCGAGATATTCGAGGTCGTAGCCGGTCGCCGTTCCGGTGTTGATCATGAAGTTGCAGTGCATCGGCGACATCTGCGCACCGCCGATCATCAGCCCGCGGCAACCCGCCTTGTCGATCTCCTTCCAGGCCGACGTGCCTTCCGGATTCTTGAAGGTCGAGCCGCCCGTCTTCTCGCGGATCGGCTGCACGGTCTCGCGATGGTTCTGCACCGCATCCATCGCCGCCTTGATCACCGCCCTGTCCTCGACAAAGCCTTCGAAAACGGCCGAAGTGAAGATCAGCCCGGCGGGCGCCGCCGAATGGCGGTAGGCATAGCCCATCTCGGCATTGCTCAGCGTTTGGGCGTTGCCCGCGCGGTCGAGCGCCCGCACCTCGACGACGCGCTCGCGCGTCTCGACCCCGTTGGCGCCGGCATTCATCCTGAGCGCGCCGCCGATAGCGCCTGGAATGCCGTGATAGAAATGGAAGCCGCCAATGCCGGCCTCGAGCGCTACCGCCGCCATGCGCTTGTCTGGCGTGGCGGCACCTGCCTTGATCCTGATCGGGGAAACGACTTCGGCCTCGCCAAAGCCCTTGGCCGAAAGCCTGATGACGAAACCCGGAATGCCGCCGTCGCGGACAAGAAGGTTCGAGCCGACGCCGACGATGGTCAAGGGTATCTCTTCGGGAACCGCTCTGAGGAAGGCGGCGAGATCTTCTTCATCCGCCGGCTGGAACAGCGCCTCGGCAAGGCCGCCAGCCCGGAACCAGGTGATCTTGTCCATCTCGGCATTCGGCGTGATGCGGCCGCGCAGGCCGGCTAGCCGGTCGCCAAGTCTGTCGATCAGGGCCTGGCCGTTCATCATGGGGCGGCAAGCTCCTTCGGCAGCGCATAGGCCCACTGAGTGATATTGCCGGCGCCGAGAAAGACGACGAAGTCGCCGGGCTTGGCGATGTCGCGGATGACGGGCGCGATGTCGGCCGGCCCCTCGATGTAGCGGGCGTCCCGATGACCGCCGGCGCGGATACGCGACACCAGCGCGTCCGATGTCACGCCGTCCATCGGCTCTTCGCCGGCGGCGTAGACCGGGGCGACCATCACCGTGTCGGCATCGTTGAAGCAGGCGGAGAACTCGTTGAACAGATCATGCAACCGGGTGAAGCGGTGCGGCTGGGCAATGGCGATGACACGCCCGTTGGTGGCGCTGCGCGCCGCCTTCAGCACCGCCGAGATTTCGACCGGGTGGTGGCCGTAATCGTCGAACACGTCGACACCGTTCCAGGAACCGGTGTGGGTGAAGCGGCGCTTGACGCCGGCGAAGGACGACAGGCCTTTCTTGATCGCCTCGGCCGACAGGCCGAGTTCGTGCGCGACCGCGATCGCGGCGGTCGCGTTGGAGACATTGTGGCGGCCGGGCATCGGCAGGCGCAGGCCCGAAATGGCCGTCTGGCCGCGCCCCTTGCGGTCGCGGATGATCACGTCGAACTCCGAGGTCGCCCCCGCCATGCGATGGTTGGTGAAGCGCACATCGGCCTGTGCGTTCTCGCCATAGGTGATGACGCGCCGGTCCTCAATGCGCCCGACCAGCGCCTGCACTTCCGGGTGATCGGTGCACATCACTCCGAAGCCATAGAAAGGCACGTTCTCGACGAACTGGCGGAACGCTTCGCGCACATTGTCGAAATTGCCATAATGATCGAGATGCTCGGGATCGATGTTGGTGACGACGGCGATGTCGGCCGGCAGCTTGAGGAAGGTGCCGTCGCTCTCGTCGGCTTCGACCACCATCCACTCGCCATCGCCCATGCGGGCGTTGGTGCCGTAGGCATTGATGATGCCGCCATTGATGACGGTCGGGTCGAGCCCGCCGGCCTCGAGCAGCGTCGCCACCATCGAGGTCGTCGTGGTCTTGCCATGCGTGCCGCCGATCGCCACCGCCTGGCGAAAACGCATCAGTTCGGCCAGCATCTCCGCGCGGCGCACGATCGGCAACAGCTTTTCACGCGCCGCCTTCAGCTCCGGATTCGACTTCTTGATCGCCGTCGAGACGACGATGACCTCGGCGTCACCGAGATTCTCCGCCTTGTGGCCGACGAAGCATTCGATGCCCTTGTCGCGCAGCCGCTGCACATTGGCGCTGTCGGCCTGGTCGGACCCCTGCACCTTGTAGCCGAGATTGTGCAGCACCTCCGCGATGCCGCTCATGCCGATGCCGCCAATGCCGATGAAATGCACGAGGCCGATGGTCTGCGGCATCTTCATGGGTGCGTCCCCTTCCTGAAATCCGATACTGTTTTGCGGGACGCAATAGCCTCTGTGAGGTCGGCGAGCAACCGCGCCGCGTCGGGCCTGCCGACCGACTTGGCCGCGGCAGCCATCGTCGCCAGCCGCTCCGGTTGGTCTATCAGGGCGCCGAGCAGTGCCGCGATGCGCTCGGGCGAAAGCGAGGATTGCACATGCACTTCGCCACCGCCGGCGGCCGCAAGGGCGGCTGCATTGGCCGCCTGGTCGTGGTCGAGCGCGAAGGGATAGGGCACCAGCAGCGCCGGCCGGCCGATGACGGCGATTTCCGACACGGTCGAGGCGCCGGAACGAGAGATTACAAGATGCGCCGCCGCTATGCGCGCCGCCATGTCGGTGAAGAACGGCGAGACCTCGACGGCGACGCCGAGCGTGGCATAGGCCGCCTTCACCCGCGCCACGTCGTCCGCGCGAGCTTGTTGGGTCACGACAAGGCGCTTGCGCTGTGCGTCGGAAAGCAGCGCGATGGCCCCTGGCATGGCATCGGAAAAGAACTGTGCGCCCTGGCTGCCGCCGAACACCAGCAGGCGGAAAGGCTCATCCCCGGTTGAAGCCGCGTAAGGCGTCCTGGCCGCTTCGAGCACAGCCGGCCGGACCGGATTGCCGGTCGTCACAGTCTTGGCGCCGGCCGCGCTTTCATCCTGCGGCAGGAAGCCGCCGGCGATCGCGTCGACACGGCCGGCCAGCGCCCGGTTGGCGCGCCCCATCACCGCGTTCTGCTCGTGGATCAGCGTCGGCACCTTGCGCCGCGTCGCCGCGTAGAGCGGCGGCAAGGTCGGATAGCCGCCAAATCCAACCACGGCCTCCGGCTTGACCCTGCCGATGATGGCGGAGGCCTGACGCACGCCGCTCCAGATTTTCCAGAAGGCGCCGAGCAGGGCGAAGGGATTTTTCGAGCCTAACGTCGCCGACTGGATCGGATGGACGGCCGCCGCAGGAAAATGGGCGGCAAACCGTTCGGCCCGGGTGTCGGTCGCCAGATGCACCGCCCAGCCGCGATCGAGGAGTTCATGCGCCAGCGCTTCGGCTGGAAACAGATGTCCGCCGGTTCCGCCCGCCGCGAGAAGGATAACGCCTCTGGCCATGTCACTCCGCCGGCATGGCGCGCTGCGGCAGGGTAAAGCCCATCTGCTTGCGCTTTTCCGGCCGCTTGCGCGTCAGCGCCAGCACCATCCCCATCGAGATGGCGATGGCGATCTGCGAGGAGCCGCCGTAGGAGATGAAGGGCAGCGTCATGCCCTTTGCCGGCACCAGTTGCAGGTTGACGCACATGTTGATGACGGCCTGCAGGCCGAACACGGTGACCAGACCGCCGACCGCATAACGGGTGAAGTCGTCATGCTCCTTGAGCGCCGTGTTGAGACCGCGCAGCACGATGAAGGCGAATATCGACATGATGAAGAAGCACATGATCAGCCCGAACTCCTCGCCCGCGACCGAGAAGACGAAGTCGGCATGGCTGTCGGGGATGACCCGCTTGACCGTGCCCTCGCCCGGCCCGACGCCGAACCAGCCGCCATTGATCAGCGCATCGCGGCCCATGTCGACCTGGAACGTGTCGCCTTCGCCGGTGAGGAACTTGTCGATGCGCAGCGCCACGTGCGGAAACACCGTATAGGCGGCGAAGACGCCGCCGACGCCGGCAGCGCCCAGCACGATGATCCAAAGCCATGGCAGCCCCGCCATGAAGAACATGATGCCCCAGGTGCCGGTGGTCAGCATGGTCTGACCGAGGTCCGGCTGCGCCACCAGCAGCGACACGACCAGCACCAGGAGCAGCATGGCGAACAGATTACCCGGAATGTCGGGCTGGCGCTTGTGCTCGGCGAACAGCCACGCGCACATGATGACGAAGGCCGGCTTGAGGAACTCGGACGGCTGGATGGACAGGCCGGCAAGCGACACCCAGCGGCGCGCGCCCTTCACCTCGACGCCGACATAGAGCACCGCCACCATCAGCACCAGCATCAGGCACAGCATGATCAGCGACATGCGCCGGATCTGCCTGGAATCCAGGAACGAGACCGCCAGCATCACGCCGAGCGCAGGCACGGTGAAGATGATCTGCCGGGTGGCGAAATGGAAACTGTCGAGGCCGATGCGTTCGGCCACCGCGGGACTTGCCGCGAAGGACAACACGATGCCGAGCCCCATCAGCGACAGAAACGCCGCCAGGAACCAGCGATCGATGGTCCACCACCAGGTTGCGACCGGACTTTTGTCGAGACGGCTCTGCATTATCGTGCCCCTCCGATGGGTTTGACGCCATCCATAGCGCTCGCAGCTTGCCTGAAGGCTTCGCCGCGGACCTCGAAATTCTTGAACTGGTCGAAACTGGCGCAGGCCGGCGACAACAGCACCACCGCCTCGCCACTGTCGTCCTTGGCCGCGTCATGCGCGGCATGCTCCACCGCTGCCGCCAGCGTGCCCGAGATCTCGTAGGGCACGGCCTCGCCGAGCGTCGCCGAAAAGGCGGGCGCCGCCTCGCCGATCAGATAAGCCTTGGCGATGCGCGGGAAGAAACCGCGTAGCGGCTCGATGCCGCCTTCCTTGGGCAGGCCGCCGGCGATCCAGTAGATGCGATTGAAGCTGGACAGCGCGGGTGCGGCGGCATCGGCATTGGTCGCCTTGGAATCGTTGACGAACAGCACATGGTCCTTGCGGCCAACCTGCTCCATGCGGTGCGCCAGACCCGGGAAGCTTTCCAACCCAGACTGGATCTCGCCAAGGTTGAGCCCGACCTTGAGGCAAGCGGCGACGGCGGCCAACGCATTTTGCGCATTGTGCTGACCACGCAGCGAGCCAATGCCTTCGAGGAGGGCTACCCGGCTGTAGCGGCCGTGCACGGCTTCCATCAGATTGGTGCCATCGGCGAAATAGCCGTCGGTCAGCGGCAGGCGCTTGGAAATGCGGACGACCTGCCGCCCTGCCCGCTCCAGCCGATCGGCGATCTGCGCGCACCAGGAATCGTCGATGCCGATGATCGCCGTCTCGCTGCCCGCCACCAGCCGCTCCTTGATCGAAGCGTAGTGCTGCATGGTGCCGTGGCGGTCGAGATGGTCGGGCGTCAGATTGAGCAGGATGCCGGCCGTCGGATTGATCGAGGGCGCAAGGTCGATCTGGTAGGACGAGCATTCGACTACATAATGCCGGCCAGGCTTCGGCGGATCGAGCGTCATCACCGCACGGCCGATATTGCCACCCATCTGCGTGTCGCGCCCGGAGGCTTGAAGGATATGCGCCGTCAGCGCCGTCGTCGTCGACTTGCCGTTGGTGCCGGTGATGGCGATGAAGGGAGCATCCGGCGCACGCTGCGTCCGTTCCCTGCAGAACAGCTCGATATCGCCGATGACCTCGACGCCGGCCCCGCGCGCCAACTCCACGGTCCAGTGCGGCTTGGGATGGGTCAGCGGCACGCCGGGTGACAGCACGAAGGCGGAAAAACCGGCCCAGTCAGCGCCACGCAGATCGCCGGTGGCGATGCCGGTGGCGGCCGCCTTGGCGACGCTGCCGGGATTGTCGTCCCAAGCCAGCACCTCGGCGCCGCCCTCGATCAGCGCGCGCGCCGTGGCGATCCCCGAGCCGCCGAGCCCGAAGAGCGATACACGCTTGCCAGCGAAGGATGCGACGGGGATCAAGTGGCGGCCTATCTGAGCTTGAGGGTGGAAAGACCGACCAGCGCCAGGATGACGGCGATGATCCAGAAGCGGATCACCACCTGGCTTTCGGTCCAGCCGAGCTTTTCGAAATGATGGTGGATCGGCGCCATCAGGAACACGCGCTTGCCGGTCATCTTGAAGTAGCCGACCTGGATGATGACCGAGAGAATCTCGACCACGAACAGGCCGCCGACGATGACGAGCACGATCTCGTGCTTGGTGGCGACCGCGACCGTGCCGATCAGGCCGCCCATGGCCAGCGATCCGGTGTCGCCCATGAAGATCGCCGCGGGCGGCGCGTTGAACCACAGGAAGCCGAGGCCGGCGCCGATGACCGCGCCAAGCACGACCGCCAGTTCACCAGTGCCGGGCACGAAATGGATCTGCAGATATTCGGCGAAAACCGCGTTGCCCGAGAGATAGGCGATGACGCCGAAGGACGCCGCCGCGATCATGATCGGCACGATCGCCAGGCCGTCGAGGCCATCGGTCAGGTTCACCGCATTGCCGGCGCCGACGATGACGAAGCAGGAGAATGGAATGAAGAACCAGCCGAGGTTGATGATGAATTCCTTGGCGAAGGGGAATGTCAGCGACGACGAGAACGGCGCCTGGCCATTGTGCATGATCGCCCAGGCGGCGATGCCGGCGATAACGAATTCCAGCGCAAGCCGCGCCTTGCCGGAGAAGCCGAGATGCGACTGCTTCGTCACCTTCAGATAGTCGTCGTAAAAGCCGATCGAGCCGAAGCCGAGTGTCACCAAAAGCACCACCCAGACATAGATGCTGGACAGGTTCGCCCATAAAAGCGACGAGCCGATGATGCCGGACAGGATCATCAGTCCGCCCATGGTCGGCGTACCTGCCTTTTTGAAATGGGTCTGCGGCCCGTCGGCGCGGATCGGTTGGCCCTTACCTTGCCTGAGCCGCAGCGAATTGATGATGGTCGGCCCGAAGATGAAGACGATCAGGGCGGAGGTGATCAGCGCCCCGCCGGTGCGGAACGTGATGTAGCGGAAGACATTGAAGACAGAGACCTTGTCCGCGAAATCGACCAGCAGTGTGAACATGCGCTTTCGTCCCCCGACTAGGTCTGGTTGCTTGTTGTCGTTTCAGCCGGGAATTTGCCCAGCAGCGCATCGACCAGTTTTGCAAAACCGATGCCCTTCGACGATTTGATCATCACCACGTCGCCCGGCTTCAGCGCGGCGAGCAGCACCGGCTTCAACTCCTCGACGCCGGCGCGGTATTCCGTCCTGATATCGTCCGGCAGCGCTTCCGCCAGCGACCGCATTTCCGGGCCGCCGAGAAAGACCGTCCGCGTGCCGGTGCCGACGATGAGATCGGCAAGAGCGGCGTGCAGCTTGGCCGAGTGATCGCCGAGCTCGAGCATGTCGCCAAGCACGGCGATGCGCCTGCCCTCGCCCGTTACCGGCGTCGCGTTGAGCAGCGCCATCGCGGCCGCCATCGAGGCAGGATTGGCGTTGTAGCTCTCGTCGATCAGCGTGATCGAGCCACCGGCCTGGCTCGAAATCGGGCCCCCGGCCCGGCCCGAAATCGGGCCACCGGGATGCCGCAGCACGTGGCGCTTGCCGCGCCCGCGCTCGGCCGAGAGATCGGCCAGCGCCAATGCAACCTTGTCGAGGTCGGCGCCAACCAGATGGGCGGCGCCAAGCACCGCCAGCACGTTCTGCACCATGTGCCGGCCGGGCGCGCCGATACGGGCGATGATATCGTGGCCGCTGATCCTGGCGACGATGTCGGAATGGTCGGCATGCAACTCGCACTTGACCAGCTTGAAGGTCGAGCGCGCATTCTCGCCGAAGCCATGGATATGCTCGACGCTGGCAGCCTGTGCCATCTTGTACAGCAGCTTGAAACGCGCATCGTCGCGGTTGAGGACGGCAGCACCATCGGGCTCCAGGCCCTCGAAAATCTCGGCCTTGGCCTTGGCGATCTCGTCCAGGTTGCGGAAGAAGCCAAGATGCGCGGCCGCGATCATGGTGACGATGGCGACATGCGGCCGCACCATCTTCACCAGCGGCCGGATCTCGTCGGGATGGTTCATGCCGATCTCGAACACGGCGTAGTCGCAATCGGCGGGCATGCGCGCCAAGGTCAGCGGCACGCCCCAATGGTTGTTGAAGGACTGCGCCGAGGCATGCACCTTGCCGACAGCCGAAAGCACGTGGCGCAGCGCCTCCTTGGTCGTGGTCTTGCCCGCTGAGCCGGTCACCGCGATGATCTTGGCTTGCGAGCGGGCGCGCGCCGCGACACCGAGCTTTTCCAGCGCAACCAGGACGTCGTCGACGACGATTATCGGCGCGGTCAACCGGCCAAGTGAGGGCAGCTTGCCTTCGGCCACCACCAGCACGCCGGCGCCGGCCTTGATGGCCGCGGTGACGAAGTCATGGCCGTCCATCGCCTCGCCCTTGATGGCAAAGAAAGCATCGCCCGGCTGCAGGCTGCGGCTGTCGATCGAAATGCCCGATATGCCTTCGGGCATGGGGCCGAGCGGCCGCCCGTCCGTGGCGGCAACCAGCGCTTCCGACGTCCACAGCAAGCTCATGCGGCATGCTCCCGGAGCGCGGCGCGCACTTCCTCGTGGTCGGAGAAATGCAGCGTTTCCGAGCCGATCGTCTGGCCTTCCTCATGACCCTTGCCGGCCACGATCAGCGTATCGCCGGCATGCAGCATGCCGACAGCCTCGTGGATAGCCTTGCGCCGGTCGCCGATCTCCATGGCGCCGGGCGCGGCCCCAAGAATGGCGGCGCGGATGGTTTCGGGCACTTCCGAGCGCGGATTGTCGTCGGTGACGATGACGACATCTGCAAGCCGTGTCGCGATCTCGCCCATGATCGGTCGTTTGCCACGGTCGCGGTCGCCACCACAGCCGAAGACGACCATGACACGGCCGGTGGTGAACGGACGCACCGAGGCCAGCACGTTCTCCAGCGCATCGGGCTTGTGCGCGTAATCGACATAGACCGGCGCGCCGCTCGCCGTGGTGCCGACGAGATCGAGCCGGCCCGGCGCCCCTTTCAATTTCTCCAATGCCGCCAAGGCTTTGGCGACAGGCGTTCCAGTGGAAATGGCCAGCCCCGCCGAAACCAGCGCATTCGCGATCTGGAAATCGCCGGCGAGCGGCAGGTCGATCTCGTGGATCACATCGTCGGCCTCGACCTCGGCACGCTGGCGATGACGCTCATGCTCGACCCGCTTCAGCCTGAGGAAATCGCCATGGCGGCCAACCGTCAGCACGTCGAGCCCGGCGGCCCGCGCCGCCTTTATCGTCGGTTCCGACCACGGATCGTCGGCGAAGACGATGGCGGGTGCGCCCTTCGGCAGCAGCGTGTCGAACAGGCGCAATTTGGCGCGATGATAATCCTCGATCGTCGGATGGTAATCCATGTGGTCGCGGCCGAGATTGGTGAAGCCCCCGGCCGAGAGCTTCACCCCATCGAGGCGGCGCTGGTCGAGCCCGTGGCTGGAGGCCTCCATCGAGGCGTGGGTAACGCCGGCATCGGCCAATTCCCTGAGCAACCGGTGCAGGGCGACCGGATCGGGTGTCGTCAGCGAACCATATTCGTTGCGGCCGGGCGCGACCACGCCAGTGGTGCCGATCGAGGCGGCGGCGTATCCCGCCTGCTCCCATATCTGCCTGGTGAAGGCGGCAACCGACGTCTTGCCGCTGGTGCCGGTAACCGCGACCATGGTTTGCGGCTGTTTGCCGAAGTAGCGGGCGGCGCTCAACGCCAGTGCAAGACGCGGATCATCGACCGCCAGCACCGGAACCGGCAAATCGGTAAGGGCGCTGCCTTTGCCCACGACGATCATGGCGGCGCCACGCCGGGCCGCGTCGGCGGCATAGCTCGCGCCATCGGCCTTGGTTCCGGCAAGCGCGAAAAAGACGACGCCCGGTTTTACCTGGCGGGAATCGGACGAGATGCCGGTAACCTCCAGATCGGCGGAAGCTGTTCCTTCGACTGGCAGGATACCGGCTAGATCTTTGAGCTTCATCGAGTCCCGTTCACCGCAACAAAATAGCGCGCAGTTGCCGGCGCGCCCTAAGAATCACTGATAGGAAACCAGCGTTGCACCATTTTCATGGCTGAAATCTGGCTTCACGCCAAGCATGGCCGCTGAACGCCTGATGATATTGCCGGCCATAACCCCAGCATTGTTGGCGGCGACGTCGGTCATCCCGGGCTTTTCCGGATGCGGGGCATCGGCGATCGTGAACACCAGATATTGCGGATCGTCCATCGGGAAGGCGGCGACGAAGGTGTTGAAATTCAACTCCTTCGAGTAACGGCCGTTGATGACCTTCTCGGCCGTTCCGGTCTTGCCGCCGACGCGGTAGCCGGGAACGCGGGCGTTTCTGGCCGAACCCTTCTCGGCGTTGAGCGAATAGAGGTAGCGCATGCCCTCGACGGTCTTTTCGGTAACCACTTTCTTGGCCGCCGCCATCGCGTCCTCCTGGCTGCGGACCAGGAATGTCGGCTGCATCAGGAAGCCGCCATTGACCAGCGCCGCGCAGCCGACAGCCGCTTGCAGCGGCGTCGTCGACACGCCATGGCCGAAGGCAATGGTGAACGAATTGACCTGCTTCCAGACTTTCGGCTCGGTCGGGCGGGCGACTTCGGGCAGTTCGGTCTGCATCTTCTCCAGAATGCCGAGGCGGTGCAGGAATTCGCGGTGCGCCTCGATGCCGACCAGCTCTGCCTCCCTGGCCGATCCGATGTTGGACGAATAGAGGAACACCTCCGGCAACGACAGCACACGGTTCTTGCCGTGGAAATCGTGAATGGCCTGGTGGCCGACGCGGATTGGATGCGAAGCGTCGAAGCGGCTCGACATCGTCGCCTTGCCGGAATCGAGCGCCATGGCCGAGGTGAAGCTTTTGAACGTCGAGCCCATTTCATAGAGCCCCGCCGACATCCGGTTGAGCCGGTCCTTGTCCTGCGCATTGTAGGGATTGTTCGGGTCGAAATCCGGCACCGAGGCCATGGCCACCACTTCGCCGGTCTTGACGTTGAGCACGACCGCGCCTGCGCCCATGGCGCGATAGCGTTCCAGGCCGGCGGCGATCTCGTCGCGCACCACATGCTGGACGCGCAGGTCGATCGAAAGCTTCACCGGCCTGAGATCCTTCGCCACCGCCAGGCCCGACGCCTGCAGGTCGCTCAAGCCCTGCTCATCGATATATTTCTCCATGCCGGAGATGCCCTGGTTGTCGATGTTGGTCAGGCCGACAACGTAGGACGAGGTTTCGCCGCTTGGATAGAAACGGCGCTTTTCGGTGCGGAAGCCAAAACCGGGAATGCCGAGCTGCATGATGTCGGCCTGCTGCTTGGGCGTCAGCTGCCGCTGCAGCCAGACGAAGCCGGCGCCGCTCTTCAGCTTGTGATAGGTCTGCTCGTAGTCGATTTCGGGCAGCACCGTCGACAGCTTCTCGATCGCCTCGTCGGCATCGACGATGCGGCGCGGCTCGGCGAACAGCGACGCCGTCTTGATGTCGGTGGCCAGCACTTCGCCGTTGCGGTCGACAATGTCGGGCCGCGAGGCGGTCACCCGGCTCTGCGGCCCGCCCGACAGGTCGGGTGTCTGGAAACCGAGATAGACCAGCCGCCCGGATATGGTCGAGAAGATGCCGAAGAACACGGCCATCGTCATCACGATGCGCGCCTTGCCCTTGCCGCCTGTCGCCTTGCGGGCGCCTTCGACCACGATCGATCTGTCCTCGCCCGTCCTGGCGCGCCTCACCGACGCGAAGCGCTTCAGCAGTTTGCCGATCATTGGGCGATGTCTCCGGTCACGACGGGATCCTTGTCGCCTGAAGGCGCCTTATCGGAATTGTCGGCCATCGCGCCCTGGCGCCCGTTCAGGATGTCCTGGATATCGAGGGCCTTGGCCGGCAGGTCGCCCAGGCCCACGATCTGGCGAGCACTGACCGGCTCCAGCGCGAGCTGCGATTTATAGAGTTCGGCCAGCTTCTGCAGGCGCGACGGCTGGGTGAGCAGGCTCCAGTCGGCCTTGAGCAGGTCGATCGTGTCCTCCTCGTAACGGATCTCGGCATGGATCTTCTGCACGGCCGCCAACTGGTCCTCGGCCTCGCGCTTGGCCTTGTAGGTCAGGGCGGCCGCCGAAACCATGACGGCGATCAGGACAATGTCGCTGGTACGAAACACGTGCTTACCTCTCCCCCGGCCGGTCGATGCCGGGAAGTTTTGGAAGGCCGAAAATCGAAAAATCGTCGCCGCGCGCCGGAGCCTCGGTGCGGATCGCGGCACGCAACCTGGCCGAGCGGGCGCGTGGGTTGGCCGCAACCTCGGCATCGCCTGCGGTCACCCCGCCACCAGCCTTGCGGAATGTCGCGGTGCGCGCCTGCGCCTCCGGCATGTGGCGCGAGCCGGTCATGGTGTCGGCGCGGTCGGCGATGAAGCGCTTGACGATGCGGTCTTCCAGCGAATGGAACGTCACCACGGCGAGCCGTCCACCAGGCTTCAGCGCGCGTTCGGCCGCGAACAGCGCCCTGGCCAGTTCGCCGAGCTCGTCATTGACGAAGATGCGCAGCGCCTGGAAGACGCGGGTCGCCGGATGGATCTTGTCCTTCGGCGCGCGTCCAATATGGGTTTCGATCGCATCGGCGAGTTCGAGCGTGCGCTCGAATGGGCGTTTTTCCCGGCGCGCCTCGATCATGCGGGCGATGCGGCCGGCGTGACGCTCTTCGCCGAGGAAGCCGAAGATGCGGGCAAGGTCGCCCGGCTTGAAACTGTTGACGACATCGGCAGCACTCAGGCCCGCCTGCGCCATGCGCATGTCGAGCGGTCCGTCGTTGCGGAAGGAAAAGCCGCGCTCGGCCTGGTCGAGCTGCATGGAGGAAACGCCTATGTCGAGCACGACGCCATCGACGCTTTCGACGTGCTCGTCGAGCGTCGAGAACGGCGCCTGCACCAGCTTCAGCCGGCCGCCGGATTGCGCCTCGAGGTCGCGGCCGGCCGCGATGGCATCCGGATCGCGGTCGATGGCAATCACGGACGCGCCTGCCGCCAGGATGGCCTTGGTGTAGCCGCCGGCGCCGAACGTGCCGTCGATGACGATGTCGCCCTCCGCCGGCGCCAGCGCTTCCAGCACTTCGCCAAGGAGGACCGGAATGTGGCGGACCGATCCGCCAACGGCGTTGATATCATCGCCGTGGCCCACCGTCATTCCGGTCGCTCCCCAGCCTTGGCCTCGTGAGCCTTCGTCCCCTGCCGAAGCTGCAAAAGCCTGGCCCGCGCCTGCGCGCCGTAGGTCGCAAGCCGTCCCGGCTCCCAGATCTGAAAGAAATTGCCGCGCCCGACAAAGGCCACCTCCGCGGAAATGCCGGCATGTTCGCGAATGAAATCGGTCATGGTGATGCGGCCGTCCTGGTCGAGCTTCAGGAACGCTCCGTCGCCATGGCAGAAGAACGACATGTCGTCCGCAGTCTGCAGGAACGGGTCTTCCCGCGCGATGCGTTGCTCGTAGCGATCGAGCAGATCGAGCCCGCCGACATCCATCGCCGGCAGGTCCAGGCACCGCAGCGCATAGAGTTCCGAATAGCCGCGCTTCTGCACCACGGCACGGAAATGCGCCGGAACGGACACCCGCCCCTTCGCATCGATCCTGCTCACCGTGTTCGACAGAAACCGGTTCATCACACGTTGCAGCCGCTTGCGCAACCGCACCCCTCTTCATCGTGTCGCACGCGCCACCGCAGCGCTGCGCCCGCCCCGCACCAACCTCGTCCACAGGGGCAAAAAACGGCAAACGCGCAGCCGCCGCGGCTGCCCGATTGGCGTACGCTTTACCCTGACGCGGAACGAAGGCTTTGATGTCGAAATGGGATACCATGGGGCACTATGGGCGTCAACGGGAATAGGGCTTCACAAACATGCGCATCACGGCTTTGACGGCACGTCTCGTCTTTATGGTCTATTAAGCCTAACGAACCGTTTAGAGCCTCGCTGGTCTAACTGGAGACGCCTTGCCGCGAGCCGCGGCCGGGCATAGCGTCTCCCCCATCTCACCGATCGCCAAGGGATTTGAAACTCGATGTCTGAAACTGCCAAATCGCGCGCTGCGGCCCTTCCCCATTTGCGTCGCAGCGGGTTTGCCATGGGCGATTCCATTCCCCTGCCACTGACTATGGCCGCCATCTTCCATGCACCGGGCGATGCCACCGGCTTCAACCAGTACGGCCGTTTCAGCAACCCGACCTGGGATGCCGTCGAACACATGTTGTCCCATTTGGAAGACGCGCCCTGCGTCGGCTTTCCCTCGGGAATGGCAGCGATCTCGGCGGCATTCTTTGCCGTGCTCAAGGCCGGCGACCATGTCCTGCTGCCTTCGGACGGTTATCACACCACCAGGGCGCTGGCTGATCGCTTCCTGCAACCGCTCGGTGTCTCCTACGATGTCCGGCCGACATCGACTTTCCTTGACGGCGGTTTTGCGGGCTACCGCCTGGCCTTCGTCGAAACGCCGGCCAATCCGGGGCTGGACATCTGCGATATCGCCGCTGTCGCCGAAGCCGTCCACAAGGCCGGCGCGCTGCTGGTGGTCGACAACACGACGATGACGCCCTTCGGCCAGCGCCCTCTCGATCACGGCGCCGATATCGTTGTCGCCGCCGACACCAAGGCACCCAATGGCCATTCCGACGTGCTGTTCGGACATGTTGCCAGCCGCAATGCGGATATCATCGCCGCCGTGACCGGCTGGCGCGAGGTCTCGGGCAGCATCCCCGGGCCGTTCGAAGCCTGGCTGGTGCATCGCGGCCTGGAAACATTGGATGTGCGCTTCGACCGCATGTGTTCGTCGGCGGAAGTGATCGCGCGGCGCCTGCAAGGCCATCGGGCGATCAACGGCCTGCGCTATCCCGGCCTCGAAGGCGATCCCTCGCACAATCTTGCCCGCGCCCAGATGGAGCGCTTCGGCTTCCTCATCTCCTTCGAACTCGCTTCCGAGCAGAAAGCCGAGGATTTCATCAACAATTGCGACCTGATGCAGGCCGCAACCTCCTTCGGCGGCGTCCACACCTCGGCCGAGCGGCGCTTGAAGCGAGGCGACGCGGTTCCGGCTGGCTTCGTTCGCCTATCGGTCGGTTGTGAGCCCGTGGAAGAACTCTGGAAGGCGATCGAGGCCTCGCTGGACAGGATCAGCGACTGACAAATCGACCACGAGCGGGTCAGCGTCTGATGGAATCGCTGAACCGCCCTAACTCCTTGTTTTACGCAATTACGCGATTCCGCAAAGCACTAGCGCTTCTCCTGGATTGCTTAGGAGCCGAGGTCATTGGCTTCGATGTTACGACGACCATGCAGCACGCGAAGAACTTCGATCGCATCACCGCCGACCCGGTACAAGGTGAGATATTCGCCGACAATCAGATGGCGGATACCCGGCGCAATGTCGTCGCGTGGCGCACCTGAGAAGGGATAAGTCGACAATTGCCGCCATCTTGCCGCTAAACGATCAAGCAACCGGTCCGCTGCTGCCTCGTTGTTGCCCGCAATATGAAGCCAGATCGCAACCAAATCCTCTTCCGCACGAGCGCTGCGGTCGATTGGCAGCAACTTCATGCCGCGTCGTCAGATCGCAGACGCCTGCGGGCCTCCGCCTTGATTTCGTCCATCGAGGCAAACCGACCAGGCCCGCTGTCGATCCCCTGCTGCACCAGCTTGCGCAGTTCCTCAACCGTGTAGCCCATCAGGTCGCGGCGGTCCTTCCATTGCCTCAACGCATCGCGGATCACCTCGCTCGCCGAGGCGTATTCTCCAGCCGCGACCACATCGTCGACCGCCTGAGCCAATTCCGGCGAAAGCGTGATGCTGCGTTTGTCGACCTGACCCATGATAGGCTCCTGATGATGAGCCGTGACGGTACGATTTAATCGCACCAATTTCAAGAAAGTCGGCGGATATCTCTGTCTTGCGGCGGGGCAAATCAGCCCCGTGCCTTTGAATCAGAAGCTGCGCCCATGGGCGTAACCTTCTGGCACCAAAGGCTTTATCCCAGATGTCGTGGAGAGGAACTGCCAGCTGGCCTGTAAGCCGGGTTTTGTATGGCCCTCGCCCCTTGCGAGGCGAGAACGTGGCGGCCATTCATCTTGGGCGCATGTTGCCATGCGCCTCACGCAACCTACCCGGACGGTGGGCCGGAAACAGCCCTCGAGGGTTCCCCCTCGCACCGCCCCTATTCGGTCTTGCTCCCGGTGGGGTTTACCGTGCCGCTCCTGTTGCCAGTCGCGCGGTGGGCTCTTACCCCACCCTTTCACCCTTACCCCGACAAAGTCGTGGCGGTTTGCTTTCTGTGGCACTTTCCCTGGGGTCGCCCCCGCCGGCCATTAACCGGCACCGTGTTTCCATGGAGCCCGGACTTTCCTCACCCGCGGCCTTTCGGCGTTTGCGGGTGCGGCCGCCCGGCCAGCTGGCAGGGCGTATAAAGGGGTTCACACCGCAAAACGCAACCGAAAAAGCCGTCGTGCCCGGTTCTTGTCAAGCCGGTGCGCCGACAGCCGCCAACTGGACCTTGACCTTGCTGCAATAGGCCGCCGAAACCGGGTTCATGCGGGTGGCGCCATGGCCGGCATTGTATTTCAGGATGGTGCCGCAGGTCGTGCCGCCGCCGAGGTCGCGCGCCATGGCGAGGTACTTCATGCCGTATTTGATGTTGGTGTCGGGATCGAACAGGCCCTTGGCCGACCCGCTGTAACCCATCATGCGCGCGGTTGCCGGCTTGATCTGCATCAGTCCGATCTCGCCGGCGCCGCCGACCATGTTCGGCCGGTAGTTGCTTTCGATCTTGATCACGGCCTGGGCCAGCGACACCGGAACCCCGTAGGTGGCCGCGTAGCGGCCGACAATCGCGGAATACTGGCCACCGCTCGTCACCGCCGCGGTCGCCGCAGCGAGGTTGCCGAGACCGATCGATGCTGTCGTCGTCATGTCCACGGTTTTGCGGCCGCGCTTTGTCTGCCTCTTGGCGGAGGATTTCCCTGCCCCGGTCTTACTTGCCTTGGTCCCACTTGCCTTGGCCCAGCTTGCCTTTTCCACTTTCGCGGAAACCTGCTTCGTCGTCTTGTTGCTTTTGGCCGAAATGGCCTTGCCTTTGGCGGATGCCGCGACGAGGCCCTGGTCGGCCCGTGGACTTAACGGCGCGGCGTCGGCCGCACTGAAGGCAAAACTCATTACCCCGGCAGCAAGAGCTGCCGTTAAAACGGTCAATTTCTGCATGTGATCCTGTTCTGTTGGGGCCACGCGAAGATCTTCGCGTGGCATCGCTTGATCAATATCGGAACACCCGGGGGGATGGACGTCCGACAAACTGTACGAAACGCCCTTTGAAGTCCGATTTGGCGCCAATGAAGGCGAGGCAAGTCACTTTCAGTGACAGTTTGTAACTTTATGACCAGCGAGGATTACTTGGACCCGCTCTTGACCTGAGGTCAATTCCTCGCGGAAGCAAGCAGTTTCTGCAGCGTGCGCATCGTCGAGCCGTCGGCGATTCCGTCGATCCGGCGCGGTCGAAAATGCCGTTGAAAGGCCTCAACGACAATTCGTGTCCGGTCGTCGAAAATGCCCGATATCTCGACGCCATAGCCATAAAGCGACAGCATCGACTGCAGCGTCTCCACATCGGCACCGCGGTCACCGGACTTCAGCGCGGCTCCGCGCCTGACGGGAGCGGCCGGCACGAGATGACCGACACCGGCCTTAAACAGCGCGGCCCATGGGAACTTCTCGCCGGGATCGATCTTGCGCCCCGGCGCCACGTCGGAGTGCGCCAACACCCGCTGGGGGGTGATCGCGTGCCGCGTGACAATCCCCTTGCACAGCTCGATGACCGCCGTGATCTGACGTTTCGGAAAGCCGGGATAGCCCAGTGAATGGCCGGGATTGACGATTTCGATGCCGATCGAGCAGGAATTGATGTCGGTGCGTCCGAACCAGGAACTCTGGCCGGCGTGCCACGCGCGATCGCTTTCCCGCACCATCTGCACGACGTGACCATTCTCATGGACGAGATAATGCGACGAGACTTCACTCGCCGGATCGCACAGCCAGGCTTCGGCCGCGGCCCCGGTAGCCATGCCCGTGTAGTGCAGCACAATCATGTCGGGCTTCTGCGAGTCGCGCCTTGGCCCGAAATTCGGCGATACCCTGACCTCGGCGCTCGGCTCGTCGGGCAGGAAGCCGCTCATGCGTGCCGCAGGCCCCGCTCGATCATCTCGTAGGCGGCGTTGATCGCCGCGACCCTGGTCGTCGCGATCTTGATGAATTCCTGCGGCAGCCCGCGCGCGATCAGCCGATCCGGGTGGTTGTCCGACACCAGCTTGCGATAGCGTTTCCTGACCTCCTCGAACGGCTTGCCCCGCTCGATGCCGAGGACGACATAGGGGTCGCCGGCACCAAGATTGACGTGCCGTGCCATGATCGATTCGTAATGCGTTTCGTCAATGCGGAAGATCTCGGCGATACGGTGCAGGAAGATGCCTTCGCGCTCATGCACCAACCCATCGGCCTTGGCGATGTGGAACAGGCCGTCGAGTATGTCTTCCAGCATCACGCAATTGGAGTGCCCGGAGCCGCAGAGCTGCGCCATGCGCTCGGCGTAGGTCTCGAAACCGGCGACGTCCCGCTGGGCCAGATCGAACAGCCGCGCGACGTTGCGCGTCTCCTTCGGCGGCACTTCGAAGATTTCCTGGAAGGCGCGCACCTCATCCTGGGTGACGATACCGTCGGCCTTGGCCATCTTGGCCGACAGCGCGATCATCGCCACCGAGAAGGCGACGCGGCGGCGCAGGTCGGCATCGCCGGAGAAAACCGTGCGCACAGCTTCGACCACGTCGGCGACGCCTGACGTGGTTGAAGACGAAACCCGCGTGATGAAGTCGCCGAGGCGGTCCCAAATCGACATGGCCAGCTTCATAGAGCCAACCGGTCCCCGCTATCAAGCCAATAACGGCCACTCTCTATCGGGTCCGTGGCCACCGACGATCCACGGTCCCGAGCGCGGTCTCCACGAGAAAGGCCGGCATGAAGCCGGCCTTCCTCCCAAGACACCTACTGCTTACAAACTACTGCGCGGGCGCAGGAGCGGGCGTTGCCGGAGCCGGCTCGGCAGGCTTGGTCGAATTATCGGCCGGGGCCGCGGGCTTCATCGGCTGCTCGGCAGCCGGCGGATTGGTGCTCTGCGTGGTGGTGTTGTCAGTGCCTGTGCCACTGTCGCTGCAGGCGGCAACGCCCAGCAGGGCCAGGGCGGACACCGAAGCAAGAATGAGCTTTTTCATTACGTCTCTCCTTCAACACACGTTCACGTTGCGGTGAACGGTCGAAGGAGAAATGCCCCGGACGGCCATGGGTTTCATAACGTTGCGTTTCCGCCTGTAACATCAATGGCATGCAGGCGACATTGCTGCCGGCGCTTAGGCGCTTTAACAACGATAACGGAAACGAAATACCGGAGACAGCCGCATGACCGCGAAATGGGATTTCTGGATCGATCGCGGCGGCACCTTCACCGATATTATTGGCCGTGACCCGCAAGGCGGGTTGCATCCTCGCAAATTGCTGTCGGAGAATCCTGAAGCCTATGCCGATGCGGCCATTCAGGGCATCCGCGACCTGCTCGACCTTGAAGCGACCGCCGCGATCCCGTCCAGCCTGATCGGCGACATCAAGATGGGCACGACCGTGGCCACCAACGCCCTTCTGGAGCGCAAGGGCGACCGCGTGTTGTTGCTCATCACCAAGGGGTTTCGCGATGCGTTAGGGATTGCGTACCAGGCGCGACCGGACATCTTCGCCAAGGAGATCATCCTTCCCGAACAGCTCTATGAGCGCGTCATCGAGGTCGACGAGCGTGTGCTCGCCGACGGCCGCGTCGAACGGCTGCTCGACATATCAGCCTGCCGGCCGGCCATAGAACAAGCGAAAGCCGATGGCATCGATGCGGTGGCGATCGTCTTCATGCATGCCTGGAAATATCCCGATCACGAGAAGGCGGTGGCCAAGGTCTGCCGCAAGCTTGGTTTCGGACAGGTCTCGGTCAGCCACGAGGTCTCGCCGCTGATCAAGCTGGTCGGCCGCGGCGACACCGCGGTGGTCGACGCCTATCTGTCGCCGATCCTGTCGCGCTATGTGCAAAGGGTGGCGGGAGAACTGGGGGTGGCGGGAGAACCGGGTGCGGCGGGAAAAAACAACGAATCCCCTCGCCTGATGTTCATGATGTCTTCTGGCGGGCTCACCGCCGCCGACATGTTCCAGGGCAAGGACGCATTGCTGTCGGGCCCGGCCGGCGGCGTGGTCGGCATGGTCGAGACGGCGAAGCTCGCCGGTTTCGACAAGGTCATCGGCTTCGACATGGGCGGTACGTCCACCGACGTCGCCCACTATGACGGCGAGTATGAACGGGCCTTCGACACGGAAGTCGCCGGTGTGCGCGTCCGCGCGCCGATGATGCGCATCCACACGGTCGCCGCCGGCGGCGGCTCGATCCTGCACTACGAGGCCGGGCGTTTCCGCGTCGGACCGGACTCCGCGGGCGCCAATCCCGGCCCCGCCGCCTACCGGCGCGGCGGCCCGTTGGCGGTGACCGATGCCAATGTGATGCTCGGCAAGCTGCAGCCCGACTTCTTCCCGTCGATCTTCGGTTCCAGCCAGGACGCGCCGCTCGACGCGGAAACCGTGCGTGCGAAATTCGCGGCACTTTCCACCGAGATCGGCGATGGCCGGCCGCCCGAATCGGTCGCCGAGGGCTTCGTCACCATCGCGGTCGAGAACATGGCCAATGCGATCAAGAAGATTTCCGTGCAGCGCGGCTACGACGTCACCGAATACCTCCTGAACTGCTTCGGCGGCGCCGGCGGACAGCACGCGTGCCTGGTCGCGGACGCGCTTGGCATGGAGGCCGTGCTGATCCATCCCTTCTCCGGCCTGCTTTCGGCCTATGGCATCGGCTTGGCCTCGGTGTTCGCCTCGCGCCAGCAGGCGCTGCTCAAGCCGCTCGCCGAAGAGTCCAGAACGGAGATTGGCGGCCTCGTCGCCACCTTGAAAAAGGCCGTTATCGCGGAGCTGGCGGCGCAAGGCATCGCCGAGGACGCGGTTGCCACCAGGCCGGTGCTGCACATTCGCTATGACGGCACCGATACGACGCTGCCGGTAAATTTTGAGAACGACTCGATTTTCCAGGCAAAGCGCGATTTCGAAATCGCCCACAAAGCGCAATTCGGTTTCGTCTATGACGACAAGCCGATGGTGGTCGAGACCGTCGGCGTCGAGGGCACCGAAACCGGCCAGACCAGCGCCGAGGCCCATGCGCCTGCCGGACCGGCAAGGGTCCATCCAGCCGCTTCCGAGACCCGGCTAATCTTCACGGAAGGCCAGTGGCATGAAGCTGGCGCCTACCGTCGCGAGACCCTCGGACCGTCCAATCTGGTCGCCGGCCCCGCCTTGATCATCGAGCCAAACCAGACCATCGTCGTCGAGCCGGGCTGGCGGGCCGAAATCACCAACCTCAATCACGTCGTTATACGCCGCACGGAAAAGAAAGCGCGCGCCGCTGCCCTGGGCACGCAAGCCGATCCGGTGATGCTCGAAGTCTTCAACAATCTCTTCATGTCGATCGCCGAGCAGATGGGCGTGACGCTGCAGAACACCGCCTATTCCGTCAACATCAAGGAAAGGCTGGATTTTTCCTGCGCTGTCTTCGACCACACCGGGGCGCTGGTTGCCAATGCGCCGCACATGCCGGTGCATCTCGGCTCCATGGACCGTTCGGTCGAAACCATTATCCGGCTCAACTCCGGCGACATCCATCCCGGCGACGTCTTTGCCTTGAATGCCCCCTATAATGGCGGCACGCATCTGCCCGACATCACCGTGGTGACACCGGTGTTCGACGACATCAGGAAAAACATCCTCTTCTGGGCGGCCTCGCGCGGCCACCATGCCGACATTGGCGGCACCGCCCCGGGCTCGATGACGCCGCTCGCCACCACGGTCGACGAGGAAGGCGTTCTGTTCGACAATTTCCGCATCGTCGACGGCGGAAAATTCCGCGAGACGGAGTTGCATACGCTGCTCACCGATCATCGCTACCCCGCCCGCAACCCGCACCAGAACATCGCCGATCTCAAGGCACAGATTGCCGCCAACGAGAAGGGTGTCGCCGAACTGCGCAAGATGGTCTCCCATTTCGGACTTGATGTCGTCGAGGCCTATATGGGCCATGTCCAGGACAATGCCGCCGAGAGCGTGCGCCGGGTGCTGGAGCGGCTGCCGGACACGTCGGAATATGAATATCCGACCGATACCGGCCAGGTCATCAAGGTGAAGATCACGGTCGATCGCCAAAAGCGCGAGGCGACCGTCGACTTCACCGGCACGTCGCCTGTCATGAAGAACAATTTCAACGCCCCTGAGCCGGTGGCGCGCGCGGCCGTGCTCTACGCCTTCCGCGTCATGGTCGAGGACATGATCCCGATGAATGCCGGCTGCCTCAGGCCGATCAACATCGTCATTCCCGACGGCTGCATGCTGAAGCCCGCCTATCCTGCCGCCGTCGTCGCCGGCAATGTCGAGACCTCGCAGCACGTAACCAATGCGCTGTTCGGCGCCATGGGCGCGATGGCCAATGCGCAGGGCACGATGAACAACCTGACTTTCGGCAACAAGAAGTACCAATATTACGAGACCATCTGTTCCGGCTCGCCGGCCGGCCATATGAACTCCGGCCGCGGCTTTGCCGGCACCTCCGGCGTGCACACCCATATGACCAATTCGCGCCTAACCGATCCGGAGGTGCTTGAACTGCGCTTTCCCGTCGTGCTGGAGGATTTTCACATCCGCGAAGGCTCGGGCGGCAAGGGCAAATGGAACGCCGGCGACGGCACCAAACGCACCATCCGCTTCCTCGAGAAAATGGAATGCGCGATCCTGTCCTCGCACCGCAACCGCCCGCCACGGGGGCTGGATGGCGGCGGCGACGGCGAAGTCGGCTCGACCAAGGTCCGCCGCAACGACGGCACGGTCGACGTGCTGAAGGCCTGCGACCAGACCGTTCTCGACGCTGGCGAGGCCGTCATCGTGACGACGCCGACGCCGGGCGGGTTTGGCAAGCTGTAAGAGAGACGTCAACAGGCTGTCACCGGCCTGTCATGACCCTGCGATACCCGCTTGCGGCAAAGCAAATGGGGAATCACTTTGCCATGACGGACGTCTCCTCGGACCTGGTTTTTCGCCGCGGCAAGGAAGTTGGAAAAGCCGTCTACCAGAACCGCGCGCTTTCGAAAGCTGGCATTTCCGAGCGGCTGTTCGCCTTCCTGTTTTCCGGCCTTGTCTATCCGCAGATCTGGGAAGATCCTGACGTCGACATGGACGCGATGCAACTTGGCCAGGGTCATCGCGTCGTCACCATCGCTTCCGGCGGCTGCAACATCCTGGCCTACCTTACCCGTTCGCCGGCACGGATCGACGCTGTCGACCTCAACGCCGCTCACATCGCGCTGAACCGCATGAAGCTTGAGGCAGTCCGCCATCTGCCTTCGCAGAGCGACCTGTTCCGCTTCTTCGGCGCCGCCGACACCAGCCACAATTCGGAAGCCTACGACCGTTTCATCGCGCCGCATCTCGACCCGGTCAGCCGCCACTATTGGGAACACCGCAACTGGCGCGGCCGCCGGCGTATTGGTGTCTTCGACCGCAATTTCTACCAGACCGGCCTGCTCGGCCTGTTCATCGCCATGGGCCACCGCACGGCGAAATTGTTCGGCGTCAACCCGGCCCGCATGATGGAAGCCAGGAATATCGGCGAACAGCGCCGCTTCTTCAACGAGGAGCTGGCGCCGGTCTTCGACAGGAAGCTTCTGAAATGGGCGACCTCGCGAAAAGCCTCGCTGTTCGGTCTCGGCATTCCGCCGGCGCAGTATGATTCGCTGATCACCTCCGGCGACGGCACCATGGCCAGCGTGCTTAAGGCCCGCTTGGAAAAGCTTGCCTGCGACTTCCCCTTGGAAAACAATTACTTCGCCTGGCAGGCCTTTGCTCGCCGCTACCCGGAACCAGGCGAGGCCGCCCTGCCCGCCTATCTGGAAAAGCACAATTACGAGACCATCCGCGGCAATGTCGACCGCGTCGCCATCCATCACGCCAACCTGATCGAATTCCTCGCCGGCAAGGATGCCGGCGCCGTCGACCGCTTCATCCTGCTCGACGCGCAGGACTGGATGACCGATGACCAGCTCAATGCACTGTGGTCGGAAATCACCCGCTCCGCCTCCACTGGGGCGCGCGTCATTTTCCGCACCGCTGCCGAGCCCAGCCTGCTGCCGGGCCGCGTTTCCACCTCGCTTCTCGACCAGTGGGATTACCAGAACGAGGCCTCGCGCGAATTCTCGGCCCGCGACCGCTCGGCCATCTATGGCGGCTTCCACCTCTATGTGAAGCGCGCGGCATGAGCACGACGGAGCTGCCGGCCAGCCACGCCGAACTGATGGACGGCGTCTACCGCTGGCAGCGCCACATCTACGACCTGACCCGCAAATACTACCTGCTCGGCCGCGACAAGCTGATATCGGGACTGGACGTGCCATCGGGCGGCACCGTACTGGAACTCGGCTGCGGCACCGGCCGCAACATCATCCTCGCCGCCCGCGCCTATCCAGACGCGCGCTTCTTCGGCCTCGATATTTCGGCCGAAATGCTGGAGACGGCAGGCGCCGCGGTTGCCCGCGAAGGCCTCTCTGATCGCGTCATGCTGGCAAGGGGCGATGCCACGGATTTCAACGCGAAGGCGCTGTTTGGCCAAGGCAGCTTCGACCGCGTCTTCGTATCCTATTCGCTGTCGATGATCCCGGGCTGGGAGAAGACGGTATCGGCAGCACTTGCCGCGCTGGCCCCGATGGGCTCGCTGCACGTCGTCGATTTCGGCCAGCAGGAAGGTCTGCCAGGCTGGTTCCGCACCTTGCTGCGCGGCTGGCTGAAAAAATTCCACGTCACGCCGCGTGAATCCCTGCGCGACGTTCTGGAATCGGAAGCCGAGCGAACCGGCGCAACCTTCCGTTTCCGCACGCTTTATCACGGTTATTCCTGGCTGGCTGTGATCAAGCTCGGCATCTGACATCGCAGACAAAACAGCCGTAGAACCCGGCGCGCTTTCGCCATCGGCGGCCCAACGCTCCAATTCCAAGGTCAATCCGGTGAACGCGATCAGCAGGGTTCGCCCTTCGCGATTGCAGAATGACCCAAAGGGTGGTACATTATCTCCATGCTGGAGATAGAAAGTGATCGTCGGGTTTCGGGGACGGATGGCTGCGAGCCTTTTTCGTGGAAGACATCCATTCCCGCAACATTCCGTCCGATCTTGAAGGCCGGTTGTTCCGCAAGCTCCAGATGATCGATGACGCGACGACCGATCAGGATTTGCGCGTACCGCCGAGCAATCATTTCGAAAAGTTGCGTGGTAGTCTCGATGGCTTCCACTCAATCCGCGTCAACAACCAATGGCGGCTGATCTTTCGGTGGAATGGCGGCCGTGGTGAAGCGTCGGATATCCATCTCGACGATCATAGCTACAGATGAGACGACACATGTTGATGACCACACGCAAGCCGGCAACGGTGGGTGAAATCCTCACGGAAGAATTTATGCAACCACTTGGCCTGACACAGGCTGCTTTGGCGGAAGCGATGGGGGTTCAGCGCAAGCATGTCAACGAATTGTGCAACGACCGCCGCAACGTGACGGCCGCGACCGCGCTCATTCTGGCGCGGGTCTTTGGCAACAGCCCGGATTTCTGGCTCAACGTGCAGCGCCGCAGCGATCTTTGGCAGGTCATGAATTCACCCGAGGAGCGGGCGCGGATTGATCGCGCCAAGCCTTTGGCGACCGCGGCCTAGAAGAAACTCTACAGCAACCGACTGCCGCTTAATGCAGCGCCTTCACGAGCGCCCCCACCATTGCTTGCGGGCGGTAGTTGAACGTGGCCGGCGTAAGCCCGAGCCGCACCACCACCAATTGCTCAGACGGAATGATGGCGACGGTCTGCCCGTCATGACCTTCCATCCAGTAGGTGTCCTTGGGCAGGCCTGCCGCCACGCCGGCACCGGGATTTTCCTCGTCGCCCGGCGCTTCGATCCACAATTGCCCCTTGCTGTAGACTTTCGAGGCCGACGCCGGCTCGCGCATCCAGTCGACGAAGCCGGCCGGCAGGATCTGGTTGCCGTCCCACACCCCGCCCTGCAGCAGGAACTGGCCGAAGCGGGCCCAGTCATGGGCGGTGGCGTAGAGATAGGATGAGCCGACGAACGTGCCCTGCTCGTCGGTTTCGAGCACGGCGCTGTGCATGCCGAGCGGTTGGAACAGCGCGGTGCGCGGCCATGTCAATGCCTTGGCCTTGTCGCCAACGGCATCCTGCCAGAGCCGCGACAGCATCACCGCCGTGCCGCTCGAGTAGGAAAACACCTTGCCTACCTCGCCGGTGAGCGGCTTGGATTCGGCAAAACCGGCCATGTCGGGTTCGAGATAGAGCATGCGCGTCACATCGGCGACGTCGCCATAGTCCTCGTTGAACTCCAGCCCGCTCGACATCGCCATCATGTCGGCAACGCTGATCGCGGCGCGGCCATCGGCCTTCCAGGGCGCGAAAAGGCCCTGGTTGGTCATCGCCATCTTGCCGTCCTTGACCAGCGTGCCGACTATGGCGGCATTGACCGTCTTGGTCATCGACCAGCCGAGCAACGGCGTGCTGGCGGAAAAGCCGTCGCCATAGCGTTCCGCGACGACACGGCCGTTCTTGACCACCACCATCGCGCGCATGCCGGTGCCGGCCAGCGCGGCGTCCCCGACAATCTTCGAGACCTCGGGCTTCTGCGAGGCATCGACTCGCTCGCCCTCGGGCCACAGCGCGTCCTGATTGGTCGGCGATGGCGAGGCATGGATTGCCGTGCGCCGCGCCTTGCCGACATCGCCGTCGGGGACGGAGGCGCAGCCCAGCCCGTCGCGGGCAACCGCCTCGCTCTTGCCGAGGAAGCCGAGCAGGCCGGCCGAAACCGTCCCCCGGTTCTTGTCGACCGAAACCCGCATCAAGCGCAGCAGCGGGTGGCCCGGCGCCTGCACATCGACGGCCAGCACCTCGTTGGCGTCGCGGCCGGCGATGAAGACGTTGGAGCAGACGATCTTGGCCGAATAGCCCGAGCCGACGCGGATCAGTTCCGGCGGCGCGATATAGAGCCAGGCAAACAGCGCGGCGATAGCCAGCACGATCAGGCCAAGCAGCCATTTGACGATCTTGACGACGAACCGCATCCCATTGCCTCCCAGGCATTCGCCTGACGCTTATGTCATCGAATTGCCGCCATTGCTTCCGCAAAATCGGGCCTCTTGTCGACCGCCATAAACCAGATATCAACCATGATCGGCGATCACAGGGGTGCATGTCGGCCAAAAGCGCTCAGCGGTTTTGGGACAACGACATGCACGAAAAACGAATATGCCAGGCGATGCGTGGGGCGATCGCCTGGAGGGGGCCAGACCAGCTTCGGCCATCAGTGCACAGACCCATCAGCGACCGGCTGATTCCGGCTTGGAAGTTGCGATGCGCCGTCTTGCGGCCCTTTTCATGCTGACACTGCTCGGCGCCTGCTCGACCGTGGACGATCTCTCGCCGCTGTCGCCATCCGCGTCGAGCAGCCCGACGGTGGCCGTGCGCGCGCCGCGCTTTGCCGATTCAAAGCCGCATGAGTGGGACAGCGGTGCGCCGTGGAACTATGCCGTCCATGGTACCGACGTCTCTAAATACCAGACCTCGGTCGATTGGCCGGCGGCCAAGGCCAGCGGCATCTCCTTCGCCTTCATCAAGGCAACGGAAGGCGGCGACCGTTTCGATGAGTATTTCAGCGAACACTGGGCGCGCACGAAAGCCAACGGGATTCCACGCGCGGCCTATCATTTCTTCTATTTCTGCACTCCGGCAGCCACCCAGGCGCGCTGGTTCATCCAGAATGTCCCCGTCGACCGCTCCGCTATGCCGCCGGTTCTCGACATGGAATGGAACCCGAACTCGCCGACCTGCCGGCTGCGCCCCGACGCCGCCACGGTGCGCGCGGAGATGACGACCTTCCTCGAAATCGTCGAGCGGCATTACGGCAAGAAGCCGATCATCTACACCTCGGTCGACTTCTTCGACGACAATGAACTGTCGACCTTCCGCGGCTATCCCTACTGGCTGCGCTCAGTCGCCGGACACCCGCGCGAGAAATATGGCAGCCACCCTTTCACCTTCTGGCAGTACACCGGAACCGGCATCGTTCCCGGCATGACCGGCAAGTCCGACATCAACGTCTTCAACGGCTCCGAATCCGCCTGGAACAAGTGGCTGCGGCAGAACACGCGCTGACGCCGTGGCAACGGCAGCAAGCCGCCTGGAGAGGCACTGCGGCAGCAGACCCGTTGACGCCGTGGCAACGGCAGCGGGGCCGCGGGAATGGTGGTTGCGGCAGAAGACCCGTTGACGCCGTGGCAACGGCAGCAAGCCGCGGGAATAGTGATTGCGACAGATCAGCCGTTGACACCGTGGCAACGGCAGCGAGGCCGCGGGAATGGTGGTTGCGGCAGAAGACCCGTTGACACCGTGACAACGGCAGCAAGCCGCGGGAATAGTGATTGCGACAGATCAGCCGTTGACACCGTGGCAACGGCAGCGAGGCCGCGGGAATGGTGGTTGCGGCAGAAGACCCGTTGACACCGGGCCTGCCGCCTGCTTTCGACACAGCCAGCGCTAAAGGGTGCAACCGCTGGTAATTCAGGGCGTTGCGCTTTCAGGCACGACAATGCCCTCTCGTTTCGAAAGGAAGCTGATGCGACTGCGTTCCCAAGCCCTCGCGGCGCTGTTCTTGTGCGCCACGGCCTTGCCGGCGATGGCGCAGGAATGCGGCGGCGATTTTGAAACCTGGAAGCAGGGTGTGGCGGCGGAAGCCAAGGCTGCCGGTGTCGGCGCGGTCGGTCTTGATGCGCTGGAGGACGCCAGGATCGATGAGAGGGCTCTGGCGCGCGACCGTGCGCAGGGCGTCTTCACGCAAACCTTCGTCCAGTTTTCCAACCGCATGATCTCGGCCTACCGGCTGAAGCAAGGTGCGGCGAACATGAAGAAATACGCCGACATCTTCGCCCGCGCCGACCAGCAGTTCGGCGTCCAGGCCCCGGTCATCACCGCCTTCTGGGCGCTTGAAACGGATTTCGGCGCCGTGCAGGGCGATTTCCATACGCTGAGCGCATTGGTGACGCTGTCGCATGACTGCCGCCGCCCGCAGCTTTTCCGCCAGCAACTGGTGCCGCTCCTGGAACTGATCGATCGCGGCGTGCTGCCGACCGACGTCACCGGCGCCTGGGCCGGCGAGATCGGCCAGACGCAGATCCTGCCATCCGACTATCTCGCGCGGGGCATCGATGGCGACGGCGACGGCAAAATCGATCTGCGCGGCTCCGTGCCCGACGTGATCATGACCACGGGCAACAAGGTGCTGTCGCGCGGCTGGAAACGGGACGAACCCTGGATCCAGGAAGTGCGCGTGCCCGAAGAGATGCCGTGGGACCAGACCGGGCGCACCAACAAGCTGCCGCTGACGCAGTGGGCGCAGTGGGGCGTCACCAATCCCGACGGCTCGCCGCTGGCCGACAAGGGGCTGAAGGCCGGCCTGGCGCTGCCCATGGGCCGCAAGGGCCCGGCGTTCCTCACCTACGAGAATTTCGACGTCTATCTCGAATGGAACCAGTCCTTCACCTACGCGCTGACGGCGGCAAACCTCGCCGCGCGGCTGGCGGGCGCGCCGCCGCTTGACCCGCGCAATCCCGAGCCCGGCCTCACCAATGAGCAGATGAAAGAACTGCAGACCAAGCTCGAGGCCAGGGGCTACGACGTCGGCACCGTCGACGGCATTTTGGGCACCAACACCCGTGAAGCCATCCGCAAGGAGCAGATGCGCCTCGGCATGCCGGTCGATGGCTGGCCGACCCCGGAGCTTTTGGGAAAATTGTGAAGAGAGCGAGTAGTGGGTAGTGGGTAGTGGGTAGTGGGATATAGAGATTCCCTGCTGACGACTGACTACTCATGACTACTGACTACTCACACCTTTTTTCCTAATCCGCCATCGTCTCCAAACTTGCAAACCCCACCGGCGCGTCGCCCTCGTCGAAGGGCGTCGTGACCTCGACGAAGGTGTCGGGATAGAAGCCGTTGAAGCGGGTTCTGAGCGACAGCGAGTAAGCGCCGATATGGCCGATCTCGATCCAGTCGCCGGTGTCGACGGTTTCCGGCAGCCAGAACGGCCGCGACAAGATGTCGACGGAATCGCAGGTCGCCCCGCACACCTTGAACGGTACGATCTTGTTCTCGTCGCCATTGCGCGTACGGATCGCCGGATCGGGGATAAACCGCGCCGGCAGCGTGATCTTGCCGGTCCACGAATCCGACAGCGACGCCCAGATACCGTCATTGATGTAGAGCCGCTTGCCTTTGCGCAACAGCACGCGCACGATCAGCGACAGGCAGCGCGCGACGATCACCCGGCCGGGCTCGGCCACCAGCGGTATCTGATCGAACTGGTACTCCTTCAGGTCGCCTGACAGCCGCGACATGATCTGGCCGAGCGACGGCATTTCGATCTGCTTGCGGTTGGGATCATGGCCATATTCGGCCGGGAAACCGCCGCCGACATCGAGCCCGGCAATGTCGAAGGTCAGCCGGTTGCGCACCCAGTCGGCCGAGGCCAGCGCCCGCTCATAGGTGTCGGGATCCTCGATCTGGCTGCCGACATGGAAACACAGGCCGACCTTGTAGCCGGTGCGGTTCAGCCGCTCGGCGAGTTCGACCGCATAGGCAGGCCCGGCGCCGAATTTCTTGGACAGCTCGTAGGCGGCATGGCCCTTTGTCTGCACACGCACGAAGACGCTGACCGCGCCCGGGTCAATATCGAGCGCCCGCACCACGCGGGTCAGCTTGGTGATCTCGTCCTCATGGTCGAGCGAGATGACGCGAATGCCGTATTTCTCCAAAGCCAGCTTGATGTCCGACTGCGCCTTGACGGGATGCATGTAGAGCATCTCCGCATCGGGCGAGACGGCGCGCACGGCGGCGAACTCGCCTGGTGAAGCGACGTCGAAGGCGGTGACGCCGGCCTCGACCAGCGTCTTCAGCACGATCTGCTCGCCATTGGTCTTGACCGCGTAGGCGGTCTTGCCGGGGAACATGCCCATGAACTGCTTCGCATCCGCCTTCAAGACCTGCGGGCGGAAGCAGTAGACCGGGTCGTCCGGGCGAAGCACCAGTGCAGCCTCGCTTGCATTCTCGAATCGCTGCATGGACGAATCCTCGACTTCAGCTCGCACAATTAATCCAAGCTAGCGGCTAGCGCATGACCCCGAAAGTTAATTTCGACTTCGGAAGGGATCATGCGCCAGGGATGAGCCTTGCAAGCGTCCTTTGCGCATCTCTGGAGGCGCGCGGCGCTGCAACGAAAACAATTCTGTGTCTCGTGCTCCTGACGGCACGGCACTGGCCTTTGCCGAAAGGCTTGGCTGCCGGTGGGGTTTCGGGTGGCCCTTGCCCCCGGACCAGATATGGCTTCCGCCTGTCGGCTGGCATTCCGGCTGTCTGGAGAGGATTCATATGGCAGTGACCGCTGCATCTGCGCCACGCGGACCGATGACGCTCAGGGACTGGGGGCAATTGCTGCTGCTCGGCGCCATCTGGGGCGGCTCGTTCTTCTTCGCCCGCATCGCGGTGGCGGAGCTTCAACCGCTGGTGCTGGTGCTGTTTCGCGTCGCCATCGCGGCGATAGCCCTGCAGCTCTATCTCGGCTTGCGCGGACCGTCCTTCCGCGCCGCTCTGCCGCATGCCGGCCTGTTCTTCCTACTGGCCTTCACCAACAATGTCGTCCCGTTCTCGCTGATCTTTGCCGGTCAAACCCAATTGGGGGCCGGCGTCGCTTCCGTCCTCAATGCCACGACGCCGTTCTGGACGCTGCTCCTGGCCAATGCGTTGACATCAGATGAAAAGCTGTCCTGGAACAAGCTCGCCGGCATTGGGCTCGGTGTCGCCGGCACCGCTGTGATGATCGGTCCCGGCCTGCTGGCGGGGCTCGGCGGCCCTGTCTGGGCCAAATTCGCGCTGATCGGCGCCTCGCTGTCCTACGGTATCGCGCTGATGGTCGCCCGCCGTTTCAAGGGCGGGCCCTCGCCAGTCGTCGCCACCGGGCAGTTGACGGCTTCGACCATCATCATGATCCCGATCGTGCTCTTCGCCCATGGCCCGGCCGGCCTGTTCTCCGCCTCGGCGCCGGTGTGGGCGGCGGTGCTGGCGCTGGCGCTTCTTTCGACGGCCTTCGCCTACATCCTCTACTTCAACCTCGTCGCCTCGGCCGGGGCAACCAACGCCTCGCTGGTCACGCTGATCGTGCCGGCCAGTGCCATGCTGCTCGGCTTTCTTTTCCTTGGCGAGCGGCTGGAATCGTTTGAGATCGGCGGTGTGGTGCTGATCGGACTTGGTCTTCTGACAATCGACGGGCGAGTGTTCGGACGGCGTTAGAGCTCGGCATGTGCAATCGCGAAAGTCGAAGGCGACTTTCGCGAGGGTAGCGCTGCCATGACACAGCATCGACACGCCACCGCCATAATTTATTCACAGGCATGAAGCGGGTTTTGCCAAGGAGTTTCAACGGCTAACGGCGAAACCGAAGTCGCAAAATCCACAATCACGTCGCAATGCAGCACATTTTCCGCTTGCCTGTGGCACAAATGAACCTAGACTCCAGGGCATAGCTCTTTAAGAGGAGGCTATGTCATGGGACTTACGAGGCCAATCAACGCATTGATGATTTGTGCTGCGTTTGCTTTCATCGGCGCCCTCATTATGGGCGTCCTTCCCTGAACCCGCCAAGACGGGGAAGACCAGCAGCAAATAGTCCAACCGATTCGAAAGGCCGGGTTTTTACCCGGCCTTTTGCTTACCTGACTGACCCTCAGGCAGCAGCGGAGCCCGCCACCTCATGCGAGCGGATGCCGATCATATGGCAGACGGCGAAGACGAGGTCGGCCCGGTTCATTGTGTAGAAGTGGAAATCGCCCACGCCACGCTCGACCAGGTCCAGAACCTGCTCGGCGGCGACGGCGGATGCCACCAACGCATGCGTCTGTGGGTCGTTCTGCAGGCCGTCGAAACGCTCGGCCAGCCATGCCGGCACCAGCGCGCCGCAGCGCGCCGAGAAATTGGCGACCTGGGTGAAATTGTGCACCGGCAGGATGCCGGGAACGATCGGGATGTAGATGCCGGCGCGGCGCGCGCGCTCGACGTAACGTTCGTAGAGATCGTTGTCGAAGAAGAACTGGGTGATCGCCCGCGTCGCGCCGTTGTCGACCTTGCGCTTCAGCATGTCGATGTCGGTGGCGAAGTCAGGGCTTTCCGGATGCTTTTCCGGATAGGCCGAAACCGAGATGTCGAAATCGCCGGCGTCCTTCAGCGCCCCGACCAGCTCGGAGCCGTTGGCGTAGCCGTCCGGATGCGGTCGGTAGGCGGCGCCGACGCCTTCCGCCGGATCGCCGCGCAAGGCGACGAAGCGTTTCACCCCCATGTCGGTGAATTCCTGGATCACGGCGTCGACCTGATGGCGAGCGGCGTCGACGCAAGTCATGTGCGCGGCCGGCGTCAGGCTGGTCTCCTTCAGGATACGGCCGATGGTGCGCGCCGTGCGCTCACGCGTCGAACCGCCGGCGCCATAGGTCACCGAGACGAATTTCGGCTGCAGCGGCTCGAGCCTTGTGACCGTATCCCACAGTCTTGCCTCCATCTCGTCGTTCTTCGGCGGGAAGAACTCGAACGAAACCCTGACCTTGTCGCCGATATCGGGCCGGCGGGAAAAACGAAACTGGTTCATCAGGCGATTTCCCCTATCGAGCTCACTCTGGTCTGCTGGCTGGCATTGGCAGGATCGGCGATCAGCAGGCGCCGGTCGCGGCCAAGCCAAAGCTTGACGGTGAGCCTGGCCTCGTTGCCGCCGCGCGGTTCGAACTCCTGGGCATCCTCGAGATCGAGGCCGGCTTCGGAGAACCACTCTCCGATCTGCCGGTCGGAAAAGCCCAGCCGCATATGCGCATGCTCGTCGCGCAGGAATTCCAGTGTGTGCGGCGCGAAATCGACGATGACGAGACGGCCGGCCGGCCGAAGCAGCCGCGCCGCCTCATGGATGGCGCGGGCCGGGTCGTCGAGATAGTGCAGCACCTGGTGGATGGTGACGAGATCGAAGGCATCGCGCTCGACCGGCGGCGAAAAGATATCGCCCTGCCGCACCTGCGCGTTCGAAACGCCGGCCTTGTCGAGATTGGCGCGCGCCACGGTCAGCATCTCTCGCGACATGTCGATGCCGATCCCCCGCCGGTAGAGCGGCGAGAAGATTTCGAGCAGCCGCCCGGTGCCGGTGCCAAGGTCGAGCATGGACTGGAACGGCCGCTTGCCGACCAGCTTCAGCATCGCGGCCTCCACCGCACGGTCGGGCACATGCAGCGAGCGGATATGATCCCAGCTTGCGGCGTTCTGCGAAAAGTACGCGGTGGCGCGGTCCTGGCGCTTGCGCTTGACCGAGGTCAGTCGCTCCAGATCACGCTCGACCTGCGGATCGGCGCCGCGAATGCCGGCAACCAGCCTCATCACGAAGTCTCGCGCCGAATCGGCGTCCGACAGGCGGAAGAACGCCCACGACCCTTCCTGGTAGCGGCCGATCAGCCCCGCCTCGAGCAGCAGCTTCAGGTGGCGCGAGACACGCGGCTGCGACTGGCCGAGAATTTCGGTAAGGTCGGAAACGGTGAGGTCGCCACGCGACAACAATGCCAATATGCGCAGGCGGCTGGATTCGGCCGCCGCCTTCAGCGTATCCACCATGGTGTCGAGCGAGACATGCATCAGCGTATTCTCTTTGAAAAGATATAAACATATGTTTATGTCGAATTCGGCGACCTTGCAAGCGCTATGTCGCTTCCGGACCAGAAAATGCCGCATGCGTGATTTCCCGGTCCGGATCAGCCCGAAACGTCTAGCGGTTTTGAGACAATGGCATGCACCAGCACAGAGACAGGCAATGACCGAACCGCGTGAGATGTTCGAGGCTCGCGAAGGCGAGCAGAGACTGGACCAGGATCCGGCCTTGATGCCGCCGGACGCCGGCATCGTCTTCATCGGCCGTATTGCCTCGCCGTGGATCACCCGGGATAGCTGCCCGAAGAACATGCGCGCCGCGCGCGAGGCGGGACAGCCCGCGGTGCTGACCATCGATGCGCCCTTTCGTGCGGGCCTGCGCGGGCTGGAGCGCGCCAGCCACGTCGTCATCCTGTCCTGGCTGCATCACGCGCCGCGGAATCTGATCGTGCAAAAACCCCGCCATGCTGCTGAATCGAAAGGCGTATTCGGCCTGCGCTCCCCTGCCCGGCCGAACCCGGTCGGCCTGCACGTGACCAAACTCGTCGGATTGGACATTGGCATCGGGCGCGTCGACCTCGACGCCATCGACGTGCTCGACGGCACGCCGGTCATCGACATCAAGCCGTATTTCGCCTCGACCGATGCCATTGCCGAGGCAACTGTTGAAGGGCGTGACGGACGATGACGGCACCAACCGGCCGCCGCCGCGCTATCGCCAAGGCTTTGACAGCACTTCTGCCGCTGGCCCCTTATGCCGACATGGAGAAGATCCGCACCGATGCCGGCTCGGTTCATATGAAAACCTTGCCGCCGACGATCGCCGTCTGGCTGGCGACGATCGCCCACATCCGCCACATGCACACCGATTACGAAAAGCTGCTGGCCGAGGGCTATGACCGCGACTCCGCCCGGTTCTTCGTCATCGAGCAAACCAACATCATGCTCACGCGCTGGCGCGCCACGCGCCTGCTCGACGCCGATGACGAGGAGGAATGAGGCCACTGCCGGGCAGATGGCGCTCTGCGTCTTGTTCAAAAAGATTCCCCCTCGCCTCTGGAAAATCACGGAACAGGCCGTATATGCCCGAAAGCGGAGAAGCCTCCGCTTCCATCCAGAAATTGCGCCCCGCAGGGGCAAGGATTCCACATCATGACATCAAAGGTTTGGTTCATCACCGGATCGTCGAAAGGCTTTGGCCGCGTCTGGGCCGAGGCCGCACTGGCGCGTGGCGACCGCGTTGCAGCGACCGCCCGCGACACCGGCACGCTCGCCGATCTCGTCGATAGATACGGCGACAACATCGCCGCCATAAAGCTCGACGTCACCGACAAGAAAGCCGTCGATGCCGCTGTCGCCGAGGCGCACAAGCGCTTTGGCCGGCTCGACGTCGTCATCAACAATGCCGGCTACGGCCATTTCGGCGCCATCGAGGAAGTCAGCGAACAGGAAGCCCGCGACCAGATCGAGACCAATGTGTTCGGCGCGCTGTGGGTTACCCAGGCTGTCCTGCCGATCATGCGGGCGCAGCGCTCCGGCCACATCATCCAGATCTCGTCGATCGGCGGCGTCAATGCCTTTGCCTCGCTCGGCCTCTACCATGCCTCGAAATGGGCGCTGGAAGCCTTCAGCCAGTCGCTCAGCATCGAGGTCGCGGAATTCGGCATCCATGTCACGCTGGTCGAGCCGGGCGGCTTCTCCACCGACTGGTCGGGAGCATCGGCCAAGGTCTCCAAGCCGATCGAGGCCTATGCGCCCGCCCGCGCCAAGATGGCCGAGCGCCGCGCCAACTCGGTTGCTGGCGATCCCGAGGCGACCGGGCCGGCGATGCTGGCCATCGTCGATGCGGCAGAGCCGCCGCTGAGGGTGTTCTTCGGCGATGGCGGCCTGCCGATGATACGCCAGGAATACGCCAACCGCCTCGCCACCTGGGACAAGTGGGACCACGTCTCCGTCATGGCGCAAGGCGTCAACAAGAACCGCAAGGGCTGACACCCAAAATAATAGTTACGCCGCTAGTGGGCGGCGTAGCTATGCCTTGTAAATCCATTGCTCCGGCACACGCACCGAAATCTCTTCGCCGACCCTGACCACGCCGGGTTTTTCAACCCACGCGACAAGGCCACGCAGCCGCTTCGCCGTCTGCGGGAAGAGCAGCGCGGCTGCATCACGATCCGATGCATGGACATGCGTGGCGATGGATTGCCCGGCGACCCGGCACGGCTTGTTCTGCGCGTCGATTTTGATCGTCACGCCCCCTTGGAAGAACATCAGTGAGCCGGCCGGCAGCATCGACAGACGTGGCACGCCCCCGATCAGCATATTGGCGCCGATCCATTCCGGCTTGATCTCCTCCAGGCCCATGCGCTCGGCGACGATCGAAAGCTCGTCGGCGGCGACCAGCGACAATTGCCGCTCGTTGCGCATCTCCGTGCCGCGCGGATACCAAGGCTCGCGCCCACCGGAACGCCGCGTCATTCCGGAATGGAAGTCATTCGCGATTCCGTCGAAGCCAAGATGCAATTCCTCGACGGCTTTCGTCTCGAAATGATCGGACGGAGCGGCATAGAGCGCCACTGCCTTTGCCGTCAGCTTGCGGCCCGGGACGATGTCGATCGTGGGCTCGGCAGTTGGAAAAAGTTCTAGGTTTGTTTCCTGCATGCTGCTGGTCTAGAGGCCTCGGACAATACGGTCCAGTCTAAAGCGCTGATGATCCGATCACTGCGTTTGATGCCGATCACGACGTTATTACCGGAAATGCCGTCATGTTGCAGCGAGCGCGTCCCATTGCCGCCGCGCCGCCTATATATATTCGGCGCCAGTCGGGAGGAGGAGGTTCGCATGCAGGTTGGACAGGCCATCGCAGCGCTCTGGCTGTTCTGGGTGGTATCCTGGATCGTCGCTGCATCCTGGGCCGATCCAGCCCAAAAGCGCGCCACCATCGGGGCGGAGGCCCGCTATCGCGTCTTCTGGCTGGCCGGCACCGTCCTGCTGTTCGTTCCAGCGCACGGCTATGAAGGCAGGCTGAGATTGTGGACGCCGACCCTTGCCGAAGCCTGGGTCTGCGTTGCCCTGATCGCGGTCGGCATCGGCTTCGCATGGTGGGCACGCATCCATCTCGGGCGGTTGTGGTCCGCCACGGTCACAGCCAAGGCGGATCATCGCGTGGTCGACACCGGCCCCTATCGCCTGGTCCGGCATCCGATCTACACCGGGCTGCTGCTGGCTGTGGTTGCCACCATGGCGGCAAAGGGCACGGTCTGGGGCATTGCAGGTACGGCCCTGCTCATCATCGGCGTCGTCATCAAGGCGAGGCTGGAGGAGCGTTTCCTGCGCGACGAACTCGGACCCGCCTATGACGATTACGCCAGGCGGGTGCCGATGCTGGTTCCCTTCACGCCGGCCTAGCGCGGCATCACCTCAGAGCATTCTCAGCAGCGCGCCACCGATCGAATATCCCGCACCGAAGGCGCAGATCAGGCCGTGGTCGCCCGGTTTCATGTCGGCATGGTTCTCCGACAGCGCGATGATGGCTCCGGCGCCCGCCGTGTTGCCGAGCCGCTCCAGCACCATCGGTGCCCGGTCATGGCCGACCTCGTGGCCGAACGCCAGTTTCAGGATCATCGCATTCATGCGCGCATTGGCCTGGTGCAGCCAGAAGCGCCGCACCGCTTGCGGCGTCAGCCCGTGTTCGGCGAGGAATTCGACGATGAATTTATGCCCGGCGACGGTGACTTCCTTGAACACCTTGTTGCCGACCTGCTTGATGAGGTTGCCTTCCAGGTCGATCCTGTAGGGATCATCCTGGGCGGTACGGGTATGATAGCCGAGATTGGTGCGGATGTTGTTCGACATCTGCGTCCAGATGCGCGTGTCCAGCACCTCGAAGCGGCCCGGCCGCCTCTCACCCTGGGCAAGCCCCTCCACCACCATCGACACCGAAGCATCCCCGAAGATGAAATGCGTCTGCCGGTCGCGGAAATTGAGATGGCCGGTGATGATTTCCGGCGTCGTCACCAGGATGCGCTTGTGCGCGCCCGAGCGCACCAGATTGACCGCCACGTGCAGCGCAGCCGCGGCCGACGAACAGCCAAGCCCCATGTCGAAGCCCGCACCCCTCGTGCCCAGCGCCTCCTGCATTTCGATGGCGATCGCCGGATATGGCCTCTGCTGATGAGAGGACGAGCAGATCACCAGATCGATGTCCGAGGCCTCGACCCCGGCGTGGTCGATCGCCTTCCCAGCCGAAGCGATGCCGAATTCCGCCTGCAGCGAGAGCGCGTCGTCCGGACGCGCCGGAATGCGCGGCGCCATGCGGGTCGGGTCGAGAATGCCTTCACGCTCGACCACGTGGCGGGACTTCACACCTGAAGCATGAACGATGAAGTCGGCATCCGATTTCTGCAGCAGCGTCTCGCCGGTATCCTGGCGCCGCGCGTTCTCCGTGTCGACCCAGGCATTGAAGCTGGCGACCAGTTCCTCATTCGTGATGACAGGCTTGGGAATTTCAGCGCCGATGCCGCTGATGATGACGCGATGCATGTTTAAGTCCGTCCATCCGCGGGCGTTGCGGCTTGATGTGGGCGCCGAAACGTTTCGGCGCAACATTTTTCTCACTCGGCCGGTTTACGCCGGCTTAAACCAAGGTTTAGGCCGGCTTAAACCAAGGTTTTTCGCCAGCCTATCCCGCCCCCTTGGCGACGATGAAAATGCGGGGGAAACGCAGCAGCACCTTGCCATCGGCGGTCTTCGGATAGGCCTTGGCGACCTTGGCCGTGTAGCTGTCGAGGAACAGCTTGCGCTCATCGGCGTCCAGCGGATCGAGGAAGGGCTTCAGCCCTGTCGACTTCACCCACTCGACGATCGCGTCGGCATCGGCCAACGGATGGTTGTAGATGGTGTGCCAGATGTCGAGCCGAGCCGAGAGCGGCGACAGCAGGTCGTAGTAGAACGACACCGGCGGCAGCGGCGCACGGGCCGCATCCCTGATCTTTGCCGCGAAAGGCGCTTCGGCGGCGGTCTCCCGCATCAGGCGATGAGAATCCTCGGCCATATTGTCGGGCATCTGGACGGCCAGCGCGCCGCCGGGGGCCAGAAAACCCATCAGGCGCTGGAACACCGCCGGATGCTCCGGCAGCCACTGGAAGACGGCGTTGGCGAAGATCACGTTGACCGGCTCGGCCGGCTGCCAAGTCGACGCATCGGCGAGGTCGAAGCTGACATTGGGCAGCCGCGTCCTCGCCTTCTCGATCATGTCGGGAGAGGTGTCGAAGCCGCTCACTTGCGCATCCAGCCAGCGCTCGACCAGAAGTTCGGTCGAATTGCCCGGCCCGCAGCCGATATCGACTACCCGGCGCGGAAAGTCGACCGGCACTTGCGCCACGAGGTCACGCGCCGGGCGCGTGCGCTCGTCCTCGAATTTCAGATATTGGGCGGCGGACCAATCCCTACCTTCGTTTGTCGTCATATCCGTTTCCTATGATTTGATCCGACAATGCCGGTATCATTCGAAGCTAAGGGCAACTGGTCCCCTATTGCGTTGTCAGCCTCTTGATTGCTTTTGTCACCGAACGGTAAGCTTCGTCTTTCAACGTCTTCCGACAGTTTGGGGCCTTAATGAAATTTGGTTTCGAAGAGGCACAAACAAAATACAGCAGTGGTTCGCAACGAGCCAGAATTTGGACGGAGCAGTGGGTTTCCCGATGGATTTATTGCCCTAATTGCGCGAACTCGCGTCTGAGTCAGTTTCCTGCCAATCTGCCAGTTGCCGACTTCCTCTGCGGTAATTGCAACGATCAATTCGAGTTAAAAAGCCAAAGGAAGGCCTTCGGCGCAAAGGTAGCAGACGGAGCTTATTTTACCAAGATTGAGAGGCTGGCGTCCTCAACTAACCCGAATTTGATATTGCTCAACTATAGCCTGGGAACGATGGCGGTATTGAACGTTTGCATGGTGCCAAAACACTTCTTCATCCCAGAAATCATCGAGAAGAGAAATCCACTGGCCTCTACAGCCAGAAGAGCCGGTTGGATCGGCTCCAACATATTGCTTGGTCGCGTACCGCAATCGGGGCGAATTTGTATTGTTCGAGATGGGGTTCCGGTTCCAAAGGAAACCGTCATCGCACAATGGCAAAAAACCCTTTTTCTTCGCGAAGAAGACGCGGATGCTCGTGGTTGGCTAATCGAAGTAATGAAATGCCTCGACTTAATTGGCACGGTAGAATTTGATATCGAACAAGTTTATGCGTTCGAAGGACGACTGGGTGCCCTATACCCACACAACATGAATGTGAGGCCAAAAATTCGTCAGCAATTGCAACGCCTCAGAGATAGCGGATACCTCGATTTTATATCCCGCGGTCGCTATCGCATTAGGAGTAGTCGGCCGTGACGTCACAATGGGAGGGCTTGTCCAAATGGCGTGGTATCTAAATCACTACGAATGCTACAGATGCAGCGAGCACTGGACCGACGAATGGTCGTGCATGTGTGATGACGAATGTCCGAATTGCGGCGCGCGTCATGCAACGCCAATCGATAGTGAAGACCTTACCTTGCAAGTCTTGGCGGAAGCGGGCGAATTCGTAGTAGTAAGATCGCCCGACACTGCGGAACACAGTCCAGACTATGAAGAGGCCGGACGTTTCGCCAGCGAGGCACTGGCGAAACGATTTGCCCAGTTGGGAGCGAATTAGGCTAAGCCGGCAAGCCTTACCGCGTCAGCCTCTTGTAGGTCATGCGGTGCGGGTTGACGGCTTCAGGCCCGAGCCGGCGGATCTTGTCCTGCTCGTAATCCTCGAAATTGCCCTCGAACCACTCGACATGGCTGTCGCCCTCGAAGGCGAGAATGTGTGTCGCCAGACGGTCGAGGAACATGCGATCGTGCGAGATGATAACCGCGCAGCCGCCGAAATTTTCCAGCGCGTCTTCGAGCGCCGCCAGCGTTTCCGTATCGAGATCGTTGGTCGGTTCGTCGAGCAGCAGAACATTGCCGCCGGTCTTCAGCATCTTGGCCAGGTGCACGCGGTTGCGCTGACCGCCGGAGAGGTTGCCGACCTTCTGCTGCTGGTCGCCGCCGCGGAAGTTGAAGGACGCGCAATAGGCGCGGGTGTTGGCCTCGAACTTGCCGAGCTTGACCACTTCGGCGCCGCCCGAGATTTCTTCCCACACGGTCTTTGACGGATCGAGCGCATCGCGGCTCTGGTCGACATAGCCGAGCTTGACCGTCTCGCCGACGCGGACAGAACCCGCATCCGGCTTTTCCTGGCCGGTGATCATGCGGAACAATGTCGTCTTGCCGGCGCCGTTCGGGCCGATGACGCCGACAATGCCACCCGGCGGCAGCTTGAATTCGAGGCCTTCGATCAACAGCGTGTCGCCGAAGCCTTTCGACAGGCCCTCGACCTCGATGACCACGTTGCCGAGCCGCTCGCCATGCGGGATGACGATCTGTGTATCCGTCGGCCGCCGCTTGTCGGCTGCATCGAGCAGGTCCTGGAACGCCTGGATACGCGCCTTGGACTTGGTCTGGCGAGCCTTCGGGCTCGACTGGATCCACTCGCGCTCGCGGCCGATGGCACGTTGGCGGGCGTCGTCCTCGCGGCCTTCCTGCTTGAGGCGCTTGGCCTTGGCTTCGAGATACTTGGTGTAGTTGCCCTCATAAGGAATGCCGCGTCCGCGATCGAGTTCGAGAATCCAGCCGGTGACATTGTCGAGGAAGTAGCGGTCGTGGGTGATGATCATCACGGCGCCCGGATAGGCGCGCAGATGCTTTTCCAGCCACGCCGTCGTCTCGGCATCGAGATGGTTGGTCGGTTCGTCGAGCAGCAGAAGATCAGGCTGGCGCAGCAGCAACTGGCAGAGCGCGACGCGGCGGCGCTCGCCACCCGACAGCTTGGTGACGTTGGCATCCTTTGGCGGGCAGCCCAGCGCTTCCATTGCCATCTCGACCTGCTGTTCGAGATCCCACAGGTTCAGCCGGTCCATCTCGTCCTGGAGCTTGGCCGACTCGTCCGCCGTCTCGTCGGAATAGTTCATCATCAATTCGTTGTAACGCTCGATGATGGCGGTCTTGGCCGCGACACCTTCCATGATGTTTTCGAACACGGTCTTGTCGGGGTCGAGCGCCGGCTCCTGCGCCAGGTAGCCGACAGTGGCGCCTTCGGCGAGCCATGCCTCACCGCTCCAGTCCTTGTCGATGCCGGCCATGATCTTGAGGATCGTCGACTTGCCGGCGCCGTTTGGGCCCAGGATGCCGATCTTGGCGTCCGGGTAGAAGGACAGATGAACGTTCTCGAGCACCTTCTTGGTGCCATAGGCCTTGTTGAGGCCGGCCATGTGATAGATGAACTGGCGTGCCACGCGCGCTTTCCCTGAAAAATGACTGGATTTGTCGAATTGAATGGAGGTTGGCCGCTATGTAGGCGATGCGGCGCCGAACGGCAATCGCTTTTGCCATATCAAGCCAACCACACGGATAAGTGTGCACCGACGGCCAGGTTTTCAACCGGTCGATGGCGCGCGGAAATCTCCGGTTAACCCTTCCACGTCAAAACAGCATCGGAGTGGAATCGCTGGCTGGCCGCGATTTCGAAAAGAGAGCGGATCGACGGCATTGCTGAACAGTTTCCTGCTCCTTGCCGAAGCGATCGTCTACTTCAGCGTCATGGTGACGCTTTTCCGCTTCCGCAAGCGGATCGGCCTGGGCGTCTTCATCTGCGCACTCGGCGTCATGCATTTCCTGGAAACCTATCTCGCCAGCGTCTTCTACGTCGCGCTGCCGTTCGGCATGGTCTCGCCGGGCTCGGCGGTGCTGTTTTCGGGCAAGCTGGTGATGCTCCTTCTGCTCTACATGAAGGAGGATGCCGCCACCGTGCGCCAGCCGATCTATGGCCTGCTGCTCGGCAATGCGCTGATGATCGGTCTGGTTCTGCTCCTGCGCCTGCACGCCATCGCTCCGCTTCCCGATGGCCGGCTCCCCGACATCGGCTTCATCGACGAGATGGGCTGGCTGATGGTTTGGGGCACGACGCTGCTGTTCGTCGATGCCATCCTGATCATCCTGCTTTATGAGAAACTTGGACGCGTCCTGCGCAAGGCGCGGTTCGCACGCATCCTGATTTGCGTCGCCTGCGTGCTGACTTTTGATCAGGCGGGATTCTTCACCGCGCTGCATTTCGTTGCCGGCGCGCCGATCGCGGTCTTCTTCGGCGGCTGGTTCGCCAAGATGGCGGCAGCACTGACCTTCAGCGCCATGCTGGTCGCCTATCTCAAATGGTTCGAGGTCCGGGATGTCCAGATGCCGCGTGGGCTGACCGACATCTTCGAGACCTTGACCTATCGCGAACGCTACGAGGCGCTGGTCGAACATGTCGGCCGCGATGGCCTGACCGGACTGCTGCACAGGGGACGCTTCGATGCCGATGGCGAGGCCGCCGTCCAGTCCAGCCTGCGCACGGCGAGGCCGCTCAGCCTGCTCATCGTCGACGTCGACCACTTCAAGTCGATCAACGATCGTTTCGGCCATGCCGAAGGCGACAAGGTGCTGAAGGCGGTCGCAACCGTACTTTGCGAGGCGGCAGGCGCCGAGGACCAGGTGTTCCGGATCGGCGGCGAGGAATTCGCGATCCTGAGTTCGCGTCCACACTCCGTCGCCAGGCTCTTTGGCGAAAGCGTCCGCACCGCGCTCAAAGCATCGGCCGCCACCAGCCGGTTCGAATTGACCGTCAGCGCCGGCGTTTCCACCGTCAGCGAAACGACGCAGTGCCTGGCCGACCTGTTCGCGCTCGCCGACCAACGCCTTTACAAGGCGAAATCGACCGGACGCGACCGCGTCGTCGGCGAACCCGGCGGGCATGAAGCCGACGCCGATATCGCCTGGACCAGGTCCGCGCAGATCTAGCCAAAGTCAGTCCAGACCCAACCTTGTCGCTACGATTTCCCCTGCCGTGCCGGCGCGCTGCTCGTCATGCCACTCATGCAACCCCCGCTGAATGAACACCGCCATGCCAACATAACAGCAGGCACGGCAAGCGAAAGCCCGGCTGGCTGCCTAAATCCGTGCCCGTGCGTTACTGGAACCCGATCGCGTCGACCGTGCCGGTCGGGCAACCGGCCTTGTTGGTCGGCACGGAGGCCAGCAGCAGATCCTTGAGCGAGCTGTTCGGACCGATCGGGCCGGCAAGGCCAAGCGTCAGTTCCCCGATCAGCCGCCGGCCGCTCGACGGATCGATAAGGCAGGACACACGCACCCGGTCCCCTGCTCCCGCGCCGAAGGACTGGTCGAAGGCGCTGCGGATCTGGTCCGCGGTCAGCTTGCCGCCGATATTTTTGGCGAAGAGGTCGCGCACGGGCGAGCTGTTGACCTCACGCATCAAATGAAGGGCGTCGGAAAAATACTCCTGCTGGCTTTTGCCATAGCAGGTGCCGTGCTTGATCCATTCATGCCGTTCCAGCTTCGAGGCGGTGCCCGGCATCACCCTGTCGAGTTCGGCGCGGGTCTCGGCATCGAGGTTGACCGGTGGCAGGTCCTGCCAGTGAGCCGGATTGTCATTGGCCTTGTCGCTGGCAGTAGCCTGGCAATAGAAATTGCCGTTCGGCTGCGGCCACAGGCCGTGCAGCGTGAAATTGGTGGCGTCGAATTCGCCAAGGCTTTGCGCCTTGCATTCGGTCTTGTTCGACTTGGTCTCGCAGAAGGCCGGCTGCCAGCTCAGCGCGAAAACATATTCGGGTTTTCCCGAGGCCGCCGGCTTGCCTTGCCCGCCCGGTGCCGCCGGCGCGGTCACCGCACTGCTGCCCGAGAGATGGCCGCAGCTGACCTTCACCCAACGGCGCTCGGGATCGGCGCCCGGCACCAGGATGAGGTAGTGGGTCGGAGCGTCCTTGTTGCCGGCCAGCAATTGATAGGTCTTGCCCGCATCGGTCGAGACATTGCCGGGGTTCTTGGCGTTCTTGATCGCCTGCGTCGCGGGACAGGCAGCGTCGGCCACGAAGGTGCCGCTCATCTTGACGTCGGCATGCGCCGCGCCTGCCAGCGACCCCGCCAGCAAGGCCAATCCGAAAACAACAGCAATGCGCATGGAGATTCCCCTGCTGGAAAGTGGGCGACAGACTGAAACTGTCTCCATGTCAGAATTGCGATATTTTGCGGGCTCGTGGCAAGAAAGATCGTCGCGGAAAAGCCGGCAGGCCCGATTGACGCAAATCAGGCGCCGGCGCACACGTTGGACATTGCAAGGGCGGAACCAGGGGGAGGCCAGCCGGCATGCCATTCAGCCAGCAGCGCGTGGTCCGCTCGCCGACCGGCGCCGACCTCAATCTGTTCGTCCGGCAGGCCGACAGCTCTCCGCGTGCGGTGGTCCAGATCAATCATGGCCTGGCCGAGCATGCCGGGCGCTACGACCGCTTCGCCGGTTTCCTGTCCGCTCGGGGTTTCCATGTCTATGTCCATGATCACCGTGGCCATGGGACGACCAGGGCGCCCGACGCGCCGCTCGGCAGATTCGCCGACAAGGACGGCCCGGCCAAGGTGATCGCCGATGTCGACGCCATCCGTGATCTTATCGCCCGCGAGCAGCCTGACCTGCCGGTGATCCTTTTCGGCCACTCGATGGGCGCGTCCGTGGCGCTGAACTACTTGTTACGGCACTCGGATCGGATCCATGCCGCAGCCATCTGGAACGGCAATTTCTCGCAAGGCCTGCTCGGCCAGGTGGCGCTCGGCATCCTGGCCTGGGAACGGATGCGGCTGGGCTCCGATGTCCCGTCGCGCCTGCTGCCGAAACTCACCTTCCAGGCCTGGGGCAAGGCGGTCCCCGACCATCGCACCTTGTTCGACTGGCTTTCGCGCGACGATGCGGAGGTCGCGAAATACATCGCCGATCCGCTCTGCGGCTGGGATGCCTCCATATCGATGTGGCGCGATGTGGTCGCGATGGCGCTGAACGGCGGCAAGGATGCGGCCTTTGCCGGCATCCGGCGCGACCTTCCCGTCGCCATCGTTGGCGGCGAGAAAGACCCTGCCTCGGACTACGGCAAGGGCATCACCCATCTCGCGAACCGCATGCGCAAGATGGGCTTTTCTAATCTGGTTTCGAAGGTTTACCCCGGCACCCGCCACGAGAGCCTGAACGAGGCGAACCGGGACACCGTCATGGACGATTTCGCCAACTGGGCGGACGCTGTCCTGAAAGCCCGACGGTTTGGCCCATCGCAAGAACCGTGACAGCCGCCGCCGGGCTTGATAGAGGCTCTGCTTTCGCAGCGATCAGGATGATTGCAGCAACCACGGTGATTTATGGCCGAACCCCCGCTGAAAGGCGTCCGCGTCGTCGAACTCGCCCGCATTCTTGCCGGGCCCTGGGCCGGGCAGTTGCTTGCCGATCTCGGCGCCGATGTCATCAAGGTCGAGAGCCCCGATGGCGGCGACGACACCCGCAAATGGGGTCCGCCCTTCGTCATGAGCCACGACGGCGAGAACCTGTCGGCCGCCTATTACCATTCCTGCAATCGCGGCAAGCGCTCCATCGCCATCGACTTCTCGACGCCCGAAGGCGCCGAGACGGTGCGCCGGCTGGTCGCGACGGCGGATGTGCTGATCGAGAACTTCAAACTCGGCGGCCTGAAGAAATACGGGCTCGACCACGGCAGCCTGAAGGAAATCAACCCTCGCCTCGTCTACTGCTCGATCACCGGTTTCGGTCAGGATGGGCCTTATGCGCCTCGCGCGGGCTACGATTTCATCATCCAGGCCATGGCCGGCATGATGTCGATTACCGGCGAGCCCGGCCGCGAGCCGCAGAAAGCCGGCGTCGCCATCTCGGATATCTTCACCGGCCTCTATTCGGTCATCGCCATCCAGGCAGCACTTCGCCATGCCGAACAGACCGGCGAAGGCCAGCACATCGACATGGCGCTGTTCGACACCCAGATCTCGGCGCTCGGCAACCAGAACCTCAATTATCTCGTTTCCGGCAAGTCGCCGGTGCAGATGGGCAATGCCCATATGAACATTGCCCCCTACGAAGTGCTTCCGGTCAGGGACGGCCACATCATCCTGGCTGTCGGCAATGACGGCCAGTTCGCCAAATTCTGCGCCGCGGTCGGGCTGGGCGATTTGCCGGCCAATCCCGATTTCACCACCAATCCGGCCCGCGTCGCCAATCGCGTGGAACTTCGCGCACGCATCATCGAGGCGCTGAAGATTTTTGATCGCGATCCGCTGCTGGCGAAGCTCGAAGCCGCCAGCGTGCCGGCAAGCCCGATCAACACGATCGGCCAGATGTTCGACGACCCGCAGACCATTGCCCGCGGCATGCGGCTCGACCTCGACGACGGCCATGGCAACCGCCTGCCGTCGGTGCGCGCGCCGATGGTGATGTCGGGCACACCGCTTACTTACGAACGCCCCTCGCCGCGCCTTGGCGAGCACACTGACGAAATCCTTGCCGAACTGGAGAAGTCTGGGAAATGAAGACCGGTGGACAACTGATCGTCGACGCCCTCGAAGCCAATGGCACCGACCGTATGTTCTGCGTGCCGGGCGAATCCTACCTTGCGGTGCTTGACGCGCTGCATGATTCCTCGATCCGCACCATCGTCTGCCGCCAGGAAGGCGGTGCTGCCATGATGGCCGACTGCCAGGGCCGGCTGACCGGCAAGCCCGGCATCTGCTTCGTCACCCGCGGACCCGGCGCCACCAACGCTTCGGCCGGCATCCACATCGCCATGCAGGATTCGGTTCCCCTCATCCTGTTCATCGGCCAGGTCGCCAGCCACGCCAAGGAGCGCGAGGCGTTCCAGGAAGTGGACTATGTCAGGTTCTTCGGCGACATCGCCAAATGGGTGGTCGAGATCGACGACGCCTCGCGCATCCCCGAATTCGTCACGCGCGCCTTTGCCGTGGCGACGTCGGGCCGCCCCGGTCCGGTCGTCATATCGCTGCCTGAGGATATGCTGACCAGCGTCGTCGACGCGCCGGAAGCACTTCCGCACACGCCGGTCGAAACCTATCCCGGCGAGGCCGAACTCGACGCACTGGAAATGCTGCTTGCCGGCGCGAAGCGTCCCTTCGTCATTCTTGGCGGCACACGCTGGAACGCGGACGCGGTGGCGCGGATGCATGAGATCGCCGAGGCCTGGTCGCTTCCTGTCGGCTGTTCCTTCCGCCGCCAGATGCTGTTCGACCATCTTCATCCAAACTATGCCGGCGATGTCGGCATCGGCATCAATCCGAAGCTGGCGACGGCTATCAAGCAGGCGGACGTCGTTCTCTTGATCGGCGGGCGCATGGGCGAGATGCCCTCTTCCGACTACACGCTGCTGAAGAGCCCCTACCCCGACCAGGCCCTTGTGCATGTCCATGCCGATGCCGGCGAACTCGGCCGCGTCTACCGTCCGACCCTGGCGATCAATGCTTCGCCAGCGGCTTTCGTCGAGGCTTTCACCAAGCGCATGCCGGCCGGAACGCCATCATGGGCGGCCGAAACAGCCAAGCTGCATGCCGCCTATCTCGACTGGTCGACTCCGCCTGAAAACGGTCCCGGCCCGGTCCAGATGGGACCGATCATGAACTACCTGGAAAACGTGCTGCCGGACGATGCCATCCTCACCAATGGCGCCGGAAATTACGCAACCTGGGTACACCGCTTCCATCGCTTCCGCCGCTTCGCCACGCAAGGAGCGCCGACGTCGGGCTCGATGGGCTACGGCACCCCGGCGGCGGTCGCCGCCAAGGCGCTGTATCCGGAGCGCACAGTGGTCGCCTTCGCCGGCGACGGCTGCTTCCTGATGAACGGCCAGGAATTCGCCACCGCCGTGCAGTACGACCTGCCGATCGTCGTCATCGTCGTCAACAACGGTATTTACGGCACCATCCGCATGCACCAGGAACGCGAATATCCCGGCCGCGTCGTCGGCACCGATCTGAAGAACCCTGATTTTGCAGCACTTGCCCGCGCCTATGGCGGCCATGGCGAGACGGTGGAGAGGACAGCTGATTTCGCGCCTGCCTTCGAGCGCGCGCGAACCAGCGGCAAACCGGCGATCGTCGAGATCAGGCTCGATCCCGAAGCGATCACCCCGACCCGGACGATGACACAGATACGCGACAGGGCTTAAGGACCGGCAGGACAAAGGGCGGGCTGTCCCGCCGGCCTTCAAGCGTTAGCCGCGCTTCCGGCTCTACATCGCCTTTTCGATCTGGCCGCGAATCTCGCCGTCCTTGTTGGCCGCCGTGTGCACATTGACATAATACTTGCCGGCCTCGAGGTCAGCGGCCTGCGCATCGGTCAGCGTCGCCGACCCCTTGATCGGGCTCTTGAGCTTGCCTTTGAACGGGATCACCGGAGGCGCATTCTCGCCCGCCGCCGCCGGGCCGTGGATGTGCGCCGCTGTCGCCGGGCCGCTGAGGCCGGAATACTTCACGTTCCAGCTGAGCTTCTTCTTGGTGGTGTCGAAGGTGAGAGTGGCCGTCCCCTTGCCCTTCGTGGTGACGGCTGGGCTCTGCTGGCCGCCATCGAGGGTCGCCTTGTATTTTACCATCTCGGCCATGGCCGGTGATGCGAACAGGAAAGCGGTGGAAATGGCGAGCGCCGATAGCGCCGGCAGGAAGGAGTGAGCGCGCATGAAGGACCTCCGATTGACAAAGCGTGCGTCGCGGCTCCCCGACGCGCGCATGCTTCAATGCAACGGCTGGACGGCGCAATGTATCCCCGCACACGGTTTTGTGATTGGAGCGCATGGAAAAGGGGCGGTCGCCCGCCCCTTTGATCGTCAGACCCGGTCTCAGGCGCTGTTGATCGCGCCTGCGAGGCCTACTTGACCGCCTTATCGGTGATGGCGGTGGTATAGGCGCCTTTCGGCTCCTTGGTGATGATCTTCTGGTCGAGCAGCGCCTTGGCGGTGCGTTCGTAGGTCGCCGGGTCGAGCTTGCCGTCGGCATTGTCGATCAGCTTGGCAACTTCGCTCATCATCCGCTTCTGGTGATTCTCGTCCTGGCCGCCGCCGTCCATGACGATGCTTGCGGCTTCGTCATTGTTGTCGACCGCGTATTTCCATCCCTTCATCGAAGCGCGCACGAACCGCACCATCTTGTCCTCGAAAGCCGGATCCTTGAGCTTGTCTTCCGAGGCATAGAGGCCGTCCTCGAGCAGGTCGTTGCCCATGGCCGAGTAGTTGAACACGGTCAGCTGTTCGGGCTTGTAGCCGGCGTCGATCAGCTGCCAGTACTCATTGTAGGTCATGACCGAGATGCAATCGGCCTGCTTCTGGATCAGCGGCTGCACGTCAAAGCTCTGCTTCAGCACGGTGACGCCATCGGGGCCGCCCTCCGTCTTGAGGCCAAGCTTGTTCATCCACGCGTAGAACGGATATTCGTTGCCGAAGAACCAGACGCCGAGCGTATGACCCTTGAAGTCGGCTTCGGTCTTGATCGGGCCGTCCTTCGGGCAGACCAGCTCCATGCCGGCCTTCTTGAACGGCTGGGCGATGTTGACCAGCGGCACGCCCTTCTCGCGCGCGGCGAGCGCGCCGCCCATCCAGTCGACGATGACGTCGGCGCCGCCGCCGGCGATCACTTGCTCGGGGGCGATGTCGGGGCCGCCTGGCTTGATGTCGACGTCGAGGCCTTCAGCCTCATAGAAACCCTTGGCCTTGGCGACATAGTAGCCGGCAAACTGCGCCTGCGTGACCCATTTCAGCTGCAAGGTCACCTTGTCGGCGGCCATCGCCTGGAACGCGGCCAGCGACATCGCGCCGGCCAGAACTGGAATAATAAGTCTTTTCATTTTTTTACCCTCTGAAGTTAGTGCCCAAACCCACCGCCCCTATCCACCACGGACAGAGGGATGCCAAAACGTGACGGCCCTTTCGACAAGGGCGACCACGCCATAAAAGACCGAACCCGCAAGTGCTGCAACTGCGATTTCGGCCCACACCATGTCGATGTTCATCCGCCCGACCTCGGTCGAAATGCGGAATCCCATGCCGACGACGGGCGTGCCGAAGAACTCGGCGACGATGGCGCCGATCAGCGCCAGCGTCGAATTGATCTTCAGCGCGTTGAAGATGAAGGGAGCGGCGGCCGGCAGCCTGAGCTTGACGAGCGTCGGCCAGTAGCCCGACGCATAGGTGCGCATCAGGTCGCGCTCCATATGGCCGGACGCGGCGAGCCCGGCGACCGTATTCACCAGCATCGGGAAGAAGGTCATGATGATGACCACCGCCGCCTTGGATTGCCAGTCGAAGCCGAACCACATGACCATGATCGGCGCCACGCCGATGATCGGCAGCGCCGAGACCATATTGCCGATCGGCAGAAGTCCACGCCGCAGAAACGGTACGCGGTCGGCGAGAACAGCGGTGATGAAGCCAGCGCCGCTGCCCACCACATAGCCGAAGAGCACCGCCTTGAAGATGGTTTGCCGGACATCGGCGCCGAGCACCGGCAGCGAGCTGACGATGCGCGCGCCGATGGCGCTCGGCGGCGGCAGCAGGATGAAAGGAATGCCGGCGCCGCGTGTGACGGCTTCCCAGATGATCAGGATCCAGGCGCCGAAGATAGCGGGGATGACCAGACGCAGTGCGGTCCGGACCCATCCTGCCGTCGGCCGCAACCCCGAAAGCACCGCCACACAACGCCAGCCAAGCAGCCAGGCAGCCGCGAGCAGAAGGAAATACGGCGCCAGCGCCGTCCCTTCGAACCCTGCGATGCCCGATATCAGCAGCCAGGCGACGAGATGGGCCCCTATGAAGAGCACCACGGCCTCCGCCAGGGGCGGAATCCTGACCATGGAGATCAGCGCCGCCAGCACGGCCACGCCAAGCATCAAGCCCTTCATTCCGAGATAGGGGTAGCCGATACTGGCCGTCGGATCGGCAAGCGCTGCCGCTTCCGGCTTCGACATGGCGCCGAGCGCAATCGCGATCAGGCACAGCACGATCGCCAGCACGGCCTGCCAGGAAGGTTTCAGCCAGTTCATGCTGGCCTCCCGCCCATGGCGCGGTCAACGACGCGGCCGGCGATGCCAACCACCATCACCAGCAGCGCCGCCACGATGGAGCCGGCGACCAGCGCCGACCAGATGTCGATGGACTGGCTGTAATAGGCGCCCGCCAACAGCTTGGCGCCGATGCCGGCGACCGCGCCGGTCGGCAGTTCGCCGACGATTGCGCCCACCAGGCTTGCCGCCACCGCGACCTTCATCGAGGTGAACAGGAATGGCACCGAGGCTGGCACACGCAGTTTCCAGAAGGTCTGCGCGCGGCTGGCATTGTAGGTGTGCATCAGGTCGAGATGCATGATCTCGGGCGAGCGCAGGCCCTTCACCATGCCTACGGTTACCGGGAAGAACGACAGATAGGTCGAGATCATCGCCTTCGGGATCAGTCCGGTAATGCCGATTGCCGCCAGAACGACGATGATCATCGGCGCCACCGCCAGGATCGGAATGGTCTGCGAGGCGATGATCCACGGCATCAGGCTGCGGTCGAGCGTCGCGACATGGACGATGCCGACGGCGATGACGATGCCGAGTGCGGTGCCGAAGGCGAAGCCGAGCAGCGTCGAGGACAGCGTAACCCAGGCGTTGTAGACGAGACTGCGGTTTGAGGTGATGGGCCGCAGAAAAGTGTTCTCGAAGAAATTCACCGCCACCTGATGCGGCGCCGGCAGCGTCGGCTTGGGCTGCGACAGAGTCTTGCCGATGAGTTCGCCGAACGTGGAGGTTTCGTTGGCACGCCGGTCGAGATCGCGCTGGAAGGGCGCGTTGAGGATGACGGCGAAGATGTACCAGAGCACGACCACGCCCAGAAGGATGGAGGTTACGGGGATGATCTTGGAGCGGAAGCTATCCATGGGCGGGGCCTCCTCCTCTCCCCCACGGGGAGAGGATGGCCGGAGCGAAGCGAAGGCCGACCACCTTCGCCTTCGTCATCCTAGGGCGGAGCAACGCGAAGCGTCGCGCAGACCCTAGGATCCATTCCGTGACGTTGGCCGGGGGGTATAAGCGGTCGAGAGTGTTCGCCTTCGAACGCACAGCGTAAGGTGCATCGGTCTGCACCGCTGCGGAACGTTGAGGTAACGGCATGGATCCTAGGGTCTGCGCCGCGTCGCTTCGCTCCTTGCTTCGCCCTAGGATGACGAAGTCGCGATGGACTGCGCGCTTGTCGCTCCCCTCAATCATCATAACTATGCCCTGCCCTCAACCCATCGCGCACCCGCGCGGCGATCGCCAGAAACTCCGGCGTCTCGCGGATGTCGAGCGGCCGCTCTTTCGGCAGCGTCGATTCGATGATGTCGCTGACCCGGCCCGGGCGCGGCGACATAACGACGATGCGCGTCGACAGGTAGACGGCTTCCGGAATGGAGTGGGTGACGAAGCAGATGGTCTTGTTCGTCCGTCCCCACAGTTGCAGCAATTGCTCGTTGAGGTGGTCGCGCACGATCTCATCCAGCGCGCCGAACGGCTCGTCCATCAGCAACAGGTCGGCATCGAAGGCCAGCGCACGCGCGATCGAGGCGCGCTGCTGCATGCCGCCGGAAAGCTGCCAGGGGTATTTCTTCTCGAAGCCACTGAGGTTGACGAGGTCGAGCGTGCGCTTGATCCGCTCCGCCTGCTCGGTCTTGGACAGGCCCATGATTTCCAGCGGCAGCCCGACATTGCGCTCGATGGTGCGCCAGGGAAACAGGGCGGCGGCCTGGAAGACATAGCCGTAGGCACGCCTCTCGCGCGCCTGTTCCGGCGTCATGCCATTGACCGAGATCGTCCCCGAAGTGGGCTTTTCCAGATCGGCGATGACGCGCAGCAAAGTAGTCTTGCCGCAACCTGAAGGCCCGATGAAGGAGACGAACTCACCCTTGCCGATGGTCAGGTCGACATTGGACAGCGCCTGTACCGGCCCGTCATTGGTCTGGAAGGTGAGGCCCAGTTTGCTTGCCGAAACGACGGCTGGCGAAGGTCCCGTCATCGGTTGCTGCCTGCCTTCCGCCGCACGAAACCGATTGCTTTTATCGTGATGTTGTTTTCCACTCGACCCGTCCCATTGGCCCCAGTCCTGCTGAGTTTGTCCCGCTCGGCCGACGCCCGGAGTTTCCCCGATGTCGCCTAAACCGACTTGTCATCTTATCCGCCCTGAAAGCACTTATGAAGGCAAGCAGGGCCTGACCTACTTCGCCGGCATTGCCACCGAGTCGGTCGGCTCCTCCGGCATCTGCATGCACGTGCTCACCATGCCGCCCGGTGCCCGCGCCAAGGCGCATCTGCACGAGAACCATGAAACGGCGATCTACGTGCTCTCCGGCGAGGTCCATACCTGGTATGGCGACCGGCTGGAGCATCACATCGTCGTCAAGGCCGGCGACCTCTTCTACATTCCCGCAGGCGTGCCGCATTTGCCGGCCAATCTGAGCAATGCGCCGTCCTCGGCCGTCATCGCCCGCACCGATCCCAACGAACAGGAAAGCGTCGTCCTGCTGCCGGAACTGGACGCGCTCGTCGCCTGAGGGTGGTATTGGCGGGTTCGCCGGCCGAGGCTCAATAGCTCCAGGTCCGCGCTGCCCCTCATCTGCCTGCCGGCATCTTCTCCCCGTAGAGAGACGGGGAGAAGGACGCCGTCGCGAAGGATTCCGCCAATCGCCTGCGTTGGCAGAAAGGGCACCGAGATCGCACTCGGCCCCCTTCTCCCCGTCACTATACGGGGAGAAGATGCCGGCAGGCAGATGAGGGGCGGCGCCGACCTCGGCAATCATCTGCACCGAGACACTTCCCCGTATACGCTGCCGTCCTCGTCGGCGATCACCAACTTCTTGGCATTCTTGGCGCTGTGCTTGATCGTGAAGGTGGCGGGCGACTTTCCCTCCTCGCCTTCGGCTTCGCACTCTGCCTTGACCGTCAGCGAACCATCGGCCTCACCGTGTTTGCCGGTGAAGGCGCAGGCACTGGTCGCGGTGATAAAATCGGTGTCGGTCAGCAGCAGCATGTCTTCGGCATAGACCTTCTGGCCGTTCTTGTTGATGCAGCCGGACTTATTGCCATAGGGCTTGGACAGGTCGATGCCGGCCGCAGAGGCGGAGCCGGCTGCCAGAACAACAACGGCGGTGAGATAGAGCCCCGCGCACCTCACCTCAAACACCCGTCGCCGGAATGCCTGTCCGCTCGACCTTGCGCGGCGCGGTGATCTCCTTCCAGGTCGACAGCGCCCGGTTGACGGCCGCGTTCGGTTCGCGGCCGACGAACTCACCATGGCCAGGCTTGGCCTTGACCTCGCCCTCCTCGACCGACAGCTCGCCGCGCGAGAACACGAAGCGCGGCAGTCCAGTCACCTCGACGCCTTCGAAGACGTTGTAGTCGATGACGGACTGCTGCTTCTCAGCGGAAATCTTCTTCTTGCGCTGGGGGTCCCAGACGATGATGTCGGCATCCGCGCCTTCGACGATCGCGCCCTTCTTCGGATACATGTTGAGGATCTTGGCGATGTTGGTCGAGGTCACGGCGACAAACTCGTTCATCGTCAGTCGGCCGGTATTGACGCCTTTGGTCCACAGCACCGGCAACCGGTCCTCGAGGCCACCCGTGCCGTTGGGGATCTTGGTGAAATTGCCGACGCCGAAGCGCTTCTGGTCGGTGGTGAAGGCGCAATGGTCGGTCGCCACCACCTGCAGCGAACCGGCCTGCAGGCCGGCCCATAGCGAATCCTGGTGCAGTTTGTTGCGGAAGGGTGGGCTCATCACGCGGCGCGCCGCATGGTCCCAGTCCTTGTCGAAATACTCGCTCTCGTCCAGCGTCAGGTGCTGGATCAGCGGCTCGCCGAACACCCGCATGCCTTTCTGGCGTGCCCGGCGGATCGCCTCGTGGCTCTGTTCGCACGAGACATGCACTACATAGAGCGGCACGCCCGCCATGTCGGCGATCATGATGGCGCGGTTGGTCGCCTCACCCTCCACTTCCGGCGGGCGCGAATAGGCATGTCCCTCGGGGCCATTATTGCCGGCGGCAAGCAGCTTCTGCGACAGGGCCGCGACCACGTCGCCATTCTCGGCATGCACCAGCGGCAGCGCGCCGAGGTCGGCACAGCGCTGGAACGACGCGTACATCTCGTCGTCGTCGACCATCAGCGCGCCCTTGTACGCCATGAAGTGCTTGAACGAGGTGATGCCCTTGTCGACCACGGTGGCCATCTCGTCGAACACCTGCTTGCCCCACCAGGTGATCGCCATGTGGAACGAATAATCGCAGGACGCCCTCGAGGTCTTGTTGTCCCACATCTGCAGGGCTTCGAGCAGCGATTGCTGCGGCGCCGGCAGACAGAAATCGACCACCATGGTGGTGCCGCCGGCCAAGGCTGCCCGCGTGCCGGATTCGAAATCATCGGCCGAATAGGTGCCCATGAACGGCATTTCGAGATGGGTGTGCGGGTCGATGCCGCCCGGCATCACATAGCAGCCGGTGGCGTCGTACTCATGGTCGCCATGCAGGTCCGAGCCGATGGCGACGATCCTGCCGTGCTGCATCAGCACGTCGGCCTTCCAGGTTCGGTCGGCGGTTACGACGGTGCCGTTCTTGATGACTTTGGTCATTTTGCTGTTCCCTTGTTCTTCTCTTCCCGCTTCTTGGTGAGCGGCGTTTGAAGGTAAATCTCTAAGTTCACTCAACGATAACGGCCGTCTCCACCACGGCATGGAACAGAACGTCGGCGCCGGCCGCTGCCCATTCCTTGGTGATCTCTTCCGCCTCATTGTGGCTTAACCCATCCACGCAAGGGCACATCACCATGGCGGTCGGCGCGACGCGGTTGATCCAGCAGGCGTCGTGGCCGGCACCCGAGACGATGTTGCGGTGCGTGTAGCCAAGCCGCTCGGCCGCATCGCGGATCGCCTTGACGCAGCCCTTGTCGAAAGTGACCGGATCGAAAGCGCCGACCTGCTCGATCTTGTACTGGATGTCGAGCGCGTCGCAGATCGTGTCGATGCCTTCGCGGATGCGGCCATCCATGGCGTCAAGCACTTCCTTTTCCGGCGAGCGTATGTCGATGGTGAAGACGGTGCGCCCGGCGATGATGTTGCGCGAGTTGGGATAGACCTCCATGTGGCCGACCGCGCCGACGGCGTCGGGCTGGTAGTCCATGGCGATCTCGTGGACCAATTCGATCACCCGCGCCATGCCGAGCCCGGCATTGCGGCGCTTGGGCATCGGCGTCGAGCCGGTATGCGCCTCCTTGCCGGCCAGCGTCACCTGCAGCCATTTCAGGCCCTGGCCATGGGTGACGACACCGATGTCGATGTCCTCGTCCTCGAGGATCGGGCCCTGTTCGATATGCAGTTCGAAGAAGGCGTGGATCTTGCGATCACCAACCTTCTCGGTGCCCTTCCAGCCGATGCGCTCCAGTTCCTCGCCGAATTTCTTGCCGTTCTTGTCCGTGTGCTCGTAGACATCGGCCTGGTCGAGCACGCCAGCGAACACACCGGACGCCATCATGGCCGGCGCGAAGCGCGCGCCCTCCTCGTTGGTCCAGTTGGTGACGACGATCGGATGTTTGGTCTTGATGTCGAGATCATTGAGCGAGCGCACGATCTCCAGGCCGCCCAGAACGCCGAGAACGCCATCATATTTGCCGCCGGTCGGTTGCGTATCGAGATGGCTGCCGACATAGACCGGAGGCAGGCTGGGGTCGGTGCCTTCGCGGCGGGCAAACATGGTGCCCATCTCGTCGACGCCCATTTCGAGCCCCGCGGCATCGCACCAGCGCTTGAACAGATGCCGGCCCTCGCCATCCTCGTCGGTCACGGTCTGGCGATTGTTGCCGCCGGCAATGCCGGGGCCGATCTTCGCCATCTCCATCAGCGAATCCCACAAACGGTCTGAATTGATTCGCAGATTCTCGCCGGGTGCGGCCATTCAAAACCTCATCAATTGCGGGGCGTCCCCCTCCCCCTCGAGGGGAGGGTGGCCGCGAAGCGGTCGGGTGGGGTCGGCTGACATACGCTCGACTTTTTCCTTGACCACCTGCGCGACATGCCAAGCGCTGTTTATGACATCGGGTTCGTCGACACGGAAGACCTCGAACCCAAGCGATCGTAGATACGCGTCACGAACGGCATCGTGCTGCTTGCCCTTTTCGTGCTCATGCAAATCGCCGTCGACTTCAACAATCAGCTTTGTAGAAAAGCAGGCAAAGTCAACGATATAGGGCCCAATCGGACATTGTCGGCGAAACTTGATTCCGTTTGTTTTCAACTCACGCAATTCATACCAAAGAAGGGATTCGCCTTTGGTCGCGTGAACTCGAAGCGCGCGCGCCTTTTGGCGCATTTCGAAGCTCACGCGGGTACGGGGCATCAGAAGCGACCTCGCGGCAAAGGATCACGTCGGCACCCGGTCGAACCGACCCCACCCGACCGCTTCGCGGCCACCCTCCCCTCGAGGGGGAGGGATATCGGCGCCCAGTTCTTCAATCGATCATCCTAAGCACTTCACGCACATGGTCGATCAGTTCGTTGATCTGGCCCTTGGTGATGATCAGCGGCGGCGACAGTGCGATGATGTCGCCGGTGGTGCGGATCAGCGCGCCGCGCTCGAACGCCTTGACGAACGCCGAGAAGGCCCGCTTTGTCGGACTGCCGGCGATCGGCGCCAGTTCGATCGCACCGATCAGGCCGATGTTCCTGATGTCGATGACATGCGGTTCGCCCTTCAGCGAATGCAGTGCATCTTCCCAGTAAGGCGCCAGTTCGTCGCCGCGCGTCAGCAGGCCCTCTTCCTTGTAGGTGTCGAGCGTGCCGAGTGCGGCCGCACAGGCGATCGGGTTGCCCGAATAGGTGTAGCCGTGGAAGAACTCGATCATGTGCTCGGGGCCGGTCATGAAGGCGTCGTGGATTTCCTTCTTCACGAACACCGCGCCCATCGGGATGACGCCGTTGGAGACGCCCTTGGCGGTGGTCATGATGTCGGGCGTGACGCCGAAATAGTCGGCCGCGAACGGCGCGCCGAGACGGCCGAAGCCGGTGATGACCTCGTCGAAGATCAACAGGATGCCGTGCTTGGTGCAGATTTCGCGCAGCTTCTCGAGATAGCCCTTCGGCGGCAGGATGACGCCCGTGGAACCCGCGACCGGCTCGACGATGACGGCGGCGATGGTCGAGGCGTCATGCAGGGCGACGATACGCTCAAGCTCGTTGGCGAGCTCCGCGCCATACTCCGGCACGCCTTTGGAGAAGGCGTTCTTCTCCGGCAGATGCGTGTGCGGCATGTGGTCGACGCCGCCCAGCAACGTGCCGAACATCTTGCGGTTGGTGACGATGCCGCCGACCGAGATGCCGCCGAAATTGACGCCGTGATAACCGCGCTCGCGGCCGATGAGCCGGGTGCGCGACCCTTCGCCCTTCACGCGGTGATAGGCGATCGCCATCTTCAGCGCCGTTTCGACAGATTCCGAACCGGAATTGGTGAAGAAGACATGGTCCATGCCCTTGGGCGCGAGGTCGACCAAGCGGTTCGCCAGTTCGAACACGATCGGATGGCCCATCTGGAAGGCGGGTGCATAGTCGAGTTCGGCGGCCTGGTGCTGGATCGCCTCGGTGATCTTGGGGCGGCAATGGCCGGCGTTGACGCACCACAGGCCAGCGGTGCCGTCCAATACCTTGCGGCCATCGCTGGTTGTGTAATGCATGTCCTTGGCGGACACGAACATGCGCGGCGCCTGCTTGAACTGCCGGTTTGCCGTGAACGGCATCCAGAATGCGCTGAGATCGTTCGGCGTGACTTTCAGCCGGTTGGACATGACCAAGACTTCCCCTTGTAACCTGTTTCGCTGCGTCCAACGCTTGGTCTTTGCCGCGCTTTCATGCTACGCAAATTTTGACCGATTGGACAAACGTTTAGCACCGCCATGTCGGCGGTCAATGGATTACTAGCGGAAATGCGGCTCCTGAAGTGCGTTCCACAGCCTGGGGAAAAACTGGTCCAGAGAATTGGTCCAGATGACCTTGAATGCGAGATATGGCAATAGGAAGGTCCGCAACGGTGACCACGAGCACGCAAGCCCCTCGCCGCACCCGCATCCAGCAGGAAAAGCGCGAACTGATCCTGGAGGCCGCGCTCGAAGTGTTCTCCACCAACGGCTTCCGCGGTTCGACCATCGACCAGATCGCCGAAGCCGCCGGCATGTCGAAGCCGAACCTGCTCTACTATTTCCGCCGCAAGGAAGACATCCACGAGACATTGATGGAACGGCTGCTCGAAACCTGGCTGGCGCCACTGCGGGAACTTGACGACATCGGCGATCCGATGACCGAACTCAGGAGCTACATCAGGCGCAAGCTGGAAATGGCGCGCGACTTTCCGCGCGAGAGCCGGCTGTTCGCCAACGAAATCCTGCAAGGCGCGCCGCGCATCATGCCGCTGCTGGCGGGCGAGTTGAAGACGCTGGTCGACGAAAAAGCCGCCGTCATCAAGGGCTGGATGCGCGCCGGCAAGATCGCCCGGACCGATCCCTGGCACCTGATCTTCTCGATCTGGGCGACGACGCAGCATTACGCCGATTTCGATGTCCAGGTCCGCGCCGTGCTGGGGCCGAACCGTGGCGGCGACGGCCGCTTCGAGGACGCTGCCCGCTTCCTCGAGCAATTGTTCCTCGATGGGCTGAGGCCGAAAGGGTAACAGGCGAAATCATGTCTAGATTGGCCGAAGCGCACATTGGCTTCGTCATTCTAGGGCGAAGCAAGGAGCGAAGCGACGCGGCGCAGACCCTAGAATCCATGCCGCGACACATGAGCGCCGCTACGGTCCAGAATTCTGCTCGGCTGCACTATACTGTCAAGGTAACGGCATGGATCCTCGGGTCTGCGTGTCCGCTTCGCTTCCGCTCCGCCCGTGGATGACGAAGTTGAGAGCGCGCCGGCAGATAACTTCACGCGCTGCGCCGTTCGGCCGGCATCGCCTCCAGCAGTTGTTGAAGTTTGGAGATCGAGTTCTGCTCGGCGAGCGGCGTGTAGACGATCAGCCGCATGTCCGAGCCGTCGTCGATCGACAGGCTCATATGCTCGAAGGCCATCAGGCCCACTGTGGGATGCCGGACATGCTTCACGCCAGTCAGCCTGCGCGCCACGTCGCGCCGGGGCCACCAGTCACGGAACTCGGGACTTGAACTCATCATCAGCGCGATCAGCCGTTCGAAATCCAGATCGCCGACATATTTGGCGCTTTCGGCACGAAACGAAGCAAGCACCACGCGGGCGAGTTCTTCCCAGTCGACCAGCAGGCGGCGATGGTGCGGGTTGGTGAACACCATGTGGACGATGTTTCTGCTATCGCCCTCGAGCAAGCCATAGTCGCCGAACACCGCCACGGCCGCGTCGTTCCAGGCAAGAACGTCCCAACGACGGCCGACGACATAGGCGGGCTGCAGCACCAGGCTTTGCAGCATGTGCAACAGCGTAGCGTCGACCTTTTCAGGTGCCGCCACACGACGCTCCGGCTGCTGGCGGCCGGCCAGGATGAACAGATGCCGCTTCTCGACGGCGTCGAGGCGCAAAGCCTCGCAGAGCGCCGCCAGCACTTCCACCGAGGGCCGCACGTCCCTGCCCTGCTCGAGCCAGGTGTACCAGGTGGTGCCGACACCGGCGATCATCGCCACTTCCTCCCGCCGCAGACCCGGCGTGCGCCGTCGCGGACCTGTCGCGATGCCGGTGGCCGATGGCGCCAGCCTTTCCCGGCGCGACCGCAGGAAGGCGCCGAGTTCGCGCCGGCGGCTCTCGTCGGCTGATCGGGTGGAGGCAACGGGAGCGTTCATACCGGCTATTATAGCAGTATTGATACCAGGATAAAGTTTGAACTGTTTGACGTAGGCGAAGCGCTCCATCTTGCGTTCAGAGCAACAACAGGAGGCTCTGAACATGGAATTGAAAGACAAGACCATCCTCATCACCGGCTCGACCGACGGCGTCGGCCGCGTGGTGGCGCAAAGGCTGGGTGCCGCCGGCGCACGGGTGCTGGTGCATGGCCGCGATGCCACACGCGGCGACGCCACTATCGCCGCCATCGAAGCCGCCGGCGGCAAGGCCGAGTTTTTCGCGGCCGATCTCGCTTCGCTGGCGCAGGTACGACGCCTCGCCGAAGCCGTGCGCGCCAGCACGAGCCGCCTCGACATCCTCATCAACAATGCCGGCGTCGGCACCGCTGGCGACAAACGACAGACAAGCGCCGATGGCTACGAGTTGCGCTTTGCCGTCAATTATCTCGCCGGCTTCCTGCTGACCTCGGAGCTTCTGCCGCTGCTGAAGGCGAGCGCCCCGGCACGCATCGTCAATGTCGCGTCCGCCGGCCAGCAGGCGATCGATTTCGGAGACGTCATGCTGACCCGCGGCTATAGCGGCGTGCGCGCCTATTGCCAGAGCAAGCTGGCGCAGATCCTGTTCACCGTCGATCTGGCCGGGCAGTTGGAAGGCAGCGGCGTCACCGTCAACGCGCTGCATCCGGCGAGCTACATGAACACCACCATGGTCCGCCAGGCGGGCGTCACGCCATGGAGTTCGGTCGAGACCGGCGCCGAGGCTATCTTGAATCTCGCCACCTCGCCCGCGCTGGAAGGGCGCAGCGGCCTCTATTTCGACGGCCTGCGCGAATCCCGCGCCGACGCCCAGGCTTACGATGCCAAGGCAAGACAACAATTGCGAAGCCTGAGCCTCGACCTCGTCGGGCTGGCTTTCCCTGAAACGAAGGAACAGCATTCATGACCAGCAACATCGAACACACGGTGATCATCGGCGGCTCATCCGGCATCGGCCTGGCGACGGCGCGCAAACTGCTCGGCCCGGGCATGAAGGTCACGATCACCGGGCGCAACCAGGACAGGCTCATCAGCGCCTGGAAAAGCCTTGGCGGAGCCGCCGACAAGGCGGCCTTCGACGCTTCGAAACCGGATGAGGTGCGCCAATTCTTCGAGCGCCTCGGTCCGTTCGACCATCTCGTTCTGGCGGCGAGCGGTGGCAAGGGCCTCGGCCCGTTCCAGACCCTCGATCTCACCGATATCGCCGGAGGCGTCGACGAGAAAGTGCGGCCTCAACTCTCCTGCCTGCAGGCCGCCTTGCCGACGCTGAACAAATCGGGGTCGGTCACCTTCATCTCGGCGGTATCGGCCCAGCTCGCCACGCCGGGCGTCGCCGGCATCGGCGCCATCAATGGCATGCTCCTGACCGTGGCGCCGATCCTGGCCATCGAGCTGAAGCCGCTGCGCGTCAACGTCGTGGCGCCGGGTGTCATCGACACGCCATGGTGGGACTTTTTGCCCGCAGAGCAGCGGCAGGCGGTCTTTGCCGACTATGCGGGGAAAACGCCGGTCGGCCGCATCGGCCGCGCCGAGGACGTCGCCTCGGCGATAGCCTTCCTCGTCTCCAACGGCTTCATGACCGGCCAGGTGCTGACCTGCGACGGCGGCCTACGGTTCGCGGCGTAAAACGTTGGAGAGTTAAAGCGACTGCGCGATCAGCGACAAAAAAACTCCGCTCAGTGCGACATTGCCGACGAAGCCATTGATGCGGGATGCACGCTCCGGACCTGATGATCCCAGAAATTGTGGAACATCGGCGTCGCCACGATCAGGAACAGCACCAGCACCACGCAGGCAATCGCGGTCCAGAGGCCGACCATCACCAGCACTCCCGCGATGATCTGCGCGACAATGCCAGCCCACAACGCCAGCCGGGCCTGGGGCACGCCACGCGCGGCCACCAACCTGGTCAGGAAATCCGCGTTCTGGATGTTGCGCAGGCCGGCGAAGACAAAGGCACCGCCGAGCAGCAGGCGACCGAGAAACAGCAAGGTCGAAGGCAAATCGACAGGCATTGAACTCCCCCTTTGAAACAGTAGGGGCGCCGCCTTTCCCCGGCGGCGCCCCCAACAGATGTCCGGACTGTCAGGCCGCCTTGGCGGCCGGCATCGGATGGATGGCGTGGAACGGAATGCAAAGTCGGTTCCATGTGTTGATCATGCCGATCGCGACGGAGAGCTTGACCAGTTCCTCTTCCGAGAAATGCTCCAGCGTGCGCGCATAGAGTTCGTCCGGCACGCCATCGTTGGCGATCAGCGTCACCGCCTCGGTCCAGGCCAGTCCGGCGCGTTCGCGCTCGGAGAACAGCGGCGATTCCTTCCAGGCGGCGACGAGATAGAGCCGCTGCTCGGTCTCGCCGTCGCGCCTGGCCTCGCGGCTGTGCATCTCGACGCAGAACGAGCAGCCATTGATCTGCGAGGCCCTGAGCTTGACCAGGTGCAGCAGGCTCACCTCCAGTCCACATTCGTCGACCGCCTTGTTGAGTGCCGACACAGCCTTCATGATCTCGGGCGCCTTGGCGAAGAACTGCAGCCTCTGTTTCATCGTCTTTCCTTTCACATCCTTGGGGAGGTTAATTTAGGCTTGGTTGGTTGAACTGGGTTTCTGCCGCCGTTGATGGCGCTCGACAAAGGCGCAGCTCGCGGCAAACGATCTGGGGTCGCCTTCCGCAGCGTAATCCGCCACGATGTCGGACAACTTCACCTCGGCGAGCGCTGCCCGGTAGGCGCGCTCCGCCTTGAGCATCGCGGCATTGATGCCGCAAGGTTTCACATAGGCGGAGGCATCGATCTTGACCGGACCGTTGCGGCGGATCTCGCCGCAGCGAAAAGCCGGCTCGCGCCCTTCGATGGCCAGCACGATGTCGAGCAGCGTGATGCGTTCGGCAGCCCGCGCCAGCCGGTAGCCGCCGGCGGGACCCGGCACCGATTCCAGAATGCCGGACGCCGTCAGCATGTTGAGGTGCTTCAGCAAATAGCTCGGCGACAGGCCGAAGGATTCCGCCAGCGCCGCGCCCGGCATGGTACTGTTGCCGTCGACGCTCGCCAGTGTCGCCGCGCAGTGGATGGCCGCCTCAACGCCCTCGCCCAGCTTCATAATGCTAGTCTCCAATTCGTAGATACATCATATCCTGGATAAAATTTATCTGCAATAAGAAAATGAAAAGGCGACGCCCGGAGAAGCCGCTTTTGAAAGGTTACCCCTACTCCGCCGCCACCTTGGCCATCGGGTTGTTCGGGTGGGTGGTCCAGTTGGCATAGACCGGCGACACAGGTCTGCCGGTGCGCTGGTCCAACGCGCCGGCCGCAAGCGGCTCCATGGTGATGCAATTGTCCACCGGGCAGACATTGACGCACAGATTGCAGCCGACGCATTCGGCCTCGATCACCTCGAAATGCCTGACGCCGTTGACCATGCTGGTGATCGCCTGGTGCGAGGTGTCCTCGCAGGCGATGTGGCAGCGGCCGCATTTGATGCAGGCATCCTGGTCGATATGCGCCTTGGCGACATAGTTGAGGTTGAGATACTGCCAGTCGGTGACGTTGGGCGTGGCGCGGCCGATAATGTCGTCGAGCGAGCGGTGGCCCTTCTCGTCCATCCAGTTTTCGAGGCCGGCGATCATCTCCTGCACGATCTTGAAGCCGTAGGTCATCGCCGCCGTGCAGACCTGCACATTGCCGGCGCCTAGCGCCATGAATTCGGCGGCGTCCCGCCACGTGGTGATGCCGCCAATGCCGGAGATCGGCAGGCCGCGGGTTTCGGGGTCGCGGGCGATCTCGGCCACCATGTTCATGGCGATCGGCTTCACCGCCGGACCGCAATAGCCACCATGCGAACCCTTGCCATCGATGGTCGGCATCGGCGCGAAACTGTCGAGGTCGACGCCGGTGATCGAATTGATGGTGTTGATCAGCGACACCGCGTCGGTGCCGCCGGCATGCGCTGCCCGCGCCGGCTTGCGGATATCGGCGATGTTGGGCGTCAGCTTGGTGACGACGGGCATGCGCGTATATTGCTTGCACCAGCGCACCACCATTTCGATATATTCCGGCACCTGGCCGACGGCCGCACCCATGCCGCGTTCCGACATGCCGTGCGGACAGCCGAAATTGAGCTCGATGCCGTCGGCGCCGGTCTCCTCGACCAGCGGCAGGATCGATTTCCAGCTCTCCTCGACGCAGGGCACCATGATCGAGGCGATCAGCGCACGGTCGGGCCAATCCATCTTGACCTGCTTCATCTCGCGCAGATTGGTCTGCAAATCGCGGTCGGTGATCAGCTCGATGTTGTTGAGGCCGAGCAGGCGCCGGTCGGCGCCCCAGATCGCGCCATAGCGCGGGCCGTTGACGTTGACCACCGGCGGCCCCTCTTCGCCAAGCGTCTTCCAGACGACACCGCCCCAACCCGCCTTGAAAGCGCGGATGACGTTGTAGGCCTTGTCGGTCGGCGGCGCCGAGGCCAGCCAGAACGGATTGGGCGATTTGATGCCGACGAAATTATTTCTGATGTCAGCCATGACAGGTCCCTTTCAACCGAGACGAAGGAGCATTTCCACGGGTGCAAGAATGCCGCCTTCAAGCGCGGCGGTGAGATTGGCGATCTTGGTGCGGGCATCCTCGCCCATGATCAGGCCGACGCCGGGCGGCGGCTTTTTGCCCTCGGCCTGCGCGGCAGCCATGCGGGCACGCATGGTGGCGAAGAATTCGATGGCGAAAGCGCCGCGCGGGCGCTCGGCGATTACTGAAAAGCCGCAGGCGGTGGCGGCCGCTCGATAATCAGCAGGCGTGGCGACGAACGATATGGTCGCGTCTGATGCCCATGGCAGCGGATAGGCCAGTGCTCCATCCTTGAGCCGCATCACGTCATAGACGGCAAAGACGCCGCCGGGCTTCAGCACGCAGGCGGCCTCGCTCATCAGCTTGGCCTTGTCGGGAAGGTTCATGCCGACATGCAGGATCATTGCCGCATCGAAGCTGGCCTTGCCGAACGGCATGTCCAGCGCGCTGCCTTGCACGAAGCGCGTCTTGCCGGCCATTCCCACCCGTTTCGACAGGCTGGTCGCGATATCGACATAGCTTTGGGTCAGGTCGATGCCGGTGACATCGGCGCCGGCATTGTTCGCGGCAAAACGGGCCGGGCCGCCGATGCCTGAACCGATGTCGAGAAGCCGGGCTCCAGGCTTCAGCCCCATCTGGTCGATGAGTTCCCTGGTGGCGGCCACGCCGCCAATGTGGAATTCGTCGACCGCTGCGAGATCGTCAGCGCTCAGATGGTCAATTTCCACGCCGGTGTCGGCAAGCGCGGCAAGAATCCGCTCCTCCAGGCCTGAAATCTCGTAGTGACGGGCAATGCCCGGTTCCACCGTGGCCATGGTCCTTATCCCTGGGTCAGGCTCCTGTGGATGCTTTCCGCCGCGTCGCGGCCTTGCGCCACAGCCGAAACGGTCAGGTCGTCGCCACCAAAAATGCAGTCGCCGCCGGCCCAGACCTTGGCCAGCGATGTGCGCCCTTCCGCGTCGACCTTGATACGGCCGGCTTCGAGATCGATCGACGCCCCGCTGCCGTTGAGTGCAGCCGGCACGAAACTCTGGCCGATGGCCTTGAACACCTGGTCGGCAACCAGCGTCAGCGTCTCGCCGGTGCCGGCAAGCCGGTCGCCGTCGAGTGCCGTGTATTCGAGTTCGATGGCACTGACCTTGCCGCCTTCGGCAATCACCCGCTTCGGCTGCAGCCAGTGACGGATGGTGACGCCATTGGCGGCGGCCAGGTCCTGTTCGAATTCGGAGGCGTTCATATGCTCCTGGCCGCGCCGGTAGCAGATCGTCACCTCCTCGGCGCCAAGCAGCTTCGACTGCACGGCGGCGTCGATCGCCGTCATGCCGCCGCCGATGACGACGACGCGGCGGCCGACCGGCAATCCGGAGAGGTCGCTGGCCTGGCGCAGTTCGGCAATGAATTCGACCGCGTTGGTGACGCCGGCGGCATCCTCGCCATCGGCGCGCAGCGCGTTGACACCGCCAAGCCCCATGCCAAGGAAAACGGCGTCGTAATTGCGGATCAGGTCGGAGAGCTGGTAATCGCGGCCGAGCGCCTTGCCATTCTGGATGTCGATGCCGCCGATCGCGGTGACATAGTCGACCTCGGCCTGGGCAAAGTTGTCGACGCTCTTATATGCGGCGATGCCATATTCGTTGAGGCCGCCCGCCTTCGGGCGCGCCTCCAGGATGGTCACGTCATGGCCATGGCGGGCGAGCCGGTGCGCCGCGGCAAGACCGGCCGGGCCGGCGCCGACGACGGCTACGGTTTTTCCTGTCGGCTCGGCGCGCGGATAAAATTGCCTGCTCTCGCTCATCGCGACATCGGTGGCGTAGCGCTGCAGACGACCGATCTGGACCGGCTTGCCTTCCGCAACCTCGCGCACGCAAACCTCCTCGCACAGCGTCTCGGTGGGGCAGACGCGGGCGCACATGCCGCCCAAAATGTTCTGGTCGAAGATGGTCTTGGCCGAGCCGATCGGGTTACCGGTCGAGATCTGGCGGATGAACAGCGGAATGTCGATCGAGGTCGGGCATGCGTTCATGCACGGCGCGTCGTAGCAGAAATAGCAGCGGTCGGATTCGACCAGCGCCTCGTGATGATCGAGCGGGGGATGCAGGTCGGAAAAATTATCCGCGTATTGGTCGGGCAGAAGCCGGCCGCCGACAATACCCTCTTTGAACTGGCCTTCTGGCATTCTCAGTTCCCCATGTTTTCGTTTTGGGGAAGGCTAGCACGTTTTATTTTTTTATCAATTGGTCAATTTTTGGCACAAACCGTTGAAAAGACTGGAAGAAAACATGATAGTGGTATTCATGTTATGATGACGGTGACACTGGGATAAGGCCGCCGCCCCTGCCATTGCCATGGATAGACCTGATTTCGTCGGCGACCAATTGCTGCAGGCGCCACAGATTGCGGTCGCGAATGCCGAATTCCTCGAGGTGGCTGACGGTGTTGTAGAGATATTCGGCGCCCGATCCGACATGGCCACAGGCCCGCGCCAGCACCCGCGCCACCCGGTCCAGCGGCTGCCCGAGCGAAGTGCCCCTGCCCGTCACCCCGACCCAGAAACCCAGCGCCCGAAGATGCCCTTGCGCCGTACGCACCGAGACCCACCTGACCGAAGCGACGCTCTCATGATCGTCGATCTCGCGCCGCAACAGCCTTTCGATCTGAGCAGTCTTCTCCCCTTCCGGCAAACGGTAGATCACACCATCGCACCGCCCGCCGCGTTCGAGCGCCATCATCAGTCCAGGCTGCGCGACGCTGCCGCGCCAGCGAACCATGTCGATGCAGAACGAGCGGTGCCAGCCATGGGCGGTGGCACGCTGGCGTTCGACGGACTCGAAAGCCGGCTTCCAGATCAGCGAGCCATAGGCGAACACCCATAGCGGCCCCGCATCTGCTTCATCGGCGAGCCGCGCGGAAAGGACCCGGAAATCCTCGTCGCTCAGTTGCGTCCAGCCGCCGCTGGGCCCGGGATCGGCCTCGTCGCGATGGCACAGTGCGACAAGCTCGGCTGTAAGTGACATCTGCCGCATGGAACGACGACCTCCTCCTCGAGGCCAAGCAAAGGCGAAAATCGCAAGACACGCAAGATTGCCAAGAGGGTGCGCCTTGCCGTTCCCGATTTCCAGCCCAGATGTCGGATTTCCGTCGTCAAGATCGTCCTAGGATGGATCGAACGACGATCGGCGCACAAAGGTGAGGAGACCGACCATGCCACAATCCCCGATGCCCTTCTTCTGGTACGAACTGATGACATCAGACCTCGACGCCGCCGAGGCTTTCTACCCCGCCGTGGTGGGCTGGAAGGCCGAGCCCTTCGATAAGGCTCCAGGCATGCCGCGCTATGTCGTCATGAATGCCGGCGAGCGTGGCGTCGGCGGCCTGATGACGATGCCTCAGGATGCCGCCAAGATGGGCATGCCGCCCGCCTGGCTGGGCTACATCCACGCCAGGGATGTCGACGCGGCAACAGCGTCGCTGGAAAAGGCGGGTGGCGCCGTTCACCGCCAGCCCGACGACATTCCAGGCGTCGGCCGCTTTGCCGTCGTGGCCGATCCGCAAGGCGCGACCTTCATGCTCCTGCAGCCGAACGGCCCCGACCAGCCCGTCGTGCCGGCCAGCACGCCGGGCCATATCGGCTGGCATGAGCTTTATACGAGCGACTGGAAGGCCGCATTTGACTTCTATTCCAGCCAGTTCGGCTGGGCCAATGCCGGCGAATTCGACATGGGGCCGATGGGCACTTACCAGACCTTTACCGCCGGCCCCGAATCCGGCGGTGGCATCATGAACAAGCCCGAGCAGATTCCGGTGCCGGTCTGGCAGTTCTATTTTAACGTCACCGGCATCGACGCGGCCGCAAAACGCGTCACCGACAATGGCGGCAAGATCCTGATGGGACCGATGGAGGTCCCCGGAGGCAGCTGGGTCGTGCAATGCCAGGATCCGCAAGGCGCGCACTTCGCTTTGATGGCGCCGGTGCGATAAGCGCCCGCGTCAACCGCAGATATCACGCTTGCTGGCGTCGGCTTATTCCGGTGCCAGCACCGCGACCTTGAGGGTCTCTTTCCTGGCACCGCTGAACTGGACGGTGGCTTGGCCGGCCGCCAGCTTGAAGCGCACGCTTTTGCGGATGCCGGGGCAGGTCTTGACGCCGCTATAGCCGGACGATTTCACGGCTTTGCCGTCCTGGATGACATCGACCCAGGCCTCTCCCGAAAGGCTGATCTGGATGGTCCCCTCCGGAGGCACCGCCACACTGGCGACGGCACCGAACGTGCCCTCCGCGGGCGCGCGTTCGGGCGGCACCGCAAAGCCGGCCTTCTCGGCCGGCACCAGCGCCAGATCCGCGGCCGCCCCCACTGCCAGTGTCGCTCCGGACGGCGTTGAGGGTGCGGTTGCAAACAGCGCCTGTTCGCGCGTCACCGGCCATCTGAAGGCCTCGCAGCCGGCGTCCTCGGCCATGGCTAAACTGGTACTCAGAAGGATTGCGAACAGGCTGATGGCGACTTTTTTCATGGCAAGGGAACCCACATGTGAAGAGCATCCAAATCGACGTCGACAGCCAATACAACCAAACAGGAAAAAATGCAACCTTGACGAGAACAATGTGAAAGGTCAGACTGGGGAACATTTCCAATCACCAATTATTGATGGCGGGCCATGGGAAGTGAATGGTCCACTGCCGGGCAATAACCTATGGCCGATCCGAGAAGCCAAACGGAGTTTTGGATGAAGCTATTCGATGGCCTAGCCAGATACCAGCCGCAGGCGCTTGGCGTTCTGCGCATCATGACCGCGCTGCAGTTCATCGAGCACGGCACGCAGAAACTGTTCAATTTCCCCGCCAGCGACCACGCAGCCACCGCGTTGAGCGGACTGCCGCTAGCAGCGGGCATCCTCGAATTCGCCGGTGGCATTCTGCTGGCGCTGGGCCTTTTCACCCGCCCGGTCGCATTCCTTCTGGCCGGCGAAATGGCGATTGCCTATTTCATGGCTCACATGCCGCGCGACTTCTTCCCCGTCAACAACAGCGGCGATTCGGCGATCTCGTTCTGCTTCATATTCCTCTATCTGGTCTTTGCCGGCGCCGGCGCCTTCGCGCTGGACAACCGCCGTAGCGCGTGAACCCCATGCGGGGGTGGTTCACCCCCGCATCCGTTCGAAATTCGCATCGAACAGCGGCGCCGCCTGGATTCGCGCCGCATGCCGTTTGCCGAGCAACTCGATTTCGAAGCCGTCGCTCTTCTCTGCGATCTCCTTCGGCACATAGCCGAGAGCGACCGACTTCTTCGAATGATGGGCATAGCCGCCCGACGTCACCCAGCCGCGCACCGCGCCACCGAACCAGATCGGTTCGTCGCCGATGACATCGGCATCGTCGGCATCGACGATGAAGGCGCGCAGCCGCAACTTGCCGCCCTGTTTGCGCTCGGCCAGAGCCGCCGCCTTGCCGATGAAATCCGCGTCCTTGCCGTAGGCGACGAAACGATCGATGCCGGCTTCCAGCGGCCCGTAGATCGGCCGGTATTCGCGCCCCCATGAGCCGTAGTTCTTCTCCAGCCTGAGCGCGTTGAGCGCGCGCGAGCCGAACAGGCCGATGCCGAATTCCGCCCCCGCCGCCATCAGCGCCTGATAGGCGGCACGCTGATATTCCGGCACCACCCAGATCTCGTAGCCGAGATCGCCGGTGTAGCTGACGCGGCCGACCAGGCATGGCGCCATGCCGACATCCATCTTGCCGACGGCCATGAAGGGAAATGCCGCGTTCGAGATGTCGGAGCGCGTGGCTTTCGCCAGCACGTCCCTGGCCTTGGGGCCGGCAATCGACAGGCCGGTAAGCTTTTGTCCCAGCGCTTCGATATGGACCGAGCGATCGTCGGGCAGATGCTGCTCGAACCAGCGCATGTGATATTGCTCGGCAATGCCGGAGCCGGCCAGGAACCAGCCCCCTTCTTCCCGACCTTGGGGGCTGAGATTGGCCAGCGTGAAATCGCCGATCAGCCTGCCGTCGTCCTTCAGCATCGGGGCGAGCGTCATCCGGCCGGGCTTCGGCAGCTTGCAGGCGAGCATCCGGTCGAGCCAGGCCGCGGCCCCCTCGCCCGTCACCTTGTATTTGGCAAAGCTCGATATCTCCGACAAGCCGACGCCTGCGCGAACCGTCGCGACTTCGGCGGCGACATGGCTGAAGTCGCTTGAGCGCCGCCATGAGAATTCGTCCTTGACGCCTTCCGGCGCGTACCAGAGCGGCACTTCCAGCCCGTAGGCGACGCCCCACTGCGCACCCTTGGCCGACAACAGGTCGTAGACGGGCGTCGTCTTTAGCGGCCGCCCGGCCGGCAGTTCCTCGTTGGGGAAGCGGATCGAAAAACGCCGGGAATAGTTTTCGCGCACCTTGGCGTTGGTGTAGGCCATCGTCGCCCAGTCGCCGTAGCGCGCAACATCCATCGCCCAGATATCGGCGCCGGGATCGCCCTCGATCATCCAGTTGGATAGCGCCAGACCAACGCCACCGCCCTGGCTGAAGCCGGCCATGACGCCGCAGGCGACCCAGAAGCCCGGCAGGCCGCGCACCGGCCCGACCAGCGGGTTGCCGTCGGGCGCGAAAGTGAAGGGCCCATTGATGATCTGCTTGATGCCGGTGTTCTGGAAAGCCGGGAAATGCCGGAAACCGACCTCGAGCGACGGCGCGATGCGGTCGATATCCGGCGCCAGCAATTCATGGCCGAAATTCCACGGCGTCTGGTATTCTGACCATGGTTTGTTGGCTTTCTCATAGGTGCCCATCAGCATGCCGCCGCGTTCCTGGCGCAGATAGAGTTCGCCGTCGAAATCGACCGCATGGATGATTTCGGTGCCGGTTTTCTGGTTCCAGGCGGCAACCTCCGGCATGTCCTCGGTGATCAGGTACATGTGCTCCATCGCCAGTACTGGCAGTTCGAGCCCAACCATGCGGCCGACCTCGCGCGCCCACAGGCCGCCGGCATTGACGACATGCTCGGCCACCACCTCGCCCTTGTTGGTGATGACGCGCCACAGCCCGTCGGGACGGCGCACGATATCCTTGACCTTGGTGAAGCGCTCCACCTCGGCGCCGAGTTTTCGTGCCGCCTTGGCATAGGCGTGGGTGACACCGGAGGGATCGAGGTGGCCGTCCTCCTTGTTGCGGACGGCGCCGACGAACTGCTTGGGATCGAGCAGCGGCATCAGTTCGGCCGCCTCTTTCGGGGAGATTTCCTCCAGCTCGATGCCGAGATAACGGCCCTTGGCGACCACCCCGCGCAGCCAGTCGAGCCGCGCCTCGGTGGCCGCAAGAAGCACGCCGCCGGTCAGGTGGACGCCGGTTGCCTGGCCCGACAGCTCCTCGATCTCCTTGTAGAGGTTGATGGTGTATTTCTGCAGCTTGGCGACGTTGGGATCGCCATTGATCGTGTGCATGCCGCCGGCCGCGTGCCAGGTCGAGCCCGAGGTCAGCTCGTCGCGCTCCAGCAGCACGACGTCGGTCCAGCCATGATGGGCGAGATGGAACAGCACCGAACATCCGACGACGCCACCGCCGATGACCACGACCTTTGCAGGCGATTTCATGGTTTCTTCTCTGATATCAGTTAGTTGGATGGGTGGGATGATTCAAAACGGGACGTTCGTGGCGCATCACGGCTCGCCCTGTCCGATCGCTTCCTTGCGCTTGGCCACGTAGGCCTCGAGCGCTTCGCGTACGGCGATGTTCATCACCGGCTCGACATAATCCTCCAGCGCCTTCTTCCACAGCCGCGTCGCGCGCGCGGTCGCGTCGAGGCCGCCGGCCTCCTGCCAGGCCTCGTAATTCTGCCAGTTGGAGAGCATCGGCTGGTAGAAGGCGGTGGCGTAGCGCTCCAGCGTGTGCGGCTCGCCGAAGAAATGGCCGCCGGTCGGCACCGCGCCCAGCGCCTCGACGGCAAGTTCGGCCTCGTCGACCACGATCGGGCGCAAAAACTCCATCATGTGCTGGATCATCTCGACGTCGATGATGAATTTCTCGAACGAAGCCGTCAGCCCGCCCTCCTGCCAGCCGGCGGCGTGGTAGACGAGATTGCCATGGCCAAGCACCGCGCCCCACAACGCCATCAGGGTCTCATAGGCGCCTTGCGCGTCGGCGACGTTGGAAGCCGAACCGGGCGTCGTCCGGTATGGCAGGCCATAGCGGCGCGCCAATTGACCCGAAGCAATGTTGGCCTTGGTGTTTTCAGGCGTGCCGAAGGCCGGCGCGCCCGACTTCATGTCGACATTGGAGGTGAAGGCGCCGTACATCACGGGCGCGCCTGGCCGCACCAGCTGCGTCAGCACCACGCCGAACAGCGCCTCGGCATTCTGCTGCGCCAGCGCCCCGGCCAGCGTCACCGGGCTCATCGCTCCCATCAACGTGAACGGTGTCACCGCCACCGACTGCCCGTACTCGGCCATGGTCATCAGCCCCTCGGCCATCATCTCGTCGAAGCGACGCGGCGAGTTGACAGAGATGATGGTGGCAATGCCGGGATCATCAGCCATCTGGTCCAGCGTCATCCCACGCGCGATCGCCATCATCTCGATGCCGTCCAGCGCCCTGCCCCGGCCGATCGCCGAGACATGAAAACTCTTGTCGGTCAGCGTCAGATTGGTGAAGTACGTATCGAGATGGCGTGAGTTGGCCGGCAGTTCGACCGGTGCGCAGACCTGGTTGCCAAGCATGTGGACGCAGTTGAAATGCTGCGCCAGCCTGGTCAGATCCGCATAGTCGCGCAGATTGCCGGCACGGCGGCCCCGCTCCATGTCATGCACATTGGGAGGACCGGCAACCAGCGTGAAATTGATGGTGTTGCCGCCGAGATGGATTGTGTTGGCTGGATTGCGTGGGGTCAGCGTATAGCCGGACCGCGTTGTCTTCAGCGCCTCGTCGATCATGCCGCGATCGACGCGCACATTGGCCGAGGCGTGATCGACCTTGGCGCCGGCCTTCTCGAACAGCGACAGCGCACGCGGGCTCATCACCTCGATGCCGAAATTCTCCAATATGTGCATCGACGCCTGATGGATCGCCTCGATCTGGTCTGGTGACAGCAAGGCCATCGGCGGATAGGGATTGATCACCCGCCTGGGCCGCAGCTGTGCGATGGGCGCTGGCCCCCGGTTGCTGGTACGCTCGGCGCCGCGCTTGCGTCTTGGTTCGGTCATGCCGGCATCAAAGCTTCGGTAAACCGCGCAAGCTGTCAGAAATGCGCCGTTTACGGGCGTGATTTTAGCCAAGGCGGCATATGCTCAGCACGACTTTATAAAAGGCGACAATTGGCGTCGGAATACAGCTATGGCATTTTCTCACCTGACCGTGCCGACGAGGCGTTAACAGCGGCAGCAAGATTCCCTTTATGATTTCGGCCTATTGCTCATCCAATGCGTAGGTCGAGTTTTAGTAAAATTGTAGCGGTTGGCGTGCTGCTGGCACTTTCGGCCTGCGCCACGGCACCCAGTCACATCAACAATGTCTGCGCCGTCTTCGACCAGAACGATGGCTGGTTCGACAATTGGCAGTCGGGTGCCGAGCGCGCCTCACAGAAATATGGCGTGCCGGTGCCGGTGCTGATGGCGACGGTGCGCAAGGAATCCGGCTTCAAGAGCAACGCCCGGCCGCCGCGCACCAAACTGCTCGGCTTCATTCCGTGGAAACATGTCTCCTCGGCCACCGGCTTCTCGCAGGCGCTGGACGGCACCTGGTCGCAATATCAGCGCGAAACCGGCAACTGGGCGGCGCGGCGCACGAGATTCGCCGACGCCGTCGACTTCGTCGGCTGGTATCATTCCAAGACAGCCGACACATATGGCGTCGCGCGCAACGACACCTACAACCTCTACCTCGCCTATTACCTAGGCTGGACCGCCTATGGCCGCGGCAATCGTGGCGATGCCGGCGTCCAGGGCTACGCACGGGCCACCGACAAGATGGCCCGCGACTATGCTGTTCAGCTGCAGCAATGCGGGAGCTGATGTCCTGTCCGCGCTAGTGCGGCTTTGTCGTGTCCTTCGGTTTTGAATCACCGGTTTCCGACACCTCGTCGCGGACTTCGTGGCGACGGGCCCGCGAAACGGCGTCCGCCTCCTCGGCGGCCTCCCCGATCGCGTCGGCCTCAGCACCTGCCACCTTGCCATGTGGCCGCTTTGGCGGCTCGCCGGCAAAGCCCGGACCTTCGCCATGCGGCGCGTCGTCAGGCACGCCTTCATGGGCGGCATGTTCCCTGTCGAACTTGATCACCGGCTCCATGGTCTTGAGCACGTCGTCGGAGAGCCAGCACAGGCTCATATGGCCATCGCCGAGATTCTTGACCGGCGGCACCTTGGTCTCGCACAGATTGTCAGGCACCAGCTTCTTGTAGCCGCAGCGTGTCTGGAACGGACAGCCGGACGGCGGGTTCATCGCCGAGGGGATGTCACCTTCCAGCACGATGTGCTTCTTGACCACGCTGGTGTCGGCAATCGGGATCGCCGAGAGCAGCGCCTCGGTATAGGGATGGTAGGGCGGCGCGAAGATCTGGTCTGTCGTGCCTTGCTCAACGATATAGCCGAGATACATGACGACGACGCGGTCGGCGATGTAGCGCACGACAGACAGATCGTGGCTGATGAACAGCATCGTCGTCTTGTTCTTGCGCTGGATATCCATCAGCAGTTCCGTCACCGCCGCCTGCACCGAGACGTCGAGCGCCGAAACCGGCTCGTCGGCCACCACGACCTTGGCGTCGCCGGCGAAGGCTCGCGCCACGCCGATGCGCTGCTTCTGGCCGCCGGAAAGCTGGCGCGGCTTGCGGGTTTCGAACGCCCGCGGCAGTTTCACCAGGTCGAGCAGTTCCAGCATGCGCTTGCGCCGGTCGGCGACGGTCTTGCCGACATTGAATTTTTCCAGCGTCCGGATGATCTGCGACCCGACCGAATGGCTGGGGTTCAGCGTGTCGAACGGGTTCTGGAACACCATCTGGATCGACGACACGGTGTCGACGCTGCGCTTCTCGATGCCGGTCGACTGGATTTCCTTGTTGCCGAGCGTGACGCTGCCGGAGCTGGCGGTTTCCAGTCCGAGCAGTACCTTGGCAAGCGTCGACTTACCGCAGCCGGATTCGCCGACGATGGCCACGGTCTCGGATTCGCGTGCCATGAACGAGATCGTCTCGTTGGCCTTGACGACGCGGCCTTCGCTCGAGCCGAACACCTCGCTGCCGCCGACCTTGTAGTATTTCCGCAGGTCCTCGATCTTAAGTACCGGCGCGCCGGGCACGACGCGCTCATTCACCTTCTTGGCGCCGGGCGGCAATGCCTCCCAATCGATCTCGTTGAAGCGCACGCAGCGCGAGAAATGGCCCTCGTGTCCGGCGACTTCGATCATCGGGATTTCGGCGGCGTTGCAGACGCCCTCGACGAAATGGTGGCAGCGCGGGCCGAAATTGCAGCCTTTGGGCCGTTCGTGCGGCAGTGGCAATTGCCCCGGGATCGAGATCAGCGGCCGCGAGTTCTTGTCGGCGCCAGGCAGCGGGATCGAACGGAACAGCCCCTGCGTATAGGGGTGGCGCATCCGGTCGAAGACGTCCTTGATCTTGCCGGTCTCGACCGCCTCGCCCGAATACATCACCGTGATGCGGTCGCAGGTTTCCAGGATGAGGCCGAGATTGTGCGACACGAAGATCATCGAGGTGCCGAACTTCTCGCCCAACCCCTTGACCAGATCGACAATGCCCGCTTCCACGGTTACGTCGAGCGCCGTCGTCGGCTCGTCGAGCAGAAGCAGCGCCGGCTTCGACAGCAGCGCCATGGCGATAACGATGCGCTGCTGCTGGCCGCCGGAAAGCTGGTGCGGATAGGAGCGCATCATGCGCTCGGGATCGGGAAGCTTGACCGAGCGCACCATTTCGAGCGCCCTGGAGTAGGCCTCTTTCGTCGACACCTTGTCGTGGATCAACGGCACTTCCATCAGCTGCTGGCCGATCTTCATCGCCGGATTGAGGCTGGCCATCGGCTCCTGGTAGATCATGGCGATCTTGTTGCCGCGGATGGCGCGCAGCTCCTCGTCGGAGAGCTCGCCCATGTCCTTGCCCTGGAACTTGATCTTGCCGCCAACGATCTTTCCGATGTTGGAGAGGTCGCGCATGATGCCGAGCGACACGGTCGACTTGCCGCAACCGGATTCACCGACGATGCCCATTGCCTCGCCCGGCATGACCGTGCAGGAAAAGTCCATGACGGCCGGTATCTCGCCCTTGCGGGTGAAGAAGGAGATCGAAAGGTTCTCGATCTCGATGATCGGCTGTGCCGGATTTCGAACTGCCTCGTTCATGGGTCGCTCCAATCCTTATTCTTGGCCAAGTGGGATCTGAGACCCCGCCGTCAATCCTTCATCGATTGCTCACGCAGTGAGTCGGCGAGCAGGTTGAGACCCAGCACGAACGACATCAACGCGATCGTCGGCGGCAGCGCCGGGTGAATAAAGGACCGCAGCAATCGGCTGGCATCCTTGATCGCCGTACCCCAGTCCGGGCTCTCGGGCGCAAGGCCCAGGCCGAAGTAGCCCAGCGTGCCGAGCAGTATGGTGGTGTAGCCGATGCGCAGGCAGGCATCGACAATCAGCGGCCCGCGCGCATTGGGCAGGATCTCCCACAGCATGATGTACCAAGGCGATTCACCGCGCGTCTGCGCCGCCGCCACATAGTCGCGCGTCTTGATGTCCATCACCAGGCCGCGCACGATGCGGAACACGCCCGGGCTGGAGGCGAACACCACCGCGACGAAGATATTGAGCTGGTTGGGATCGATGTGGACGATGTGCAGCGGGTCCCTGTCGAAGACGAGGCCGAGGTAGATCCAGCCGCCTATGATCAGTGTCAGGCCGAGCAGGATATAAATCCGGTCGGGCCGGTTCTTGTAGCGCGTCCAGAACAGCACGCTGAAGAAAATGATCGGAAACAGGAAGAAGACGCCGGCCAGCGCATAGGGGATCGGCGTGTCCATGATGCCCGGCGTCACCAGCAGGTAGAACAGGAGGATCACCGGGAAGGCCAGCACGAGGTTGGCCAGGAACGACAGGATGGAATCGATCTTGCCGCCGTAGTAGCCGGCCGGCAGGCCAAGCGTGATGCCGACCATGAGCGCGAAACCGGTCGCGGCGGGTGCGATGATCAGCACGATCTGGCTGCCATAGACCATGCGCGAGAACACGTCGCGGGCGAGCTTGTCGCCGCCGAACAAGTAGACGAGCCCCGATTGCGGTTCGATGGCGCCCGGCAGCGTGTCCTTCATGATCGGGATCTGGCCGAGCGGATCGAAAGGCGAGATGGTCGAGGCGAAAATCGCCGTGAACAGCCAGAACAGGCAGATGAACACGCCCGCTATGCCGACGCCGCTGTCGAACAACTGGCCGTAGAGCGCCAGCTTCTTCTTGTAGAGAAAGCTCGCCCCCATGACGATGGCGAGCGCGGCCCAGACCGGCCAGAAGCGCCAGAGCACTTCGAGGATGATGGTGGAGGCGCCGATATATTGAGCTTGCATGCGCCTTCTCCCTACTGAACGCGGATGCGCGGATTGAGGAATGCGTAGCCGACGTCGGAAATGAGCTGGGTGATCAGCACGATGAACACCGAGACCAGCGAACAGCCGAGCAGAAGATCGATGTCGTTGTTGCCGGCGGCCTCGACCAGCGTGTAGCCGAAGCCCTGGTAGCGGAACATCACCTCGACGATGACGACGCCGGTGAGCAGCCAAGGGAACTGCAGCATGATGACGGTGAACGGTGCGATCAACGCGTTGCGCAGCGCGTGCTTGACCACGACGCTTTTGAAGGAAAGCCCCTTCAGGCGTGCCGTGCGGATATATTGCTGCGTCATCACCTCGACCATCGAGGCGCGTGTCATGCGTGCGATATAGCCGATGCCGTAGATCGCCAGCGTGATCACCGGCAGGGTGAAATTGTAGAACGTGATGCCCTGGCTTGCTGAGGCGGCCGACCCGTTCAGCCAGCCGAGCCAGGAGGCGAAGATGACGGTGAAGATGACACCCGACACATATTCAGGCGTCGCCGTCGAGGCGATCGAGGCGATCGACAGCACGCGATCGGTGCGCGACCCCTCCCGCATGCCGGCAAGGATGCCAACCAGCAGCGACACCGGCACCATTACGCCCAGCACGCAGAGCATCAGAATGCCGGTAGCGCCCAGCGCAGGGAACAGCTTGGCCGCGACCGTGGTCTTGAACTTGGTCGAGCAGCCGAAATCACCCTCGATCACGCCGGAGAATGTCGGCACGGCCGGGTCATTGCAGAAGGAGAAGCGCTGCGTGGTCTTTCCGGTCGCCGGATCCGTGATCGGCTGCTTGGGCACGACGCCGAGCCACTGGCCATAGCGAACGAAGAAATTCTGGCGATAGCCGTGATTGACCAGCCAGCTTTCGAGTTGCTCCGCCGATGTGTGCATTTCGGTCTGGCTGATCGCCAGCTTTTTTAGATTGGGTTCGAGATTGACGAGGAAGAAGACGACCAGCGTCAGGCACAGCATCGTGAGCAGTATCGTGCCGATGCGTCTGATGATGAATGAGAACATTGTGCCCCCCTGCCGGCCGGGTTGGGGTCAGATATGGTCAACCCTGTGACGAAAACCCTGTAGCGTCCCGCCGCCGCTGCATCCAATGCAACGGCGACGATCCTGCGAATATGAGGGGCAGGCGCCCCTCATATCCATCAAGCAGCGGTCACGCCTGATCGAGCCAGACCTTGCCGAAATCGTGCTCGTAGGTGGGGTGCATCGAGTGGTTCTTCACCTCGGGCTTGATGTTGATGTAGAGCTTGCGCCAGTAAGGCTGGATGATGATGCCGGAATCCTGCAGCATCTGCTCGATGTCCTTCATCACCACCTTGCGCTTCTCCGCATCGGCGATGCCGAGCGCCTCGTTGACCTTCTTGTCGAAGTCCGGATTGGCATAGGCCGTCTCGTTCCAGGCTTCGCCCGAGCGGTAGGCGATGGCGATGACCTGGATGCCAAGCGGACGCATGTTCCAGTTGGTCTCCGAGAATGGATACTTCGTCCAGTCGTTCCAGAAGGTCGAGCTCGGCAGCACGGTGCGCTTCACCTTGATGCCGGCCTCGCGCAGCTGGGCCGCGATCGCGTCCGTGGTGTTCTTGTGGTAGTCCTCGTCGTTGCTGATCAGCTCGTGTTCGAAATCGATCACGCCGGCTTCCGTCAGCATCTGCTTGGCCTTGGCGACGTCGCGCTTGATCTTCGGCAGTTCGACATATTCCGGATGGATCGGCGCGACATGGTGGTTTTCGGCCGGCGTGCCGGCATTGCCGTAGCCGAGCTGCAGGACCACCGAATTGTCGACGGCCAGGCACATCGCCTGACGCACCTTCTGGTCGCCATAAGGCTTGGCGTTGACGTTGAAGCGCGACACCACGGTAGCCGCGGTCACCACTTCCGAAGGCGGCGCGCCGACGTCCGCGATGATCTTGACGTAGTCGGCGGTCGTTTCGTGGTTGGTCTGCACTTCGCCCGATTCGAAGGCCGAAACGGTCGCGGCCGGATCGGTGCCGTAGTCGATGAACTCGACGCCGTCGAGGAAGGCTTCGCCCTGCCACCACTTGCCGGTCGTGCGGCGCTTGTAGACCACCTTCTGGCCGACATCATAGGAGACGAGCTCGAACGGACCAGTGCCGATCGGGCAGTTCTTGAAGTTGGCGCCCTTCTCGTCGAAGCTCTTGTGGACGACGAGGCCGGGATAGTCGCACAGGTTCGGGATGATGGCGATGTCGGGCTTCGACAGCTTCAGTTTGACGGTCATGTCGTCGACCTTGACGATCGACCCTTCGCGCAACTTCTTGGTCTTTTCGTCGACGAGGCTGCCGAGACGTCCAGGCATCGAGTTGCCTTCGGCTGATTTGTCGGCCCAGCGGGTGAAATTGTAGATCACGTCATCGGCGGTGAACTTGTCGCCATTGTTCCATTCGACGCCAGGCCGCACATGCAGCGTGTACTCGGTGGCGTCGTCGTTGATGTCCCAGCTTGCCAGCAGATATGGAGCGAATGTGTACTCCTTGGTGTATTTCACCAGCGGCTCGAGCGCCTGGCGCTCGGCGTTGGAAATCTCGGACCAGTCGGCGGTACGCGGATCCTTGGGATCCTTGACCGACATCGCCACTTTCAGCACGCCGCCCTTCTTGCCCTGGACGTCCTCGGCCTTGGCCGGGGTCGGAGCGGCAAGGCCGAGCAGGCCGTAGGCCATGGCGGTCGAGGCACCGAAGACGCTGGCGAGCGCGAGGAATTCGCGGCGATCGACTTTGCCCGACTTGGCTTCTTCGGCCATCGCCAGGATGTGATCCGGAACGCTGTCGCCGTTGCTCTTATAGATTGTCATGACTAACTCCCATTGTTGGCTTTCCGCCGATTAACATTCCGCATCCGGGCCATGATGTCAAAGACGGCATGGATTGGGAACATGTTAGCGAATGTGCAACTTTGGAAGGGGGGCAGTTCGCGTGATAGCGACAGTCTTGGCGCAAAATTGCTAGTGCGCCCAGATTTCGCCAAAATCTCTTCGGGCAATTAAATTGAGACATTCGCACTGGTTACGACAGCGCCAGTTGCGGCCAGGATGAAGGCCAGGCCCTCAATATTCCTTCTCGTAGAAGATGCCGCCCTTGGCTTCGCCGGCGTCCGTCGCCTCGCCGCGCAATTTGACGCCGCGCCCGACATTGAGATCGATGGTCGCCTTGCCGGAACCCGGCTTGTCGCCCTTCTGGATGGTCACATAGGTGCGGTCGTTCAGGTACTTGCCGGCCGAGACCGCCGTGCCGCCCTTATCATCGGTGGTCACGTCGAGGTCGTCGACGCCGATGGCGCTGCGCAGGTTTTCCAGAAGCGACGTCGAACCGCCGACGCCGGCCAATTGTCCGGCGGCCTCGGCCAGCTGCGCGATCTGCAGCGGCGACAGGTTCGACATCGACCGCCCGAAGATCAACTGCGCCAGCACCTCGTCCTCCGGCAGCGCCGGCACCGAACTGAAGGTGAATTTGGGATTGGTCGCCTCGCCCGACACCACGATGGTGACGGTCGCGCCGGTCGTCGTCGTCGTCGCCGTCAGATTGAGGTAAGGCACCAGCGAACCCGAGAACCCGACCGTGCCTTCGGTGAAGGTCAGCCGCTTGCCAAGGATCGACAGCCGGCCGCGCTGCAAGGTGAAGGTGCCGACGGCTTGCGGCGACGAGGCCGGGCCGGTTAGCTTGAGCGAGCCACCGAATTCGGCGTCGACACCCCTGCCCTGGATGAAGATCTGGTTCGGCGCGTTGACCGTGACGTCGAGCGCAAGACCGCTGCCACCGCTCTTGCCGCTGGTCGTCGCCGGGCGCAGCGCCTTGTCCTGCGCCCTGACCGGACCCGGCGCATTCTTGTGCTTGACGTCGAGCGCCGAGAGCGAGCCTGGCAATTTGTCCGGGACCGTGATGACGGTCTTGGCCAGGTTGACGGTTCCGGCAATCGCCGGTGCCGAAGTCAGCGGCCCCTTGATCGTCAGGTCGCCGCCAAGGTTGGCGGTCACCACGCGACCGTCCGTATAACGACCGTCCGTGAGCTTGATCGACAGGTCGGCCGGGAATCCTTGCGCCGGATTGATGCCGACCGTGCCACTGGCCGACAGGCTGCCGCGCGTCGACAGGGTTCCGGTCAACCGATTGACCCTGGCAACGCCATTGCCGATCGAGACATCGGCCGCGATATCGTTGATGGCAAGGCCCGAGCGTGCATCGACCAGCCGCGCGCCGGAGGTTTTGACGCTGCCGCCGATCACCGGAGATGTCGCCGGACCACGCACCTGGACATTGACGTTGGCGTTGCCGGTCAGCGACAAGCCCTGCGCGGCAAGTTTCTCGCTGAGAAGGCCGAATGGCACCGCACCGTTGAAGTCGAGCGCCAGCGCCGGAGTGCCCACCGTCGTCACCGTGCCGCCGCCCTTGAGCCCAAGGCCGGCCCCGTCGCTGATATTGGCGTTGAAGGCCAGCTTGTTGCCGGCAAAGGTGCCGGACGAAGAAACGCTCACCGCGCCGACGCCCGCGCCACGGGTCTGCGATGTCTGCACGCCGGCCGCGTCTATGTTGAAGGCAACCGCGGGGCTCGCCGGTGCGCCCGTCACCTTCACCGTGCCGGAAATGGAACCCGCGGCATCGAGCCCGGGCGAAAAACTGTTGGCGAGCGACATCGGCACGCGTGCCAGCACCGCATTGATGTCGAGCGCCTGCCCGACCTTGCCGGTCACCGTCGCGGTGCCGCCGCCAAGGTTGAGCACCAGCCTGTCCAACGTCGTCGTGCCATTGGCGATGCTGACGGTCGAGGCCTGGGCGATGGCCGCCTTGATGCCCTGGACGGTCGCCTGGCCTGAAGCAAGCTCGATGGTGGTCGTCCCGTTGGCTACCTTCACCCGGCCTGCCGCCTGCGCCGGAATGCCCTTGACCGTCGCTCCACCGGAAAAGCCGGTCCAGTCGCCATCGCGCTTCAAATCGACATTGATGCCGCTGATCACCGTACCGCCCGAGGTGACGGTGTCGGCGCGGATCTTGCCTGAAATCACGGGAGCGGCGAGATAATTGGCGATCAGCGCATCGACCGAGACGGCCTTCGCCTGCAGGTCGCCGCGTATGATCGAGTCGGTCGTCGCCTTGATGGCGACCTGCGGCGCCGCGCCATTCCCGGAGAAGGCGATCGTGCCGCGAACGTCGCCTTCGGCCTTTTCCAGTGCCAGCGCGGCAAGCGGCCCGATGTCGGGAAGGTCGAGCGAAATGGTGCCTTCAGGCACGAACTTGTCGTCCAGCGCCAGATCGCCCGAGATCCGGTTCTTGCCCAGCGACAGCAGCAGGCCATTGACGGCGCTCCTGCCGTTCGCCGTTGCCAGCACGGCACTCCCCTGCAGCGCCTGCCCGGCGACATTGCCGGTGAGTTGGACATTGGCCGCCGGATTGGCGGCATCGGCCTTGCCGGTAGCCGTGAGCTTCAATCCGGTGATCTCGCGCGATGCCACCGACAGTCTGTCGCTGTTGACGGTAAGCGACAGGTCGGGCGCCATGGCCGGCCCTTGCGCGCTCAGCGCGAAGGCGATGGCGCCCGTGGCATCCTTCGACAATGGCGAGATGTCGCTCAGCGCCCCCCTGATATCGGCGGTCACTTTGTTGTCGGCAAGGCTTGCCTGTCCGTCGGCGCTCAGCGCGCCGGAAGTCAGCTTCAATCCACCGATGTGGAGATTGCCGTTGGGTTCGCGCTTCAGCATGGCGCTTATCTGGGCGCGGTCGCCAAGCATGCCGCGCGCCGCCGCCGGCAAGGCCGACGATGGCGCATCCGCCTTCAGGTTGAGATCGATGGCACCGTCACGCAGCGATACCTGACCGGCCACCTGGCTGCTCAGCGCATCGCTTTTCAGCGAGCCGCTGTCGATAGCCACAGTGTCGGCGCTCAGCCGGGCGCTGAGCGCGGCCGTGACCTTGCCGGCGATAAGCGGCGCGATCGTTGGATTGTCGAGCCCAACCTTGTCCACCGATACCGTTCCGGAAACCGGCCCGGCGCGATTCCGGAGATCGAATGCGTCCGAGTGCAGCGCCAAGGTCAGTCCGTCCACCTTCGCCGGGCTGGTAACGACCGAGGGCAGGATCACGGAAAGGTCCAGTCGGGCATGCGTGCTTTCGCCCGCGATTTTAGCCGATACTGATCGGACCTCGATCTTGACGGGGCTCTCGGCGCTGCCGACCGTCAGCGGCAGGCTGGGACCCGACGAGGTCAGATCGATCGCAAAATCGCTCGCCCCGTTCGGATTGATGGTGCCTGTGGCCTGCCCAGAGACCTTGTCGCCGGACAGGGTTGCATGGTCGAGGGCGACGCCGCCGGCGATCGTGTAGCTGCCGGCCGCATCGACGGCGAGCGGTCCGAGCCCTGCCTGGCGGGTCTGGCTGGTCTCGGCACCGGCCAGTTTCGCGTTGAACCGGATATCGGGAGTTGCCGGCGCTCCGCTCACTTCAGCGATACCGTCAAGCGTTCCCGTGGCATCCAGGCCAGGCGAAAACGCATTGGCAAGCGCCGCCGGCAAGGCGGAGACCTGCGCCGCCAGATCGAGCGTCTCGCCAGCGCTGCCCGACAGCGCCACCTTGCCGCCGCCAATATCGAGCACCAGCTTCTCGATCTTGGCCGTACCGTCGGCGATGGTCAGAGCCGACGGTTCGGCAATCGCCGTCTTGATGCCGCGAACGGTGGCGTCGCCCGAGGCGATCTCGACGCTGGTGGTGCCCTCGGCGATCTTCACCCGGCCGGCAGCGGTCGCAGGAATGCCTGCTATGGTCGCGCCACCAGTGAAATCGGTCCAGTCGCCGTCGCGCTTGAGGTCGACGCCGATGCCGCTGATTTCCGTGTTTCCCGAAGTGACCGCATCGGCCTTGATGGTGCCCGAGATCGCCGGCGCCTTGAGATAATTGGCGACCAGCGCATTGATGGCGATCGCTTTGGCCGTCACCTCGCCACGCGCGACCGACGTGCTTTTGGCATCGATGGCAATGGACGGTGCATCGCCGTCCTTGGCGAACAGGATGGTGCCGTTGATGTCGCCGGTCACCGCCTGGCCGGCGAGCGCGGCCAACTGGTCGATGGCAGGTGCGGCGAGCGTCAGCGTGCCCAGGGGCATGAACTTGTCGTCGAGCGCCAGGTCGCCTGAGACCTTGTTGTCGCCCAGCGACACCAGGAAGCCATTGATCGAACGCTTGCCCTCGCTGGTCACCAGGGCCGCCTTGATGTCGAGCGGCTGGTCGTTGACGGCGCCGGTCAGCGAGACGTTGGCGGAAGGGTTCGTTATGTCGGCCTTGCCGCTCGCGGTCAGCTTGATGGCCTTCACCGTGCGGCCCGAAGCGGTCAGGCTGTCGCTGTTGGCGCTAACGGTGAAATCCGGCGCGGTCATCGCGCCGCTTGCCGACAGCGCGAAATCGGCCCCGCCGGCAACCGGCACGCCGACCGTCGGCGACAACACCGAAACGTCGCCTAATTTGCCCTTGATGTCGGCCTGGATGTCAGTGCCTTGCATGCTGGCCGTACCGCTGGCGCTGAGCGATCCCGAAGTGAGTTCGATCGAGTTTGCGGCGAAAGAGCCCTGCGGATCGCGCGATGCCGTGGCCGAGAATTTCACCCGCCCGCCGAGCACCGAGGCGATCTGCTGGGGAAACGCGGTCGCCACGGCATCGGCATTCATTTTGAGCTGCATCGACATGTCGGCGAGCGCCACCGTCGCGGTCAGCGAGGCATTGACCGCATCGGAGCGCAGCGTACCCTGATCGATGGCAATAACGGCGTCCTTGCTGATCGAACCGGCCAGATCGACATTGACCTTGCCGGTGATCAGCGGCGCCAACGTCGCGACGTCGGTTTTCAGGCCGCCCGCCTCCAGCTTGACGGCAACCGGGCCGGCGCGGTTCTGGATATCGAAACCATCGGAATGGATTTGCGCCGCCAGATCGTCCAGCCGCGTGCCGCCGGCGACGATCGAAACGAAGGAGGCGCCGATGTCGACGATCGGCGCCTTGCCGTCGCCGAAGGCGCGCGCTGTGGCGTTCTTGATCGCGAGCGTGATCGGCTGCGCCTTGCTGCCGACGCTGATCACCACGGGCGGGCCCTTGGCGGCGAGTTCGACCGACAGGTCGCTGGCGCCGGCAGGATCGGCAATGCCGGACGCGGTGCCGTGTACCGCATCGCTCTCGATGCTGGCCCGGTCGATGCTGATACCGCCGACCGACGTGGCGGTGCCCGCGACATCGAAGCTGGTCTTGCCGGCAAACAGGGGCTTCAGGTTTTCCGGCAGGAAGCGCGCAAAATCGCCGTCACCCTTTGCTTCGACATGATTGCCCTTGTCGGTGAGCTGGTGACGGCCGGTGAGCTGGGTGACGATCCGATGGTCGACGAGGAAGGTGCCGACACCGCTCCAGTTGGCAAGCGGCCCACTGCCCGAAACCACGATATCTACTGGTGGCGCATCCGGCAGCTTGAGCAGGTTGGCAATGATGCCGCCGGCCGGCTCCGACGCCTTGAGGTCGAGGTCCAGCTTGTTATCGGCGGGTGCGAAATGGATCTTGGCGTCGACATTGCCCTGTTTGCCGTCGTGACGGGTGACATTGAGCACCGTCTGGACCGCCAGTGGCGCGGCATCGGCCTTGAGCATTCCCTTGGCCGCGAGCTCGGCGATGCCGCTGCCGGCCAGTTGCTGGCCAAGCGCGATTTCCGGCAGCTCGATCTGCTTGATGTCGATGGAGACCGGCAGCGTCGTCGTGCCGCTCTGCGCGGGCGGCTGCGTACCGGCCACCGGCAGGCGTGCCAGTTCGACGCGATCGGCGGCGATGCGATCGGCGCTGAAGCTTTTGGACAGAAGTGCCGTCGGCGACCAGTCGACGGCCACCTTGCGCGCCACCAGCCAGGCGCCCTCACGGTCCTCAAGCACGACATGGTCGACGCTGAGATTACCCGACCAGATGCCGTTGATGCCGCTGACGGTGACCTTGCGGTCGTCGCTTGAAGCCAGCCGCGAAATGATGCCGGCGAGGTTGTCGCGCCCGCGCTCGGTCTTGGTCAGCACGACCAGCGCGCCGATCGCACCCGCGACCACGATCAGCAGCGTGTAAAGGACAATGCGAAGGATGCGCCAGACCGTTTTCATCGTCAGAACGCCTGTCCGATGCCGGCATAGATGCCGAAATGCGGATCACCTGGGTCGCGGTTGAGCGGCACGGCCGCATCGATGCGCAGCGGCCCGAACGGCGTGACGTAGCGCAGGCCGACACCGGCGCCGACCTTGACGTCGGAGAAGTTGGGAACCGACTTGGTCGACACGGTGCCGGCATCGACGAACGGCACGATGCCGATCGTGTCGGTGACGGCGATGCGCATCTCGACCGAAGTCTCGAAGAAGGACAGGCCGCCGATCGGCTGGCCGGTGAAGTCCTTCGGGCCGATGCCCTGATAGGCATAGCCGCGCACCGAGCCGCCGCCGCCGGAATAAAAACGCCGGTCGGCCGGGACGTTCTGCAGCCCGGTACCGACGATCGAGCCTACGGCGACCCGTTCGGCCAGCACGAATTTCGAGGCCGTGTCCAGCGACTGATAGGCCGACCCTTCGCCCTTCAGCTTGAGGAAGGCCGCACCGCTCAAAATGTCGTAGCTCGGCTCGGCATAGGCCAGCAAACGGAAGCCGGTGGTCGGGTTGAGCCGGCTGTCTCTGTTGTCATAGACATACTGCAGCGGAACGCTGGCGATCAGGTATTTGTGCTTGCCGAAGGCGTCGTGAATGCGCGAATAATCGAGCGCGACCTCGGCTGACACGGTCTGCTTCCTGTCGAGTTCATAAGACAGGCCGGTGCTGCCCTTGACCGAGAAATGGTCGTAGGCGTCGGGATGTTCCAGCACCGTCTTGACGCTGGCGAAGAACTTCGACGCCGGCCCGATGACGCCGGGTTTCTCGAACATGATGCCGGCATTGTAGTTCAGTTCGGACAGATTGTTGCTGCCGATGCCGCTGATGGCACCGTCGATGCGCAGCTTCTCGGCACGGCCAAACAGGTTGCGATGGCCCCAGTAGCCCTCCAGGCCAAGCCCCTCGGTGTTCGAGAAGGTGCCGCCCAGCCCGAAATAACGCGGCTTGCGCTCGCTGACCTGGACGCCGATCGGGATGTTGCCGTCCGCGTCGAGCTTGTCGGCTTCCTTGAAGGTGACACTGTTGAACACCTCCAGCGCCAGCAGCCTGTCGCGCGCGTCGCTGATCTCCTGCGGCGAGTACTGCTTGCCGCGCTTCAGCCCGGTCATGTATTCGGTGAAGTCGCGGTCGACCTTCTCGGTGCCTTCCACCGTGGTCGCGCCATAGCCGGCTACCGGGCCGGCCGCGACCGTCAGCGACACGTCGAGCGTCGAGGTGGCATGGTCGGCGACGATCTGCCGGCCGGTCACCTTGGCCAGCGGCCTGCCCTGCTCCTTCAGCGTCCGCACGATCAGCGCCTCGGCCTTGAGCACAGCGCCCGATCCGGCGTCGCCGCCTGCTATCAGCCCATAATCGGCGCTCATCAGCCCCGCCGCGTCGCCTTCCAGCCTGATGTTGCCGAGCGTGAATTTGGGGCCGGCCGAGATGGTGATCGCCACCGGAATGGGCTGTGGCCCCTTGAATTCGGCGTCCGGCGGCAATTCGTCGAGCGGCTTGCCGTCGATGGTGACGGTGACGACGCCTTCATAACGGGCATCGGCATAAAGGGCGGCGACCAGCTGTTCACGGTCGCTGCGTGCCTTGGCCATCAGCCCGAGCGAGCCCGAAACCGGCCGGTCCTCGTCGCCTTTCAACGCCGAGGCGTTTTCGAGCTTCTTGACCAGGTCCTTGTCGGCATCGGGCGCGGAGATGGTCACCGCATAGCGCAGGGGATCGACAATGTCGGCGTCCTCGTCGCTGGACGATCCCCACAGCTTGATGCCGAAAAGCTCGAACGCGGCCGCGGGCCTCGATTCGCAAAGCAGCGCCATCGAGCACATCATGGCCAAAAGCAGGGCGCGCGGAAGCACGCGCCCTGGCGCGATCCCTCCTGACATCTGCTCTTCATACGCCGGCATTAAGACAACCTAGTTCGTAAAACTAAAATTGGAATGAAGTTCTGAAGCGCTCGTAAAGGGGCCACAATCCAATTGTCTGAAATAGGACGGGCTTGGAATTCACACCTTCTGCGTTTCCGCAAGAAAGCGTGATCCCCTTTCCCATGGAGGTTACTGTCCGCATACCGGTCCTTGGCCGGAAAATAAACCGTTGGCAGGCGGCACCTGCCGCGTTCGCGCGTTGACAAGCCCGACTGAAGCTTGATCATGCCCGGACGTCTGCAATTGTCTGGAGGGTGTAATGGCAATGCGCGCGGCTCGTGGTCTGTCGATTCTCGTCCTTTTTTTCCTTGCCTGGGGTAGCGTCGCGCAAGCGGCCGAGGCCCGGCGGATCGCGACGACGGACAATTCCGATTATTTCGGCTTCGATCTCCGGTCCGACCAGAACGTCACGCTCGACCAGTGCAAGACGACATGCCTCGGCGATCCGGCCTGCCGCGCCTTCACCTACAACACCAAGGCAAAATGGTGCTTTCTCAAATCCGACTATAACCAGTTGAAATCCTTCACCGGCGCGGTCGCCGGCAAGGTCGTCAACATGGACGGCGATCCCGACATCGGCGCGCCGCCGGAACTCGCCTTCTTTCCCAACTGGATGGCCGACCAGGCCCAGCAATACCGCAACAAGGTGCTCGGCCCGGCCTTCGACAAGCCGACAGAGGGCATGGCGGCGCTGACCAATGCCGCCGAACAGGCCGTGTTGACCGGCGACCATCGCTCCGCCATGCAGAAATACGAGGCCGCGGTCTCGGTCATGCCTGACGATGGCCAGCTCTGGCTCAAGCTGGCGCGCGAAACGCTGGCCGTGCAGCCTGCGGCCAACACCTCCGAAGCCTCGACTTTGCCGGCAAACGGCACGTCGGCCGCCTTCAACGCCTATAAGCTGCTGCGCACCACCAAGACGCGCGCCGAAGTGCTGGCGCTGCTCGGCAACGGTCTCGACAAGCGCGATCTCTACCGGCCGGCGCTGCAGGCCTATGAGGCCAGCCTTGCGCTGGAAAGCTCGCCCGCGGTCCAGGCCGACTATGCCGATCTGAAAGCCCGCAAAGGATTCCGCGTTGTCGATCACAGCATCGATGCCGACACCAGCGCGCCGCGCATCTGCGCGCAATTCTCCGAGGAACTGGTCAAGACCGGCGTCGACTACGCGCAGTTCGTCACCGTCGACAACGCGCCGCCCAAGGGCGTCGAGGCCAAGGACAAGCAGATCTGCGTCGAGGGCCTGGAGCATGGCCAGCATTACGACGTCACCTTCCGCGCCGGCCTGCCGGCGGCGATCGGCGAAGTGACCGCCGCCCCCGTGGTGCTGTCGATCTACGTACAGGACCGCGCGCCGTCCGCCCGCTTCACCGGCGACAGCTTCGTGCTGCCGGCCGGCGCGCGCCGCGGCATCCCGGTCGTCACCGTCAACATGAACGCCGCCGAAATGAAGCTCTACCGCATCGGCGACCGTTCGCTGGCGCAGCTTCTGTCGGGCTACCAGTTCCTGCACCAGCTCGACGGCTATGACATCTCCAACATTTCCGAGCAGATGGGCGCACCGGTCTGGCAGGGCCAGCTCGACATCGGCAACGACCTCAACAAGGAAGTCACCACCTCCTTCCCCGTCGACGAAGCGCTGCCGCAGCGCAAGCCCGGCGTCTATGTGCTGACCGCGCAGCCCGTCAACGACAAGAGTGACGACTACGGTTCGCTGGCCACGCAGTGGTTCGTCGTCTCCGACATCGGCCTGTCGACCTATACCGGCCAGGACGGGCTCAATGTCTTTGCCCGTTCGCTGGGCAGCGCCAAGCCGATTGCCGGCGCCGAACTGACGCTGGTTGCCAGGAACAACGAGGTTCTCGGCACCGCGACGTCGGATGCCGACGGCCACGCCGTTTTCAACCCCGGCCTGACGCGCGGTGACGGCGGCATGGTGCCGGCCGTGCTGATGGCCAAGCAGGGCGATAATGACTTCGTCTTCCTCGACATGGCCAAGGCCGGCTTCGACCTGTCCGACCGTGGCGTCACCGGACGCGCGGCACCAGGCGCGCTCGACGTCTATGCCTGGACCGAGCGCGGCATCTACCGCGCCGGCGAGGACGTCCATGTCGCCGCCCTTGCCCGCGATGGTGCGAGCAAGGCGGTCGAGAACCTGCCGCTGACCTTCATCTTCTCGCGCCCCGATGGCGTCGAGGACCGCCGCATCGTCAGTGACGGCGCCTCGGCCGGCGGCCATGCCGTCGACCTGCCGCTCGAACCCAACGCCATGCGCGGCACATGGTCGGTGTCGATCCACACCGATCCCAAGCAGCCGGCGGTGGCCAGCCAGATGTTCCTGGTCGAGGACTTCGTGCCGGATCGCATCGAATTCGACATGAAAGCCGACAAGCAGGAGATTGCGCGGGGCGAAACCGCCAACATCGACATTGACGGCCGCTTCCTCTATGGCGCGCCGGCGGCGGGCCTTGCGCTGGAAGGGGAGTTGACGCTGTCGACCTCTCGTGACTGGGACCGCTTTCCCAACTTTTCCTTCGGCCTCGCCGACGAGCAGTCGGCGGAGCCGACGGTCACGCCGCTCACCGACCTGCCGGTGGTCGGCGATGACGGCAAGGCGACCTTCCCTGTTACCGTCGACCAGTTGCCCTCGACCACCAAGTTGGTCGACGGCAAGGTGACGGTGCGCATGCGCGAAACCGGCGGCCGCGCCATCGAGCGCTCGCTCAACATCGGCATCCGCCCGCAAGGCCATATGATCGGCATCCGACCGGACTTCGCCGATGGCGAAGTGCCGCAGGGCGGCACCGCCAAGTTCAGCCTGATCGCCGTCGATCCCAACGGCAAGCGCGAGGCGCTGAAAGGCGCGCAATGGACACTGGTCAAGGTCGAACGCAATTACCAGTGGTACCGCTCCAACAACTCCTGGAACTACGAGCCGGTCTCCTTCACCAAGTCGATTTCCAACGGCCAGGTCGACCTCGGCGCCGACGGCGACGCCACCGTCTCCGTGCCGGTCGATTGGGGCCAGTACCGGCTCGAGGTCGAGACATCCGATCCCGAGGGGCCGGCGACCAGCTACGAGTTCGACGCCGGCTGGTATGTCGCCTCGACGACCACCGAAACGCCTGATGGCCTTGAGATCGCGCTCGACAAGGACAATTATGCCACGGGCGAAGTGGCGAAGCTGAAAATCTCGCCGCATTTTGCCGGCGAACTTCTGATCAACATCGGTTCCGACAAGCTGTTGAAGACCATCACGGCGACCGTACCGGCAGGCGGCGGCACCGTCGATATCCCCGTCGGTGACGATTGGGGTGCCGGCGCCTACGTCACGGCAACCCTGTTCCGGCCGGGCGATGCGCAGGAAACGCGCATGCCGGCCCGCGCCATCGGCGTGAAGTGGCTGACGGTCGATCCGGGCGCCAAGAAGCTCGCCATCACGCTGACGCCGCCCGACAAGACCGTGCCGCGCCAGCAGCTGTCGATCCCGGTTTCCGTGGCCGGAGTGCAGCCGGGCACGAACGCCTATGTCATGGTTGCCGCCGTCGATGTCGGCATCCTCAATTTGACCAACTACAAGGCGCCGGATCCGGAGAACTGGTTCTTCGGCCAGCGCATGCTCGGCATGGAGATCCGCGACATCTACGGCCGCCTGATCGATGGCTCGCTGGGCACCACCGGCAAGCTCCGGACCGGCGGCGACGGCGCCAACATGCAGGCGCAGGGCAGCCCGCCCACCGAAAAGCTGGTCGCCTTCTTCTCCGGCATCGTCCAGCTCGATGCCGACGGCAAGGCGCGGATCGACTTCGATATCCCGCAGTTCAACGGCACCGTGCGCGTCATGGCCGTCGCCTGGACCAAGGAAGCGGTCGGCCATGCCCAGGCGGACGTGATCGTGCGCGATCCCATAGTGATTACCGCCGGCCTGCCGCGCTTCCTGGCGCCTGGCGACAACGCCGTCATGCGCCTCGACGTGGCCGACACCGACGGCCCGGCCGGCGACTACGCGCTGTCGATCGATACGACGGGCGACCTGTCGACGGGCGACAAGCCCCTGCCCCAGAAGCTGACGCTCGCCCAGGGCAAGCGCCAGACGCTGACCGTGCCGCTGATCGCCAGGACAGCGGGCAATGCCTCGCTCACCATCAAACTGGCGCACGCCGACGGCACCAAGGTCGAGCAGACGCTCTATGTGCCGGTGCGCCCGGCGCAATTGCCGGTCACCACGCGCCTTGTGGTCGACCTCAAGGGCAATGGCGGCGCGCTGCGCGTCGACAAGGAACTCTTGGCGGCCAGCCTGCTCGACGGCGCTTCGGTCAGTGTCGGCGTTTCGCAGGCGGCAGCCTTCGACGTGCCCTCGCTGCTGATGACACTTGATCGCTACCCCTATGGCTGCGCCGAGCAGACCACCAGCCGCGCCATGCCGCTTCTCTACGTCAACGAGATGGCATCCGGCGTCGGCATGGAAAGCGACCCTGACCTGCACGGCCGCATTCAGGATGCGATCTACAAGGTCCTGAGCTACCAGTCATCGAGCGGCAGCTTCGGCCTGTGGGGTCCGGGCTCCGGCGACCTGTGGCTCGACGCCTATGTCAGCGAATTCCTGACCAGGGCGCGGGAGCAGAAATACGACGTGCCGGCTCTGGCGATGAACCAGGCCCTCAACAACCTGCAGAACTCGCTCGGCTACGACCAGAGCGTACAGGACCGCGGCAGCGAGATCGCCTACGCCCTCTATGTGCTCGCCCGCAACAAGAAGGCCTCGATCGGCGATCTGCGCTATTACGCCGACACCCAGCTCGAAGCCTTCTCGAGCCCGATGGCCGTTGCCCAATTGGCGGCGAGCCTGGCGCTCTACGGCGACACGCAGCGTTCAGAGGCGACGTTCAAGACCGCGCTGCAGCTCGCCAAGTCGAGCACGGAGTACGACTGGTACCGCTCCGACTACGGTTCGGCGTTGCGTGACGGCGCGGCGATGCTGTCGCTGGCGGCGGAATCGAAGCCGGTATCGACCATCGTGCCCGAGCTGATCAAACTGGTGACCAGGGAACGCGCCGAAGCCCGCTGGACCAGCACTCAGGACGATTCCTGGATGCTGCTGGCGGCGCGCGCGCTGAAGGAGGGCAACGACTCTATCGCGCTCACCGTCAATGGCGCGCCGCATTCCGGCGGCTATTCCAACCAGGTCAACGGCTCCGAGCTTATCGACAGCCCGCTCGAAATCGCCAACACCGGCAAGACCCCGCTGCAGGCCGTCGTCACCACCGTGGCGTCGCCGATCCAGCCCTTGCCGGCCGGCGGTGACGGCTTCACCATCAGCCGCACCTACTACAAGCTCGACGGCACTGAAGCCAATGTGACCGAGGCAACCCAGAACGAACGCTATGTCGTCGTGCTCAAGGTCACCGAGCAGAACAGCTGGCCGTCGCGCCTGCTGGTCACCGACCTGTTGCCGGCCGGCTTCGAGATCGACAATCCAGGCCTGGTCTCCAGCGCCCAGTTGACGAACTTCTCCTGGCTGGCACAGACCGACGCCGCGCATCTGGAATTCCGCGACGATCGCTTCGTCGCGGCATTCAACCCGGCCGATGGCGACCACGACCACAATCTGACGCTTGCCTATGTCGTGCGCGCCGTGACGCCGGGCACCTATGCCCATCCGGCGGCAACGGTGGAGGACATGTACCGTCCGCAATATTCGGCCCGCACAGCTACCGGCATGATGGAGATCAAGGCACCGTAAGGTGCCTTGGCGGAAATGAACGTGAGGTTCGCGCCGCCCCTCATTGCCCTGCCGGGCATTTCTCCCCGTATAGAGACGGGGAGAAAGAAGCCTGCACCAAAGCTTTCGCCAGCTTTAAACGTCGCAGGAAAGGCGCCAATGCATGCCACAGCTCCCTTCTCCCCGTCACTAAACGGGGAGAAGGTGGCGGCAGCCGGATGAGGGGCGGCGCCATGCTTTCCAAGAAACTCCTCCGTCGCGCTGCCATCGCAGTTGCCTCCCTTGCCGCCTTCTTCACGATTGCCGTCGCCACCCTCTGGCAACTCGACCGCGCCTTCCCGCCCCCGCTTCCTGAAAGGCTCACCGTCTCCACCGAAGTCCAGGACCGCGACGGCCAGCTGTTGCGCGCCTTTGCCACGCCGGACGGCTACTGGCGGCTGGAAACCCGGCTCGACCAGGTCGACAAGCAGTTCGTCGACATGCTGGTCACCTATGAGGACAAGCGCTTCTGGGACCATGAGGGTGTCGACGTGCTGGCGCTGGCGCGCGCCGCCGGCCAGTTCGCAACCAGCGGCCACATCGTCTCCGGCGGCTCGACCCTGTCGATGCAGCTCGCCCGCCTGATCGAGCCGCGCGAGAGCCGCAGCCTCGGCTCCAAGCTCAAGCAGATGCTGCGGGCCATCCAGATCGAGCGGCGGTTGTCGAAGCGCGAGATCCTCGAACGCTATCTCACACTGGCGCCCTATGGCGGCAATCTGGAGGGCGTGCGTGCCGCTTCGCTCGCCTATTTCGGCAAGGAGCCAAAGCGGCTCACCGTTTCCGAAGCCGCGCTTCTGGTGGCCCTCCCGCAACTGCCGGAAAAACGCCGTCCTGACCGCAACCTGCAGATCGCCCACGCAGCTCGCGACCGTGTGCTCACCCGCATGGTCTCATCAGGCCTGATCGGCGAACGCGAGGCCGCACGCGCGGCGCTTGACGATGTGTTGGGCCTGCGCCGGCGCTTGCCGGCGCTCGCCCCGCATGCCTCTTACGCGATGCTGCCCAAGGCCGTCCCCGGCCAGCCGCTCAAGCTGACGATTCGCAAAAGCGTCCAGCAGGGACTGGAGCAGGTGGCCCGCGACGCCGCCACCAGGCTCGGGCCGCGTCTGTCGGTCGCCATGGTGCTGGCCGATGCCCGCACCGGCGACATTCTGGGCGAAGTCGGCTCGGCCAATTTCTTCGATTCCAGCCGTTCCGGCTGGATCGACATGACCAAGGTCGTGCGCTCGCCCGGCTCGACGCTGAAGCCGTTCATCTATGGCCTCGCCTTCGAACAGGGACTGGTGGCGCAGGAGACGCTGATCGAGGACAGCCCGGTCGATTTCAGCGGCTACAGACCCAAGAATTTCGACATGGGCTATCAGGGCGATGTCTCGATCCGCCAGGCGCTGCAATTGTCGCTCAACGTGCCGGCGATCCGGGTGCTCGACGCGGTCGGTCCGGCGCGGCTGACGGCGCGCTTCCGCCAGGCGGGCGTCAACCCAATCCTGCCGGTCAATGAGGCGCCGGGGCTGGCCATCGGGCTTGGTGGCGTCGGCGTCACGCTGCGCGACCTCGTCCAGCTCTATACGGGGCTCGCCAATGGCGGCAAGACGCACTCGCTGCGCGACGGCACCGAACCGGCCAATGCCGTGAGTTCGACCGCCACCATCCTCAGCGACCAGGCCAATTGGCAGATCATCGACATCCTCTCCGGAGTAAAACCGCCGGAAGGTGCCTTGCAGCGCGGCATCGCCTACAAGACCGGAACCTCCTACGGCTACCGCGACGCCTGGTCGGTGGGCTTCGATGGCCGCTATGTGCTGGGCGTCTGGGTCGGCAGGCCCGATGCCGGCGCGGTGCCGGGCCTCTCCGGCTATGTCTCGGCCGCCCCGATCCTGTTCGAAGGCTTTGTCCGCTCGGGCCTCGCCACCGTACCGCTGCCAGGCAAACCGCCCGGTGCCTTCACACCCAAGCGCGAGGACCTGCCTGTGACGCTCGCCCGCTTCGGCGCCGGCGCGGATGGCCTGGTGCAGGCGACGCCGACCGAACCGGCGCCGAGCATCATCTTCCCGCCGGACGGCGCCCGCGTCGATCTCTCCACCAACTCGGCCGACGCCTCGCCGCTGGTGCTGAAATTGCAAGGCGGCCGCGCCCCGTTCCGCTGGCTGGCCAATGGCAAGCCCCTCATCGGCCTCGACCGCCGCCGCACCGCGACCTGGCTGCCCGACGGCGCGGGCTATTCGACGCTCACCGTCATCGACGCCGCAGGACGGGCTGCCAGTGTGAAGGTCTTCGTCCAGTGAAAGCGATCCTTGAATAGAATGCGCCAGGCGATTCAGCGCATTGGCTTTTGTGCGCTGATGATTGCCGGCTCGGCCCTGCCGGCGCCTGCCGATCCCCTCCCCGCGGGTTTCGTTCGCCTCGCCGATGTCGCCCCATCGATCCGCCAGGACATTCGCTACGCCAACGCCGACAATTTTCTGCACCGCAAGGTGAATGGCTATGACGCGCCGGTCTGCATTTTGACCCGGGAGGCCGCCGAGGCACTTTCCAGAGTCCAGCGGGCGATCGCCACCAGAGGCCTGACGCTGGTCGTCTTCGACTGCTATCGCCCTGCCCGCGCCGTTGCCGACATGGGTGAATGGACGGCCGCGGGTGGACCGCCGGACCCGCAATGGTATCCGACGGTCAAGCGTGGCGATCTCATTGCCAAGGGCTACGTCGGTGATCGGTCCAGCCATTCGCGCGGCTCCACCGTCGATGTTGCCATCGCGCCTGTCGACAGTACCCCCGTGCCGAAACCGGCCTGCGGCGCGATCGATGCCGACACCCTCGATTTCGGCACCGGCTTCGATTGTTTCGACCCGATGAGCGAGACCGCGCATCGCCCGCTCGGCGCCAAAGCCGCGGCAAACCGAAAGCTGCTCGTCGATGCCATGCGTGCTGGCGGGTTCAAGAACTACGCGCGCGAATGGTGGCATTTTGCGCTGGCCCGGGAGCCATTTCAAAAGCAGCGCTTCGATTTCCCGGTGACCGCCGAGTAACCTGCCCAACCACCCTTGCCCAACCAGCCTTGCCCGGCAACCGCGCATCCCTAGATAGGCCGGATGGTGGCCGACTCCGGCGCGGAGCGACCGCGAGGAAAATATTTCTCATAACAGCGACAGATCGCCGAAGATTTCCTTCAAGAGGACAAAAAAGGCAACATTCAATGCATCTTATTTCTATAAATTTGCTAGATTTGGCGCGGGTTAACGGAGGCAGAAATGACCAAACCTCATTTCAGGAAACTGCTCGGCGCACTGGTCGCCACATCTATCCAGTTCGGCACGCTCGGTTTCGCGTTTGCCGACACCACCATTCTCAATGTGTCCTACGATCCGACGCGCGAGCTCTACAAGGCCTATGACGAGGCCTTCGCCGCGCATTGGAAGGCGGAGACCGGCGAGACGGTGACCATCCAGCAGTCGCATGGCGGATCGGGTGCCCAGGCCCGCGCGGTGATCGATGGCCTCGACGCCGATGTGGTGACGCTGGCGCTCGAAGGCGACATCAACGCCATCGTCTCGAAGTCAAAGAAGATCAATCCAGACTGGCGCACCAAATTCGAAAACAATTCGGCGCCCTACACCTCGACGATCATCTTCCTTGTCCGCAAGGGCAATCCCAAGGGCATCCACGACTGGAACGACCTCGTCAAGGACGGTGTCCAGGTGATCACGCCCAACCCCAAAACCTCGGGCGGCGCACGCTGGAACTATCTCGCGGCCTGGGCCTATGCCAACGCCAATGATGGCGGCGATGAAGCCAAGACCAAGGACTTCGTCGGCAAGCTCTACGCCAATGCTCCCGTGCTCGACACCGGCGCGCGCGGCTCGACCGTGACCTTCGCGCAAAAAGGCCTGGGTGACGTGCTGATCGCCTGGGAAAACGACGCCTATCTGGCGCTCGACGAGTTCGGCGCCGACAATTTCGACATCGTTTATCCGCCGACCTCCATCCTGGCCGAGCCACCGGTGGCCGTGGTCGACGCCAATGTCGACGCCAAGGGCACACGCAAGGTGGCCGAGGCCTATCTGAGCTACCTCTATTCCAAGGAAGGCCAGACCATCATCGCCAAGAACCATTATAGGCCGTCCAAGCCCGAACTGGTTCCGCCCGAGGATCTCGCCAAGCTGCCGCCGATCAAGCTGATCACCATCGACGATCCGCTTTTCGGCGGCTGGAAGAAAGCGCAGCCTTATCATTTCGGCGACGGTGGTATATTCGACCAGATCTACAAGCCGGCCCAGTGAGCTAAACCTAGATCGGGACGACATGACCACAGCACCCGCGCGGGCGGGGTGGCGGTTCAGACAGCCGAGCGTCATTCCGGGTTTCGGATTGACGCTCGGCTTCTCGCTTGCCTACCTCACCCTCATCATCCTCATCCCCCTATCCGGGCTGATCTGGCGTTCGGCCGCTCTCGGCTGGGTCGATTTCTGGGCCATCGCCACCGATCGCCGCACGATCAACGCCCTTCGAATCAGCTTCGGCACGGCGTTCATCGCGGCTGTCGTCAATGTCGTCTTCGGCACGCTCGTCGCCTGGGTGCTGGTGCGCTACCGTTTTCCCGGCCGCCGCATCGTCGACGCCATGGTCGACCTGCCCTTCGCGCTGCCGACGGCGGTGGCCGGCATCGCGCTGACCACGCTCTACGCGCCGAATGGCTGGATCGGCAAATTGCTGATGCCGCTCGGCATCAAGGTCGCCTACACGCCGCTCGGCATCGTCATTGCGCTGATCTTCATCGGCCTGCCCTTCGTCGTGCGAACCGTGCAGCCGATCATGGAAGAGATCGACAAGGAAGTGGAGGAAGCCGCAGCCACGCTTGGCGCCAGCCGCTTCCAGATCATCACCCGCGTGCTCTTTCCCGGCCTGGCGCCCGCCATCATCACCGGCTTCTCGCTGGCCTTCGCGCGTGGCGTCGGCGAATACGGCTCGGTCATCTTCATCGCCGGCAACCTGCCCTACAAATCCGAGATCGCGCCGCTTCTGATCGTCATCCGGCTCGAGGAATACAATTACCCGGCGGCGACCGCGATCGCCGCGATCATGCTGGCGCTGTCGTTCATCATGCTGTTGATCGTCAATCTGGTGCAGACATGGAGCCGCAAGCGCTATGGCTGATCCCGAGATCAAATCATACGAACCGTATCATGAGAGCCGCTCGGCGGCGGTGACCGAGAGCCGGCCGGCACGCGCCGTGCTGATGGCCATCGTCTTCGTCTTTCTCGCCGTCTTCCTGCTGCTGCCGCTGATCATCGTTTTCAAGGAAGCTTTCGCCAAAGGCGTTGGCACCTACCTGCAATCGCTAAGCGATGCCGACACGCGTTCGGCGATCCGCCTGACCTTGCTGGTGGCCGCGATCTCGGTCCCGCTCAACATCGTCTTCGGCATCTCGGCCGCCTGGGCGATCGCCAAGTTCGAGTTCAAGGGCAAGGCCTTCCTGACCACGCTGATCGACCTGCCGTTCTCGGTCTCGCCGGTCATTTCGGGTCTGGTCTACGTGCTTCTCTTCGGTGCTCAAGGGTTGCTCGGCGAGTGGCTGAAGGCACATGGCATCCAGATCCTGTTCGCCGTGCCGGGCATTGTGCTGGCCACCGTCTTCGTCACCTTCCCCTTCGTCGCCCGCGAACTTATTCCGCTCATGCAGGAACAGGGCAATGGCGACGAGGAGGCGGCGCTGTCGCTTGGCGCCAATGGCTGGCAGGCCTTCTGGTACGTGACCTTGCCTAACGTCAAATGGGGCCTGCTCTACGGCGTCCTTTTGTGCAATGCGCGCGCCATGGGCGAGTTCGGCGCGGTTTCGGTGGTGTCGGGCCACATACGCGGCCTGACCAACACCATGCCGCTGCATGTCGAAATCCTCTACAACGAGTACAACGCCGTCGGCGCCTTTGCCGTTGCTTCCTTGCTTGCCGGGCTGGCGCTCGTCACGCTGGTCTTGAAAACACTGCTCGAGATGCGCTACGGCGCCGAACTCGCCGCGACGCGCGGACATTAGAAGGTTCATTGCATGGAAGTTCGCGTTGCCAACGTGCGCAAGGAGTTCGAGCGGTTTCCGGCGCTCCACGATGTCTCGCTCGACATCAAGTCGGGCGAACTGATCGCGCTGCTCGGACCGTCCGGCTCCGGCAAGACGACGCTGCTCAGGCTGATCGCCGGACTGGAGCGCCCGACGCGTGGGAAAATCTTCTTTGGTGACGAGGACGCTTCGCAGAAATCGATCCAGGAGCGCAACGTAGGCTTCGTCTTCCAGCACTACGCGCTGTTCCGCCACATGACGGTGGCCGACAATATCGGCTTCGGCCTCAAGGTGCGGCACGGGCCGACGCGGCCGTCGACCCCCGAAATCCGCCGCCGCGCCTCCGAGCTTCTCGATCTTGTCCAGCTTTCAGGGCTGGAGAAGCGCTATCCGGCGCAGCTTTCGGGCGGCCAGCGCCAGCGTGTGGCGCTCGCCCGCGCCATGGCCATCGAACCCAAGGTGCTGCTGCTCGACGAGCCGTTCGGCGCGCTCGATGCGCAGGTGCGCCGGGAACTGCGTCGCTGGCTGCGCGAAATCCATGACCGCACCGGCCACACCACCGTCTTCGTGACCCACGACCAGGAAGAGGCTTTGGAGCTTGCCGACCGCGTCGTGGTGATGAGCCAGGGGCGCATCGAACAGGTCGGCACCGCCGACGACATCTACGACACGCCGAACTCGCCTTTCGTCTACGGCTTCATCGGTGAATCCAGCTCCCTTCCCGTCAAGGTCGAGAATGGCGAGATCTGGCTGGCCGACCGTCCGATCGGATTGTCGGCGCCGCATGCGCCCGAGGGCGACGCGATGCTCTACTTCCGGCCGCATGACGTCGAACTGCTGGACGGCTGCAGCGGCTGCATCGCCGGCACCGTGGCCGCCAGCCGCCGCGTCGCCGGCACAAGGCGCGTCGAGCTCGAGATCGGCGGCGAACGCCAGCGGGTCGAGATCGAACTGCCGGTCGATCATCCGGCGGCGCAGAAGAGCCGCGTGGCGTTCCGGCCGGGGCGCTGGAAGCTGTTTCCGGCTGCGTAGCGATAGGACCGCCGTCAATCCCTATCCCGGTCGAGGGCGGCCGCCTACCCTTTCACCAGGCCTTTCAACGACAGCACCAATGTCATGGGATTTTTCGGGGAAGCCGCAAAGCCATGGCGCTCATAAAAGGCTTTCGCTTCGTCCGATATCGCATGAACAAAAATTCCGCGTATCCCGAGGATCGTCGCGGCTTGACCGGCGCGCAGGACGGCATCTTGCAGAAGCGCTGCACCCGGTCCCTTCCCTTGCCAGCCTGTGTCCACCGCGAGACGCCCGAGCACGACCATTGGAATGGGATCCGGCATGTTGCGCCGAACAATGCCGGGCGCTTCCGCCAGGTCAAGCCCGCCCGAAGACAGGCAGTAGTAGCCGACAACGCGTGTGCCTTCCGCGACCACATAAGTACGAGATGCGCCACTGACCTGGTTGGCCCGTGCGCGGCGGCGAAGCCATTGGTCGAGACTTTCCGTTCCGCTTTGGAAAAGTTCGAGATCGTGGTTCTCGGCCAGCGGCGTGGGCGCCGACAGCATCAGTCCTGCCATGGCTTGGGCACGTTCATAAGACGCGCAAAACCTTCCCCGCTTGGCGGTTCATCGAGGATGTCGAGATAGTGCCGGTAACTCTGGGCATCTACCTTGATCAGTGTTTGGTCGAGGAGCGTATCCTCGGCCGCGCGGTAGGCGGCATCGATCATGAAATCGGAACGAGTTTTCCCGCGTAGCTTTGCGGCGCGGTCAATCAGTATGCGCATATCCTCGCGAATGCGCAGATTGACAGGCTTAGCGTGAGTTCGGCTGCGGCTTTCGCCATGGAGGGCTCCTTTCCTTCACCATAACATGCCGCATACACAAATGTGTATCTATTCGTCCTTTCCATTGGGAAAAGGTTGACGTGAACCGAGCTCCAGTATGATGCCGCTCAAAAGAAAAACCTAGGATCAGCCTGTCTGGGAAACGGTTTTCTAGCAACGAGTGCCAAGCCCTGAATCTATGCCTCGCCGCCCCTTTGTACCCTCGCTATGCTCGGACGATAAAACATTACATCCGGAGCCATTTCATGAAGCGATTTTTCCTCAGCGTTGCCGTCGCAGCCGGCCTCATCCTCGCATCCTCCCAGGCTTGGTCGGCCGACAAGCTGCTCAACGCCTCCTATGACGTCGGCCGCGAACTCTTCGTGCAGGTCAACAAGGCCTTTATCGCCAAGCATCCGGGCGTCAGCGTCGACCAGTCCCATGCCGGCACCTCGGCGCAGGCGCGCGCCATCGCCGAGGGCCTCGGGGCCGACGTCGTCACCTTCAACCAGGTCACCGATGTCGACTTCCTGGTCAAGAAGGGCCTCGTCTCGGCCGACTGGCAGAAGGATTTTCCAGACAACGCCTCGCCCTTCTATTCGCTGCCTTCGTTTCTCGTCCGCGCGGGCAATCCCAAGCACATCAAGGACTGGAACGACCTCGTGCGCGACGACGTGCAGGTGATCTTTCCCAATCCGAAGACGTCGGGCAATGCGCGCTACACCTATCTGGCGGCCACCGCCTACGCCAAGGAAGCCTTCAAGGGCGACGACGCCAAGGTGAAGGAGTTCATTACCAAGCTGTTCAACAACGTGCCGATCTTCGACACCGGCGGGCGCGCCGCGACCACCACCTTCGTGCAGCGCGAGATCGGCGACGTGCTGATCACCTTCGAATCCGAGACGCGCGGCATCCGCAAGGAATATGGCGACGACAAGTTCGAGCAGGTCACCCCTTCGGTCAGCCTGCTGGCGGAATTCCCGGTGGCGATCGTCGACAAGGTCGCCGACGAACACGGCACGCGTGACCTGGCCAAGAGCTATCTCGACTTCCTCTATACGCCCGAGGGCCAGGGCATTGCCGCCGAGAATGGCCTGCGCGCACGCGACGCGGCTGTCGCGGCCAAATACAAGGCCGATTTTCCGGACGTGCGCCTGCTGACGGTGGAAGACGTCTTCGGCGGTTGGGACAAGGTCCAAAAAGAGCATTTCGCCGCCGGCGGCCTGCTCGACCAAGCTTATGGCAGCCGGTAAAGTTTCAGCGGTCCGATAGAAAGATCAGGAGAGCCGGCCCCGGGGCCGGCTTTTCTTGTTTAGGCAGACGATAGGGCAATCCGGCGCCTTCGTGCAAAACGTTACAAACAATCAACGCGTTTGTGCCAAACATGCCTTTCCAATGGCTTGTTTTCGCGAAACGGCAGGGTGTGGAAGCAATGCCGTCATCATTTGCACACAAACAGCCGCCAGATGCGGGGTGGTTGGGGCTTCAACGGGTTGACTCGGGCATGCTGACGAAAAAAGGCAAATACGGCCTCAAGGCCCTCGTGCATCTTTCCAACCTTCCGGTTGGCCAATTGGCCTTCGTCAACGACATCGCCGTCGCCAACAACATCCCGAAGAAATTCCTCGATGCCATACTGGGCGAATTGCGCAACGCCGGCTTCGTCCAGAGCCGCAAGGGCAAGGAAGGTGGCTATCGCCTCGCCCGCCCCGCTTCCGAGATCAAGATCGGCCATGTCGTGCGCGTGCTGGACGGTCCGCTGGCGCCGATACCTTGCGCCAGCCGCACGCAGTACCAGCGCTGCGAGGATTGCGACGAAGCGACCTGCCAGGTCCGGCACATGATGCTGGAAGTGCGCCAGGCGATCGCCGAGGTGCTGGACAACCGCAGCCTCGCCGCCATGCGCGATGCCGACAATGACGATTTTCCGGTCGAGTTGACATCCCAGATCTAGAGCGGCGCGAATGAGGCTGTCGAGGTTCACGAAATCCCGAAAAGTCCCCCGCAAGCCATCGGCAGCCAGCTTCCGCACCGAGATCATCGCCGACGTCTTTGTCCCCGAATATGCCGAGGACGTGCGCTTCTTCAGCCGCAGGCAACTTAACGCCGGCAAGCTCCGCCGCTTCTCCGCCAGGGATCTTCGCGAAAGCCTGGCCGCCCTCTTCTATCTCGCGGTCGCGGCGGTGCTGCCGGTGCGCTGGTGGTCGCCGATCTGCGATTGGGCGTCGCGGTTTCGCCTGAAGCGTCATATGCGCAAGGATTTCCCCGGATATGCCGCCGCAACCCGCGCGGTGCTCGGCAGCGACATCGATGCGCGCAAGCTGTTCGAGGCATTGCTCGCGGCGCGCCATCGCCGCCGCATGCAGCTTGCCGCGCATCTGGTCGCCCGTCGCTGGACGCCGGCGATCCGGCTGGAAGGGCTTGAGGACTTGCAGGCCGCTTTGCAACGCGGCCATGGCGCGATCCTCTGGTGCGATCAGTTCACCGCCCAGACAATGATCGGCAAGCGCGCCATGCATGAGGCCGGCATCGAAGCGCATCAGGTCAGCGTCAACACGCATGGCGTTTCCGAGACGGCATTCGGCCAGCGCTTTCTCAATCCGCCAATGGTTCGTGTCGAGAACCGGTTCCTGAAAAGCCGGATCGTCTTCGACCGTGACGACGCCTATCAGGTCACCATCCGCATTCAGAAGATGCTGAGGCAGAACGGCGTCGTGATGATGACCAACACAATCCACGCCGGCTCGACCTTCACCGAAACCGCGCTTGGCGAAAGCGGCTGGACGCACCTTGCCTCGGCACCGGCGAATTTCGCCGCGCGCGGCAAGACGGCCCTGTTTGCGATGTCGACCTTCGAGGTCGTTCCCTTCCGGGAATATCGCGCCGTCTTGAGCCCCGAGCTGGTGCCGGCGGCACCGGCGCTCCAGGCAGCGGACACAATCAGGGACGGAGCCAAGAACATGGCCCTGCAGGCACACTACATCCTGCTCAAACGCGACCGCCTGCTGCAGGCGCTGAAAGAGTGCCCCGAGCAGATGATGTCCTGGTCGCGCCATGAGCGGTTGACGGAAGCCCAGGACGGCATCGGCATCAGCGCCGAAGAAGGCTCATGACGGGCGTATCAAGCGCATTGCCTGGGCGACGAGTTCGTCGACCGGCCGTGTCGCGTCGAGCGTCAATGCCCGCTCGTCTTGCCCCGGCGGCTCAAGGATGGCGAACTGGCTGTCAACCAGGCTTGCCGGCATGAAATGGCCCTTGCGGTTGCCAACGCGCCGCCGCGCGGTGGCGGGATCGATCTCCAGATAGAGGAAGACGATATCAGGGCAAAAACCGCGCAGGCGCTCGCGATAACCGCGCTTCAGCGCCGAGCAGGCGGCGACCACACCTTGCCGCTTGCCGATCGAGGCCTGGATCTGCTCGCCGATCGCGTCGAGCCAGCCTTCGCGCAGTTGATCGGTGAGCGGTTCGCCGCGTGCCATGCGGGCGACGTTTTCGGGCGGATGCAGCCTGTCGCCCTCGATGAAGACGGCATCGAGCGCGGTGGCCAGCGCGATGCCGACGGCTGACTTGCCGCAGCCGGCGACACCCATCACCACGATGGCCGGAGGCGCCAAACCGGAAGCGCCCGTCGGCGCCTGCGCTGCGTTTTCGTCCACCGTCAGCGGCTCGCCGGTGCGCGGCCATAAAGCAGGAGCATGGCGACGATGACGACGCCATAGATGATCTGCCGTCCCGCCTCCGGCATCTGCATGACCGAGAGGATGGATTGCAACAGCGTGATCAGGATCACGCCGGCGACGGTGCCGAGATAGGAGCCGCGCCCGCCCAGGATCGAGGTACCGCCCAGCACCACGGCTGCGATCGACGGTAGCAGATAGGCATCGCCCATCGACTGCGCCGCCTTGGAGGCGTAGCCGGCCAGCAGCACGCCGCCGAAGGCGGAGAGCCCTCCGGAGACAGCGAAGGCGATCATCACCACGCGTCTCGTGTCGATGCCGGAGAGATAGGCGGCACGCTCGCGGTTGCCGATGCCATAGACCGCGCGGCCGAAGCCGGTGCGCGTCAGCACGAACACCATCGCGATCCCTATAAGCGCCCAGATGATGACGGCGTTGGGGACGCCCGGAATGGTGAAGCCGGTGGCCAGGTAGCGCATGGCGCCGGTCGCCGAATCCTGTGGCGAGAAGCCGCCGGTATAGACCACCATCAGCCCTTGCGCGACGGCATTGGTGGCGAGCGTGATGATCATTGAGGGAATGCGCAAATAGGCGACGCCGATGCCGTTGACGATGCCGATCAGCACGCCGCAGAAGATGCCGAACGGGATCGCCAGCACCACCCCGGCCGGACCGTAGGCGGCCGCCGCGCAGGCCATCATCGCGCCCGCCGCCACCGACCACGGCACCGACAGGTCGATCTGGCCGAGCAGGATGACCAGCATCATGCCGGTGGCGATGACGCCGAGGAACGAGGCCACCTTGAGCTGCTGCAGGAGATATTCAGGCGACAGGAAGCTGCGCGAATAAAGACTGCCGACCAACAGCAGCACCACGATGCAGGCAAAGGCGGTCAGCACCGCCGGGTCGGCGCGGCGGATGAATTTCGGCATGCGGCCGGCAATGCCGCCCAAGGTCGTCTCGCTCACAGGAACCACTCCAGCCGGTTGCGGACCCGAAAAAGGGCGAAGGCGCCGAGGCTGACGGCGACCAGCAGGATAACGCCCTGGAACAGCGGCTGCCAGAGCGGATCGAAGTCGAACACGAACAACAGGTCGCCAATGGTGCGGAAGGCAAGGGCGCCGAAGATGGCGCCGATAGCGCTGCCCTTGCCGCCGAACAGCGACACACCACCCAGCACGACCGCCGCGATCGAGAACAACGTGTAGGAGTTGCCGCTCGCGTAGGCAGCCTCGCCCGTATAGGTGAAGAAGGTGAGGAACAGCCCGCCGATCGCCGCCAGCAGCCCGGCCAGCGTATAGGCGGCGAACTTGCCGCGCCGGATCGGCACGCCGGACATATAGGCCGCCGTTTCCGAAGAGCCCGCCGCGTATGCCGCGCGGCCGAGGATCGAGCGGCTGAACGGCACCCAGATCACCAGCACGATGGCGAGCAGCACCACCAGGCTCGCCGGCACAAAGCCGAACACGCGGCCGGTCAGCGCGTCGGCCAGGTCCTCATTGACCGAACCGCCCGGGAAAGGTCGCAACAACAGTCCGATGCCGTAGTAGACAGCCCCGGTGGCGATGGTGGCGACGATCGGCTGCAGCCGCCCATAGATGACGATGGCGCCGTTGACGGCGCCGCACAGAAGGCCCGCCACAAGCACGGCGATGACGCCGAGCGTGGTCTGCAACGGCGTGCCTACCACCAGCCAGGAGGCCAGGCAGTTGGTGAGCAGGAAGATCATGCCCACGGACAGGTCGATGCCGGAGGTGATGACGACCAGCGTCTGCGCCATGGCGACGAAGGCAAGCAGCACGCCCTTGTTCGCCGCCGTCTGCACGACATTGGCGGTGAAGCCCGCCGGGTGGTTCGAGGTGTAGATGACGAACATGACGATGAAGATGCCGAGAGCCAGCAACGTTCCGCGCTGCTCGGCCAGCCAGTAGCGCCAGTCTTTCACACGCTTGCTCCCAGGCCCACCGGGCTCTCCTCGCCATGGATGTTGAGCGCGCTCGCTATAAGCGCCCGCTCGGTGATCTCGCCGCCGACCAGCTCGCGCTTGACGGCGCCGTCATAGAGCACCAGGACCCGGTCGCAGCAGCCGATCAGTTCGTCATAGTCGGTCGAATAGAACAGGATCGCCGCGCCCGCATCCGCCAGCTTGCGCATCAGCTGATAGATCTCCTGTTTGGTGCCGACATCGATGCCGCGTGTCGGGTCGTTGAGCAGGATGATGCGCGGCTGGCGCATCAGCCATTTGGCGATCACCACCTTCTGCTGGTTGCCGCCCGACAGCGCGCCGACCGGAATGTCGAGGCCCGCCGTCTTGATCGCCAGCAGGCCGACCATGTCGTCGATCAGCCGCTGTTCGGCGGCGCGATCGATGATGCCGCCTTTCGACAGCCGATCGAGCGCGGCGAAAGACAGGTTTTCGCGCACCGTCATCGGCAGCATCAGTCCTTCGGTCTTGCGGTCCTCCGGGATGAGCGCCATGCCGACGCTATCCTCGCGGGCCGCTGCCGGGCTGGTGATCGTCACCGGCTTGCCGTCGATCAGCACCTCGCCGGAGAGGCCGCGCAGCACACCGAAGAAGGCGAGCAGCAATTCGCGCTGGCCTTGGCCGTCGAGCCCGCCGAGGCCGACCACCTCGCCTGCCCTGACCGTCAGCGAGATATCGTGCAGCCGGTCGGCCCAGGACAATTTGCGCGCCTCGAGCCGGGGGGCGGCGCCAGTGGGTGCCGCCGCCGGCTTGGGCGGAAAAATATGGCTGTATTCACGGCCTATCATCAGCTCGACCACCTCGTTGTCGCTCTTCGAGCCGGCCTCGTAGCTGGCGACATTGCGGCCATTGCGGAACACGGTGCAATGATCGGCCAGTTCGGCGATCTCATTCATGCGGTGCGAGATGTAGAGCAGCGCCAGCCCTTCCGAGCGCAGTCGTTTCAAGACGCCGAAGATCTTCGCGACATCCGCCGCCGTCAGCGCCGAGGTCGCTTCGTCGAGGATGAGGATGCGCGGTTTCCTGGCCAGCGCCTTGGCGATCTCCACCATCTGCCGTCGTGACAACGGCAGGTCCTTGACCAGCGCCAGCGGATGGATGTCACCGGCACCCGCGCGCGCCAGCGCGTCCTCGGCGATGCGCCGCTGCGCCTTGCGGTCGATCATGCCGAAGCGTTTGGGCGGATCGGAAATGACGATGTTGTCGGCGACGCTGAGTTCGGGGATCAGCGACAGTTCCTGGAAGATGCAGACAATGCCGGCCTTGTTCGCCGCACCCGGCGACGCGAAGGTCACCTCGCGCCCGTCCAGCATCATGTGGCCCTCGTCGGGCGCCACGACACCGGCCATGACCTTGATCAGCGTCGACTTGCCGGCCCCGTTTTCACCGAGAATGGCGTGGATGCTGCCGGCCTCGACCGTCAGTTCGGCCTTTTCCAGCGCCCGCACGCCGCCATAGCGCTTGGACATGCCTTCCATGCGAAAGAGTGGAGCCGCACCGTCCATCAACCCTCCCAGGGCGATTGTGGGATTGCAGGCTGGCGCCGCGGGATCAGCCGCGGCGCCAGACGATAGAAAGCGACTACTGGTTTTCCTTGGTCTGCCCCATGATTTCCTGGGCGCTGAAATTGATGCCGCAGGTCGGGAAGGAATTGCCGACGAAGAAATTGTCGGACTCCTTCGGGAAGTAATCCGTGCCTTCCTTCATGTCCGGATCCGTGGCGACGGCCAGAGGCAGCTTCACCTCCTGCGGCACCACTTCGCCTTCGAGTGCCGCGATCGCCGTCTTGATGGCGACGGCGACCTGGGCCGGGCCCGAGCCGGCGGAGGTGCACTTCAGGCCATCGGCCGAATGCGCCGCGCAGAACTTGCGGAAGCCGTTTTCGGTCTCGCCGCCGAACGGCACGAACGGATGCTTGGCGTCCATCATCGCCTGCACGATGCCGGTGTCGCCGCCCTGGCCGGTGATGCCGTCGAACGGACCGTTGGTGGCGATCGCATCGGCGGTCACTTTCTGCGCCACGCCGTCATCCCATTTGCCGGCGACTTCGGTCACATCCCACTTCTTGCCGGAGGCGTCGAACACCTCATGGATGCCGTTGTGGCGATCGGTGTCGACGGAGGTGCCGGCGACGCCGCGCACTTCCAGGATCTTGCCGCCATTCGGGATCTTGGCGACCAGCCACTTGGCCCACAATTCGCCAAGTCCCTTCTGGTCGACATTGACGTTGATAGCGTCCTTGGTGTCGAGAATATTGTCGAAGGCGACCAGCACGATGCCGGCTTCCTTGGCGCGTTTGATGACCGGGCCGAAGGCGGTCGGGTTCTGCGCGTCGGTGACGATGGCGTCATAGCCGGAATCGATGAAGTTGTTGATCGCCGAAATCTGCGCCGGCACGTCCTCGCCCGTCGAGACGACCTTGAATTCCTTGATCTTTGCCTTCACGTCGGGCTGCGACGCATAGGCCTTGGCCGTCTGCACCATCTGGATGCGCCAGGTGTTGGCGATATAGCCATTGGCGAAGGCGATGCGGAACGGACCTTCCTTCTTCGGAAATTTGAAGAACTTGGTGTTCGCGTCCCAGGGCGCGAAACAGTCGGCCTGGGCGGCGGGACCGGAGACGATCTCCGGGCCGGCAGCCATGGCCGCCGAATTGAGCATGACGAATGCGCTGGCAGCAACGATGCCGCCGACAAGTGACTTGATCATCGATAATCCTCCCGATTGCAGTTCCGATTTGTCGGTTCAGTTTTTATGCGATTTCGCGCTCCCGGCTGGCACCTCCCGCCTTACCCAGTCACGCCTGCCAGATGCCGAAGACCTCCGCGATCCCTCCCCTTGCCGTCTCCTTCGGTTGGGAAAAGGCTATCATATTATACATAATAAACAAGCATGAGCTGTTGCTTATGTATAATAAACAGGCCCAACATTTGAGTGGCGACGCTCTCCAATGGAAAATGGTAGCGCTACCATGACGTTGTGTAAAGCGTCATTCGCGGGTGTTCTCGAAAGCGTGTTCAGCGGGCTGTGCTCTCGCGGCGCTTCAGCTCGAAGCCAAGGTCGACGACCCGCTGCCGCGGCCTGTCACCCGATATCGCCGCAAGAGCCATGGCCACCGCGCGCCTGCCGATTTCGTAGCGATGGGTGCGGATGCTGGTGATCGAGGGAAACGCCACCTGCATCATGTCGAGATCGTTGAAGCCGACAATGCCGATGGTCTTCGGCACCTCGATCGAGGCACGATGGCATTCGAACAGCACGCCGAGCGCGATGTCGTCATTGTTGCAGAACACGCCGTCGAGCGTCGGCATCTTGGCAAGCGCATCGCGGAAGAGTTCGCGGCCAAGCGGCACGCTGGACAGCACCGGCGTGGTGGTGATCAGGCGCGGGTCCGAGAGCCCGGCCTTCTCCATCGCCACCCGGTAACCAGCCAGGCGCCGCTGCGAGCGCGGGTCCATGCGTGCACCGATGAAGCCGATCCGGCGATACCCGGCCTCTATCAGGTGCTCGGTCGCCGTCCGGCCGCCATCGAGATGCGAGAAGCCGACCATCATGTCCACCGGATCGGGTCCGGTCTCCATCACCTGAACCACCGGGCAACCGGCATTCTCCAGGAGTTTTCGCGAAGCAGGCGTCTGATCGATGCCGGCAATGATGAGCGCGGCCGGGCGTTGCGAACCGAACAGCTGCAGCAACCGCTCTTCCTCCAGTCCGGAATAGTGCGTATTGCCGAGCTGGATGCGGAACGGGCTGTCCGACAGGCAGTCATAGATGCCGCGCACCACCTCGGCGAAGACGTTGTTGGTCAGCGAAGGCACCAGTACGCCGAACACTTCGGCGCGCGCCGAGGCCAATGCACGCGCATTGGGGTCCGGCACATAGCCGAGTTCGTCGACGGCGGCCTGGATCTGACGGCGCAGTTCCTCGGAAACACGTGCCGGGTCGCGCAGTGCGCGTGAAACGGTGATGGCGCCGACGCCGGCCTTGCGTGCCACATCCGACAGGGTTGGGCGGCCACCGCCCCGGCGCGAACGCGGCTTGATCACGGTCTTGGCCCATGCGCATGGCCATCGAAGCGCGCCCGCAATGCGATCTTTCCAGCTGTCGCCATCTCACCGGCCTGTTGCCGCACCCATCCGCCCTGGCGTCGCGCAGTGACTGCCTGTTGTCAAGCCGAGCCACCAAATGGCCGTGCTTGGCCTTCCTCAGGCGGCTACGGCAGCCCTATGCCTTGCCTTCCACATGAACAGCCCGATCGCCAATATGTTAAGCAGGTTCCAGGCGATGCCGTTCAGGAAAGCGGCGGCATAGGAGCCGGTCAGGTCGTAGATCCAGCCCGACATCCAGCCGCCGATCGCCATGCCGAAAATCGTCGCCATCATCACGATGCCGATGCGCTGGCCGGCCTCCTTGGCGGGCAGGTATTCGCGCACGATGATCGCATAGCAAGGCACGATGCCGCCTTGCGACAAGCCGAAGACCAGCGATACGACATAGAGCGAGGCGAGCCCGTCGAACGGGATGTAGAACAGCAGCGACAGGCATTGCAGCACGGAGCCGATAAGCAAGGTTTTGACACCGCCGATGCGGTCGGCGACAAAGCCCGAGGCGAGCCGGCTGACGACGCCCGCGGCCATCATAATCGACAGCATGTCGGCGCCATGCGCCATGCCGTAGCCAAGATCCATGCAATAGGCGACGATGTGCACTTGCGGCATCGACATCGCTACGCAGCAGCCCAGTCCCGCGACGACCAGCAGCATCTGCATCGCGGCCGGAGACATTGGCATCGGCTGCACGGACCGGCTTCCGGCCGGGCCGGCGGCTGCCGCTTCCGGAGCGCCGCGGCGCAGCAAAAGCACCAGCGGCACCATGGTGACCAGGCAAAAGACGCCGATGGCGGCATAGGTGAAGCGCCAGCCTTCCGCCTTGATCAGCGTCGGCATGATGGTCGGCCAGATCGCTCCGGCGAGGTAGTTGCCGGCCGCGGCCGCGGTGACAGCGACGCCGCGGCGGCGGTTGAACCAGTGCGATATATCGGCGATCAGCGGCCCGAAGATCACCGATGTGCCGAGACCGATCAGCACGCCTTGCGCAAGGGTGAATTGCAGGATCGAGGTCGACAAAGCCGCGAGCAGAAGGCCGGCGGAGAGCGCGATCGAGGAAAACAGCGCCGGAATCCAGTAACCCATGCGATCGATGGCGCGGCCGACCAGCACATTGCCGGCGGCAAAGCCGACCATGGTCGCGGTGTAAGGCATGGATGCCGCGGCGCGGTCGAGGCCGAACTCGGCCTGTACCGCCGGCAGCACCACGACAACGGCCCACATGCCGACCGCACCGATCGTCGCCAGCAGCATCGAGATGGCCAGGCGCATCCAGGCGTAGGAACTGTCGATACCGGGGCTGGGCCGGCTCAAGTCGGTTCGTGACAAAGGCGTTTCCTGTCGGCGGCCTCAACCGCTGCTGTTTTGGCCACTATCGACGCATTCTCGGCGCACAGCAGCGCCACGGCGGGCAAATCCGTGGCTCCAGGGAGGTACGAGCGCGGGAACCGGCGCCAGCATCTGGAGTTTCCGATCGATAACCCGCAAAGGAGTCCAGCCATGACCGCCACCAAGCAGAAATGGTCGGCCGAGGTGACCGAGCACAGCGATGCTATGGATCTCGAGGACCACGTGTTCGAATCCGACGACGCCAAGAAGATCGCCGCCTCGCTCAAGCGTTCGGCCGAACACAGCCACCGCCGCAAGGCCGAGCCCTTCCAGTCCGCCATGTCGATGCTGAATTTCTACATCAACAGGGCCGGAAAAAACCTGCCCGCGGCTCGCAAGAAGATCCTCGAGGACGCCAAGGACGAATTGCGTGCGGCATTCGGGCGGCCAAAAGAGGATTAGGCTTTCGCCGCCAATGGCTCCTCAAGCTTGTTCCTCACCCCATCAAAAACGAGGTGAGGAACCCGTTTATTACCGCTATCCAGCCGGTCGGCGCCCTATTGTCTGATCTCCGGTTCGACAAGCTTGGCCAGGTTGCGCAGCGACTCCTGCCAGCCGAGATAGCAGGCTTCGGCGGGAATGGCGTCTGGAATGCCGGCTTGTGTGATGTTCACCTCGGTGCCCACGGACACTTTCTTCAGCGTCACGGTCACCTGGATCTCGCCGGGCAGGTTGGGATCGTCGAACCTGTCGGTGTAGCGCAGGAGTTCGCCCGCGACGAGCTCGACATACTCACCGCCAAACGAATGGCTGTCGCCAGTGGTGAAGTTGCGGAACGACATCTTGAAGGTACCGCCGACCTTGCCCTCGAAGTGATGAACCGTGCAGGTGAAGCCGTTCGGCGGAAGCCATTTGGCAAGCGCATCGGCCTCGATGAACGCGCGGTAGACCTTCTCCGGGCTGGTGGTCAGAACACGGTGCAGACGTACGGTGCTGGGCATGTCGATACTCCTTCGTGGTCTCTGTTCGATGCCCCAAGGACGGGTACCGCACAGCCGATCCGACACAGGCTTTTGAATTTTGTGCGGTCCGGCCCCGAATTGCTTCGAGTTCCAAGGCGCAAACACCCGCGCCGAATGGCCGTGTCGCGGAAATCTATCGCGAACGGATGACGTTGTCGGTATTGGCCAGCAGCTTGCGCACGGCATTGCGCGCTGCATCCGGCCGCTGCAGGCGGATATTCTTTTCGATTGCTTCGTGCATCTTCTGGGCGAGCTGCAAATCGTCGAGCTCCCGGGTCGTGTAGGCAAACAGGTGATCGAAGGCGGATTCGATCAGGACGCCGAGCGGCACCAGCAGATCATTGCCCGAGGCACGCAGGATGGCGAGGTGGAAGCGGGTGTCGGCGCGGGTCCGTTCCTGCAGGTTGGTCGCCTCGCCCATCTCCCGGCATGCCTGGCTGATCTCGGCCATCTGCTCGTCGGTGCGCCGCATGGCGGCGAATGCGGTCGCTTCCGGCTCGATGATGTGGCGGAATTCCTGCACCGTCTTCAGGAAAACCTCGCGGTCGGGCGACGTCGCGTACCAGGCGAGCACATCGCGGTCGAGCAGGTTCCAGCGTTCCCTGGGTTCGACCCAGCTGCCGATCTTGGGGCGCGATGCGAGCAGGCTCTTGGCCATCAGCATCTTGATCGCCTCGCGCACCGCCGAGCGGCTGACGCTGAACGTCTCCGACCATTTGGCCTCATTGGGCAGGATGGTGCCGGGCGGATAATCGCCGCGCACGATCCTGAGCCCAATCTCGCTGGCCAGTGATGTGTGCACGCTGGAGCCCGGAATACGTGCCGCGTCGGCTCGCCGAACACCGGCCGGACGATCGGCGGCTACAGCCTTTTTCGGCGATTTTTCCCTGTTCGGCTTCGCGTCCCGCATGCAGTCCAGAAAGGCCGGTTTAGGGAGGCTGTCAAGCGTGGTGCGGGCGCGGGGCCGCAAAGCCGGCCTCTATGCACAACCCAGCCGTGATTCGAGCTCGCTTAGGCGGTCTTGACGTATTTGCGCCAGCTGTGCTCCGGGCGGAAGCCGAGCATGTCGCGCGCCTTGCGGTTCGACAGCAGCGTCTCGTATTCACCGAGTTCGCCCTTGACCGGCACGTCGGGATAGAACCGCTTCAGGAGTTCGGCGGTCGGCAGATCGGACGAGGTGTCGTCATTGGCGGCATTGAACACCTGGTAGCCCAACCCATCCTTCTCGACGGCACGCAGCGTGATCTGGCCAAGGTCCCGGGCATCGATGTAGCTCCAGGCGATACGCTTGCGAAAACCAGGATCGGCGAACCATTTCGGAAACAGCGAATACTCATGCGGCTCGATGACGTTGCCGATGCGCAACGCATAGATATCCGTGCCATTGCGCTGCGCGAAAGCGCGCGCGGTCTTCTCGTTGACGATCTTTGACAGCGCATAGCTGTCCATCGGGTCGACGTCATAGTCCTCGTCGAGCGGGAAATACGCGGGATCGCGCGGCTCGTTGGCGAACACCAGGCCGTAGGTCGTCTCGCTGGAAGCGATGATCACCTTGCGGATGCCGAGCTTCACCGCCGCCTCGATGATGTTGTAGGTGCCCATTGCATTGATGCGGAACACCTCGTTGTCGGGCGTGATCATTATGCGTGGAATGGCAGCAAAATGCACCACGGCGTCCACTGGCTGCGGGCGTAGCGAGGGGTCGAATTCGTGCAGCCCCATATAGCTAGACAGCGCGTTGAACACCTGGCCGCTGTCGGTGATGTCGGTGATCAGCGTGCGCACCTTGGGATTGTCGAGCGGCCTGGTGTCGATGTTGAGCACCTGGCAACCCTGCTCCACCAGATATTGCACGACGTGGCGCCCAGCCTTGCCGCTGCCGCCGGTGAACATGATCCGCTTCGTCATTTCTGGTCTCCACGAAAGTCCTGGGATTTACGTGTATTGTCAGACAATATTGCTTTCTGCAACCGTCTATGGCTAAAACAGCGGCGACATTATCGATAATCACAGAACAGGACAGACAGCATGAACACGACCGCTACGGGTGAGAAGATCGGCTTTGTCGGCCTTGGATTGATGGGGCACGGCATCGCCAAGAACATCGTCGACAAGGGATATTCCCTGACCTTCCTCGGCCGCAAGAACCGCAAACCAGCGGAGGATCTTCTCGGCCGAGGCGCTCGTGAGGCATCGACTTCCCGCGATGTGGCGGCGGCATCTGATATCGTCTTCATCTGCGTCACCGGCTCGCGCGAGGTCGAGGCTATCATTCGCGGTCCCGATGGCATCAAGGAGGGTTTGAAGAAGGGGGCGGTCGTCGTCGACTGCTCGACATCGGATCCGGTCTCGACCGTGGCACTTGCCGCGGAACTCAAGGCGCTCGGCGTCGACTATGTCGACGCGCCGCTCAGCCGCACGCCGAAGGAAGCCTGGGAAGGCACGCTCGACGCCATGGTCGGCGCGCCCGACGCCGTCTTTGCCAGGGTCAAGCCGGTGATCGACACCTGGGCCGGCCGCATCGTGCATATCGGCGATACCGGAGACGGCCACCGCATGAAGCTGCTCAACAATTTCATCTCGCTGGGCTACGCCGCCCTCTATTCCGAGGCCTTGGCACTGGCGGAGAAGGTCGGCATCTCGCCGCCGCGTTTCGACAGCGTCATTCGCAACGGCCGCATGGATTGCGGCTTCTACCAGACCTTCATGCGCTGGACGCTGGAAGGCGACCGCGACGCCCACAAATTCACCATAGCCAATGCCTTCAAGGACCTGACTTATCTGGAATCGATGGCGGGGGCGGCCGGCATCGCTAATCCGCTCGGCAACGCCACCAAGAACGCCTTCGCCGGCGCTCACGCAACCGGCCCGGCCGAGCAGTTCGTGCCGATGCTGGCCACGCACATCGCCAAGGTCAATGGCATCGACCTGATGCCGACGAAGGATGGAAAGAAGCAGACGATCTGAATCCGGACGGTCGGCTGGCCTTAGCGCCGGCCCCTTCCGATCCCCTCATCGGTGTCGGCAAGCAGCTTGTGCACGGCGTTGCGCGCCGCGGCTGGCCGCTGCAGGCGGATGCTTTTCTCGATCGCCTCGTGCAGTTTCTGTGCCCGCCGTTGATCGCCGACCTGGCGTGTGGTGAAGATGAAGAGATGGTCGAGCGCCGATTCGATCAACACGCCGAGCGGCACCAGAAGGTCGTTGCCCGAGGCCCGCAGGATGGCGAGGTGGAAGCGCGTGTCGGCACGGATGCGCTCGGGCAGGTTGGCCGCCTCGCCCATCTCGCGGCAGGCCAGGCTGATCTCGGCCATCTGCTCGTCGCTGCGCCGCATGGCGGCAAAGGCGGATGCTTCCGGTTCGATGATGTGGCGGAACTCCTGCACGGTGCGAAGGAACGCTTCGCGATCCGGCGCGGTTGCGTACCAGGCCAGCACGTCGCGGTCGAGCAGGTTCCAGCGCTCCTTCGGCTCGACCCAACTGCCGATCTTTGGCCGCGACGCCAGAAGGCTCTTGGCCATCAGCATCTTGATCGCCTCGCGCACCGCCGAACGGCTGACATTGAAGGTTTCGGCCCATTTGGCCTCATTGGGCAGGATGCTGCCAGGCGGATAGTCGCCGCGCACGATCCTGAGGCCAATCTCGCTGGCGAGCGAGGCATGGACGCTGGACCCGGGAAAGTGCGCCGCATCCACCCTGCGCATGGCTGCCGGGTCGTGGCTGGCTTGCGCCTTGGCCCGGCCGGCTTTTTTCTTTGCCTTCTCGTCCGGCATTCACGTTCCAATAGGTCGGCCGCCAGTCACCCGGATTGATCCAAACCCGCGCGGCGCACCGATCCCGTTGCCGAAAATCCAAACCACTGACGCGTCAAAGCCGGGCCCCGATTGCCCCAACCAAGGCGTCCTGTTGAAGAATTGGAGGAAACGGGGCGCTCGTTGACGAGCGCCCCGAAATCGCGGCCTATTTCTGGATGCAGGTGTCGACCGTATCCTTGGTGCATTCGTCGAGACCGGTGAAGACCGGATCGTCAACCTTCTTGCCTTCGACCAGGTCGATCATCACCGATGGTGCCTTGTAGCCCATTTCGAAGGGCCGCTGGCCGACCAGAGCGGTGACAAGGCCGTCCCTGGCGATGGCCACCTCGTCGCCGATCGTGTCGGCGGCGCCGATGACGAAGTCGTTCTTGGCCAGCCGGTCCTTGAGCGGTCCGACCAGGTCGCGGTAGGGCTGCGGCGCGCCGAACAGCGGCCAGCCGCCCATGATGCCGAACGCGTCGAGCTTGGGATTGGCGGCGAGGATGTCGGTCATCGCCTGAACGCCCTTGGCTCCGTCGTCATTGGTGAATACCGGGCAGCCGGCGACTTCCGTCCAGCCGCCTTCGCCGGCAAGTGCCGTGAGGCCTTCCTTGCCCGTCAGCGCGTCGCGCATGCCTTGCGCGCGACGCAAGATGTTGTCGGCCGCCGGATTGCCCTCGATGGTGCAGATCGTGCCACCATTCGGCTTGGCCTTCTTGATGTACTCGCCGATCTTCTTGCCCATCAGGTAGTTGTCGGTGCCGAGATAGGTCTTGCGCAGTGCCGCGTCTTCCTTGGCGAGGTCGGCGTCGACGGTCATGATCGGGATCGACGGATTGGCGCTCTTGATCGTCTGTGCGATCAGTGGCGCGTTGGACGGCGAGATCGCCATCGCCACCGTGTCGGCCTTGCTCAGCATATCCTGCACGATCTGCGCCTCGCCGGCTTCGTCGGAAGTCGATGCCGGGCCGGTGTAGAAGCATTCATATTCCGAGCTGGCGTTTTCCTTGTTCCATTTCTCGCAGCCCTGGTGGATGGCTTCGAAGAATGGATTGTCGAGACCTTTCACCACGATGACGAGCTGCTTCTTGGCCAAAGCCGGCCCGGCGCCCAACGCCGTGGCGGCGACGGCGGCGAGCAATACTGTTTTCCTCATGTCAGTCCTCCCTTTGCAACCAGACGGACACGGCGTGCCCGCCACACAAACCAGCCAGGATGCGAGATGACTGAGACGCGTGCGCCCATTCAATCCGGCCAGGCCGATAAGCATTTTCAGATGCGACCCTCCCAGCGACGACGCTGCACGATCGCCAAAACCTTCTTGCCGTTGGCGCCGCCGATGGCGTCGTCAAAGCCGGCATGTCTTCCTCCGACGCTCAACTAATAACGGCTTGCCGCCAACGTCAATGCTATTTGTCCTACAAAACGGATTTTTCAAAATCCGCATGGCGCTATTCGTCTGACAATTGCCTGTTCGACAATTGACGCCCGCGATGCCATTCGCGTAAATGACCGCATCGCTGCCCCCGGGAGGAGCTGGGGAAAGCCAATGGAAGCTGTCGCTTGTCCGCGTGCGGATGGGCCAGGCATGGGAGGCAAAGACTGGTGGCGGTTCTCGAACTCACCAACATCTCGAAGCATTTCGGCGCCATCCAGGCGGTCAACGACGTGTCGCTGTCGATCGAGCCTGGAGAGGTCGTCGGCCTGATGGGCGACAACGGCGCCGGCAAGTCGACGCTGGTCAAGATGATCGCCGGCAATTTCCGCCCGAGCCATGGCACGATGCGCATGGAAGACAAGGAACTCATCCTGCACAAGCCGGTCGAGGCGCGCCAGCACGGCATCGAGATCGTCCACCAGGACCTGGCGCTCTGCAACAATCTGACGGCGGCGGCCAATGTCTATCTCGGCCGCGAACTGCGTCGTGGCGTCGGCCCGTTCCGCATCCTTGACTATGCGGCGATGTACAAGCGCGCCGGCCATATCTTCGCCGAGCTGAAATCCGAGACGCGCCCGCGCGATCTCGTCAAGCAGATGTCGGGCGGACAGCGCCAGGCCGTGGCGATCGCCCGCACCATGCTGTCGCAGGCCAAGATCGTGCTGATGGACGAGCCGACGGCGGCGATCTCGGTGCGGCAGGTCGCCGAAGTGCTCAACCTCATCCGCAATTTGCGTAACCAGGGCATCGCCGTGGTGCTGATCAGCCACCGCATGCCCGACGTCTTCGACGTCGCGGACCGCGTCATCGTGATGCGGCGCGGCAGGAAGGTCGCCGACAAGGCGATCGCGTCGAGCTCGCCCGAGGAAGTCACCGGGCTGATCACCGGCGCCATCGAGCAGGCGGCGTGAGAGCGATAAAACCGGGTTTCATTGCGCTGGCGCGTTTCGCTGCCGGCAGGAAAGGTCGATAATGGCAGTCACCCTTGACCAGACGATCGCGCAGAAGCAGCACACTTTCCTGTCGCGCCTGTTCTCCAGCCAGACTTTCTGGGTGGTGGTCGCCGTCATCCTGGCCTGCATCTTCCTGTCCTTCGCCACCGATGCCTTCGCCACCTCGAAGAACCTCTACAACATCACCCGCAACATCACCTTCGTCGCCATCGTGGCGCTCGGCATGACCTTCGTCATCATCACCGGTGGCATCGACCTGTCGGTCGGCTCTGTGCTGTGCCTGTGCTCGATGGTGCTGGCCGTCACCATGCATGCCGGCTATTCGATCGAGATCGGCATTCTGGCCTCGATCGCCACCGCGCTCGTCATCGGCGCCTTCAACGGCATTTTTATCGCCTATCTGGGCTTTCCGCCCTTCGTGGTGACGCTCGGCATGCTGTCGATCGCCCGCAGCCTCGCCATGGTCGCCTCCAACAACACCGTCGTCTTCCAGTTCGGCCCGGACCACGACAAGCTGCTGGCACTCGGCGGCGGCGCCTGGGTGTTCGGCATCGCCAACCCGGTGCTCTACACGATCCTGCTGGCCCTGATCACCGGCTTCGTCCTGCGCTGGACGAAGTTCGGCCGGCATATCTTTGCCATTGGCGGCAACGAGCACGCCGCGACGCTGACCGGCGTGCCGGTGCGCCAGATCAAGGTCGCCGTCTACATGATCTCGGCGCTGTCGGCGGGCATTGCCGGCATCATCGAAACCGGCTGGCTCGGCGCTGTCACCACCAATCTCGGCAACGGCATGGAACTGCAAGTGATCGCCGCCACCGTCATCGGCGGCGCCAATCTGGCCGGCGGCGTCGGCACCGCCTTTGGCGCCATTGTCGGTGCCGCCCTCATCGAGGTGATCCGCAACAGCCTTGGCCTGCTCGGCATCAACGCCTTCTGGCAGGGCACCTTCATCGGCGGCGCCATCCTGCTGGCGGTTCTGTTCGACCGCATCCGCAATTTCAGGCGCAGCGATTGAGGGGCTCTTCGCCGTCGAAGCGCCATTCATTCTGGTTCCTATCGCTCAGTCTGAAAATCGGCTGAAGCCGACCTCCATTGGTAGCGGCCAACAGCCGATGCCTTGACGGACGCCGAAAACCGGCCGCACAATCCTCCCTGCAAGCGAAGGGAGGCCAGTCGCTTGCGGGAGGATATGCCATGACGGAAGCGATCAGGCTCTACTGGGGCCGGTTCGGACATGTTTCTGTCCTGAATGTCGCGAGCGACTTCGTCACCCATGCCCATGTCGAGGCACATCTGATCATCTGGCTCGAAGGCACCGCCGGCGAGATGACCATCGGCCGCGAGACGGTCCGCCTCGGCCCTCGCACAGCCGCCGGCATCAATTCCTTCCAGCCCCACAGCCACGTCCTGTCGCAAAACGGGACGCCCGGTCTGTTTCTCGCCTTCTACATCGATCCCGACTGGGCCCGCCGCCGGCGCGACCTGCCATCCAGCGCGCCGCTGTTTTCGCGGGCGGCGATCGCGCTCGAGCCTTGGCTGCACCAGGCGGCCGCCAGCCTGCTCGACCATCTCACCGACAATGAGAGCGTCGACGATGTCGCCAACTACGAGATCGAGCGATTCATCGACTCGGTGCTCGATGCCGCCGACGCCTCGGCGCCGCAGGAAGCGCGCGGCCGCATAAACACCGTGCAGGATTTCCGCGTTCGCAAGGCGATCCAGCTGATGAAGGCCAATGTCTGCGAACGCATCTCCTTCGACGACGTTGCCCGCGCCGTTGGTCTTTCGCGGCCGCATTTCTTCGCCTTGTTCAAGGAACAGACCAACCTGACGCCCAACGTCTATTGGAACACGCTGCGTATGGAGGAAGCGGTGCGGCAGTTGCAATGGTCGCGCGAGCCGCTGATCTCGGTCGCCTGCAATCTCGGCTTCACCACGCAAGGCAATTTCTCGCGCTTCTTCCGTGACCATGTCGGCGTGCCGCCGACGCTCTACCGCGAGGCCGCGCGGGCAATGGCCTGAGCCGGCAACCATCTGTTTTTCAGACTGGTTGATAGATGCTCAAGACGCATTGATAAGCGCTGTGCGCGCTAGCGCCCTACCCTTGCCGCAACGAAATTCGCAAGGGAACATCATATGCCCAAAGTCACCATTTCCAGCGTGATCGACGCACCGGTCGAAAGGGTTTGGGCGCGCATACGCGACTTTAACGGGTTGCCGGATTGGCATCCACGCATGGTCGAGAGCCATATCGAAGACGGCAAGGATGCCAGCACGATCGGCTGCGTGCGCAACTTCCAACTGGCCAGCGGTGCCCGCCTGCGCGAAAAACTGCTCGACTTCTCCGATGACAATTTCCTCGTCAGCTATTCGATCCTGGAAACGCCGCAGCCGCTCACCAACCACAGGGCTACGCTGCAATTGCGGCGCGTCACCGATGGCGACCGCACCTATGCCGAATGGACCGCCAGCTTCGACGCAGCACCCGAAGAAGCCGACAAGCTGGCCGAGGGCATGGGCGCCAATGTCTTCCAGGGCGGCTTCAACGCCCTGAAGAGCCATTTTGCCGGCCAGAGTTGAGGAGCGGGCCATGGCGCTGGCATTGCAGAGTTTTGCAACGGTGAAAGACGCCAGCGCGGCGCTGAAAGGCGCCGGCACGCGCTATCTCGGCGGCGGCACGCTTGTCGTACGCGCCGCCAATGAAGGCGATGTCTCGGTCTCCAGCCTTGTCAGGTCGACCGACCCGGCCCTGTCGGCAATCGCGGTCTCCGGCGGCACGGTCCGCATCGGCGCTTCGGTGACCATGGCGGCGATCGCCCGCCATCGCGAGCTCGGCCAGCTTGCCAAGGCCGCGCGCGCTGTCGGCGGCCCGGCCATCCGCAACATGGCCACCGTCGGCGGCAACCTGTTTGCGCCAAGCCCCTATGGCGATTTCGCCGTCGCCTTGCTGGCGCTCGACGCCCTGGTCAGCACCGGCGACAGCGAAATGCCTATCGAGACCTTCCTGACGGGGCGAGACGATAATCGTTCCATCGTCACGTCAGTCAGTTTCGCGCTTCCGAAGGCCGACAGCTTCCGCTTCCTCAAAGTGTCGCGGATCAAACCCAAGGGCGTCTCGGTGCTGAGCATTGCCGCCCTGCTGGAGCAGGCTGCCGACGGCACCGTCTCTTCTGCGCGCATCGCACTTGGTTGCATGGCCGACCGGCCGGTGCGCGCCGAGGCGGCGGAGAAGGCGCTAATCGGCAAAAGGCTTGACCATGACGGCATCGCGCCAGCACTGGCCGCCGCCAGCGAAGGCACCGCGCCGATCACCGACTCGATCGCAAGCGCATGGTATCGCGCCGAAGTTCTGCCGGTCCATCTCGGTCGGCTGCTGCTCGGCTAATCACAATCGGGGGGGCGCGCTTTCCCTACGGGGCAGGCGCGCAAGGAGGAAGAATGGCAAAGATTCCCGTCCAGTTCACGCTCAATGGATCTGAGAAGGCCGAATTCGTCGAAAGCGGCACCACGCTGCTCAACGCCTTGCGCGACAAGATCGGCGACACCTCGCCTAAGGGCGGCTGCCATCAGGGCACTTGCGGGGCCTGCTCGGTGATTATCGACGGCGAACTCCGGCTGTCCTGCCTGACGCTGGCCGAGACCTGCAACGGTGCAACGATCACCACCACATCGGGCCTCGCCGAAGGCGGCGTGCTGCACCCGCTGCAACGCGCCTTCCTCGACGCCTTCGCCAGCCAATGCGGCTTCTGCACGCCGGGCATGATCATGGCGGCCAAGGTGCTGCTCGACCACACGCCCAATCCCAGCCGTGACGAGGTGGTCGAGGCGCTGTCCGGGAACGTCTGCCGCTGCACCGGCTACGAGCCGATCATCCAGGCGGTGCTGACCGCCGCCCGCGCCAATTCGCAGAACGCGACCTGAGGGAAACAAGATGGAACTGCGCAAAAGCTATTTCTCGGACGTTCGCAAGGATGACCTCAACGAGATCGGTCAACCGCGGCCACGCTCGGATTCGCCAGGCCACGTCACCGGCAAGACCGCCTATTTCGCCGACCGCAACTTTCCCGGCATGCTGCATTTGAAGATGGTGCGCAGCCCTCATCACCATGCCCGCATCCGCTCGATCGACACGTCGGAGGCCGAAAAACATCCGGGCGTGGTCAAGGTGCTGACGGCCAGGGACGTGCCGCACAATGTCTACACGATCCTGATCCTGATCCAGGTCGGACCGGAAGACGAGACGGTCCTGGCCGACGGTAAGGTACGCTGGAAGGGCGAGGCCGTGGTGGCGGTGCTGGCCGAAACCGAGCGGGCCGCCCAGGAAGCCGCCGCCAAGGTCAAGGTCGATTATGAAGTGCTGCCCGCCGTGTTCGACATGGAGGAAGCGCTGAAGCCCGGCGCGCCCATCGTCAACGAATATCACGGCCAGAACTATTACCTCTATGACAGCGGCGCGTGCCGCAAGGTGCGCTTCGGCGATGTCGAGGCGGGCTTTGCCGAAGCCGATCACGTGCTGGAGCAAAGCTATCAGTCCTCGCCCATCGAGCACGCGCCGACCGAGACCACTGGTTGCGTGGTGGCGCCCGAGGGCAATGACCGCTTCACCTGCTACACCAACACACAGGCGATGTTCTTCACCCTCGACAACACCTCGATCATCCTGCAGATGCCGGGCAGCAAGCTGCATTTTGTCGGCGGCACGGTCGGCGGCGGTTTCGGCGGCAAGGTCGATGTCATCGTCGAGCCGATTGCCATCCTCGGCGCAAAACTAACCGGGCGACCAGTCTGTTTTATCTACAGCCGCGAGGAGGAGATGCAGATCTCCTCGCCCCGCGCGGCCGAAAAAGTCGTCATCAAGGACGGCGTCATGAACGATGGCCGCATCGTCGCACGGAAGGTCACCGGCTACACCGATGCCGGTGCCTACTCCCGCCACTCGCCCTATGGCGCGCAGAAGGGCGCCGGGCACTATCCCGGTCCCTACACCATCCCCAACGTCTGGATCGACACCTACTGCGTCTACACCAATCGCACGCCGTCGTCGGCCATGCGCGGCTTCGGCGTCACCATCGGCGATTTCGCGCTGGAGGTGCAGATGGACAAGCTGGCGCGGCTGATCGGCATGGATCCACTCGAATTCCGCTTCATCAATGCCTATCGCGACGGCGACATGAAGGCGCATCGCCAGCCGACCGAGGGCGCGGCACTCATCGAATGCATGCAGGAAGCCTCGCGCGCCGCCCACTGGCCGGTGGCGGAGAAATACATGGCGATGTCCTCGTACAAGAACGGAGCTTGAGATGGCGATCAGGCGTGGACGCGGCGTCGCCGCGATCAACTATCCCACCGGCATGAACCTTGGCGGCGACCCGACCCAGGCGCTGGTGCATTCGACCCCGACCGGCAATTTCATGGTCACACTTTCCAGCGTCGATCTCGGCCAGGGCATGAAGCAGATCATGGCGCAGATCTGCGCCGAGACGATCGGCGTGCCGACCGACCGCGTCGTCGTCGACACCGCCGACACCGACACCGGCCCGCACTGCATGGGCACCTTCGCCTCGCGCGGCACACACCGCGCCGGCAACGCGGTCATCCAGGCCGCCAGGGAAGCCCGCCAGGTGATGCTTGAAGTGGCGGCCGAGGAACTGGAAGTGAATGCCTCGGACCTCGAAACCGACGGCCAGGGCAACATACTGGTCAAGGGCGCGCCGCAGAGATCGATCTCGATCTTCGATGTCGCCCTGTCGGCGCATTTCAAGCGCGGCCGCTCGATCTCAGGCCGCGGCATGTTTTTGATCCCGCGCTCCTATCCGGAGAAGGAGACCGGCGCGATGAAGCCGTCGACCTGCTACGCGCATGCCTGCACGGTGGCCGAGGTGGAAGTCGACGACGAAACCGGCGAGGTCACGGTGCTGACGGTGAAGAACGTCTTCGAGATCGGCCGCGCGTTGAACCCCAAAATGGTCGAGCAGCAGCTGGTCGGCGGCTCCTGGATGGGCATCAGCCATGCGCTCTACGAGACGACCGAGCCCTACTACCCCAACCGCGACCATGGCGGCACCGACTTCAACCAGTATCTGATGCCTGGTCCCGGCGACCTCGCCGAAACCGAAATCATCGTGCTGGAGCGGCCTTCGGCAGATGGCCCCTATGGCGCCAAGGGACCGGGCGAAATGTGCGCCAACCCCCAAATCCCGGCGGTCGCCAACGCCGTCTTCGACGCGGTCGGCGTGCGCATCGACACGCTGCCGATCACGCCGGAACGCATTTTGCGCGCGCTCAAGGCGCAAGCCGCGAACTGAGGACCGACATGCCCGAGGTAAACGCCGAGACGCTCGCGACCTCGCCGGAGGCGGTGGCCGAGCGCCTCGCCGCCTCGCGCTATCTGGCCGACGACAGCCTCGCCACCGCCATCTTTCTGGCTATCCGGCTCGGCAAGCCTCTGCTGCTCGAAGGCGCGCCGGGCGTCGGCAAGACGGAAGCCGCCAAGGCGATCGCCGAGCTGCTCGGCCGCGATCTGGTGCGGCTGCAATGCTACGAAGGCATCGACGCCGCGCATGCGCTTTATGAGTGGAACTATCAGCGCCAACTGCTCGCCATCCGCCATGCCGGCGAGCACGAGATCGACATCTATGACGACCGTTTCCTGATTGCCCGGCCGCTGCTGCAGGTGCTGAAGGCGCCGCGGCAGCGTATTTTGCTGGTCGATGAGATCGATCGCTCGGATCATGAATTCGAGGCACTGCTGCTGGAATTCCTGTCCGACTTCCAGATCAGCATCCCCGAGCGCGGCACCATCCGTGCCGCCGCACAGCCGATCGTCATCCTGACTTCGAACCGCACCCGTGAACTCGCCGAGGCGCTGCGCCGCCGCTGCGTCTATCACTGGATCGGCTACCCCGACGCCGAACGCGAGGCCGCCATCATCATGCTGCGTGCTGGCGATGTCGCGGAGGCTACCGCGCGCGCGGTGGCGGCTGCGGTGCAGACCATCCGCGCCCGTCCGCTCGCCAAGCCGCCCGGCATCGCCGAAGCCGTCGAATGGGCCAATGCCGCGACGATCCTGGAGAAGGGCGGCAGCCCGTGGCCGGAAGCCTTCCGCCGCGCCATCGGCGTGTTGATCAAGGACGAGGAAGACCTCTCCTACATCGCCCCCGAGCTTGGCCGCATCGTCGAGGAGGCACTGGCGTGAGCGGGGACGTCAACGATCCCTTCGCCCCGTTCACGGGGAGAAGGTGCCCCGAAGGGGCGGATGAGGGGCGGCGCCATGAGGGGCAAAGGGTGGCGCCGCCCCTCACCTGCCTGCCGGCATCCTCTCCCCGTAAACGGGGCGAGGAGAGCGTACCTCCCGCCGCCGCGCCCTTGCTCGGCTTCGCCCGCCTGCTGCGCCGCTACGGCTTTGCCATAGCCCCCGAACAAGTCTGCGGCTTCATGCAGGCGGTAACCTTGCTTGGGCCACGCTCTATGGCCGACATCCGCGAGGCAGCGCTCGCCACCCTGGCGCCGCCACCTGACCGCCGCGACGAATTCGAGGCGCATTTCCAAAGCCATTTTTACGGCAACACATCAGCCGTGGTGGAAGGCGACAGCGACGAGGAAACCCGCGTCAAGGATGATGGCGGCGCCGACGACGAGCGGATCGAAGCCGAGCAGCGACAGGAAGGCGGCGAGCTATCCTCGGCGATCGAACAGTTGAGCAGCCGCGACTTCCAGCACGACGACGACAGGCTAACCGCCTTTCGTCGTCGACTGTCGAACGCCTTGCCCGCGCGCCGCTCCTTCCGCACGGTGCGCACCCATTCGCGCGGCAAGCTCGACCTGCGCCGCTCGCTCAGGGAAATCGTCAGCGCCGATGGCGATGTCCCCTCGCCGCTGCTGCGCCGCCGCCAGACCGTGCCGCGCAAACTGCTGATCCTGATCGACGTGTCCGGCTCGATGAAGCTCCACACGTCTGATTATTTGAAGCTCGCGCATGCCGCCGTGCAAGGCGCTGACCGGGCAGAAATCTTCACCTTCGGGACGCGTCTGACCCGCATCACGTCAGCGCTGCGCATCCGCGACCGCGAGCAGGCGCTGGCGCGCGCGGCCGCCCAGGTCGACGACTGGGACGGCGGCACCCGCATGGGACCAACGCTGCTTGCCTTCCTCTCCGTGCCGCGTTTTTCCGCCTTCGCACGTGGTGCGGCAGTGATCATCCTGTCCGACGCGCTGGAGCGCGGCGACCATGCCGAACTGGAGACGGCGATCCGCCGGCTGAGCGCCCGCGCGTTCCGGCTGTCGCTGGCGACACCTTTGGCCGGCGACCCGCGCTTCCAGCCGGCAACGGCGGCACTTCGCGCCATCCTGCCCGACCTCGACGATCTGGTCGACGGCTCGTCGGTGAACAGCCTCACCGATTTCATCCTGTCGCTCGCCCGCCCTGCCCCACGGGCGGCGACAATCTGGAAAAGGGTATCGTGATGCAGAAAGCCATCGACGCGCATTTCCATATCTGGCGCCAGCAGGACCAGCCCTGGCTGGTCGGGCCGATGGTGCCGCGCATCTTCGGCCCCTACGAGCCGATCCGCCGCGACTACCCGATCGAGGAGTTTCTCGCCGACCAGCAAGATTCCGGCGTCGAGAAAGCGGTCTACGTCCAGACCAACTGGGCGAAGGAGGATTTCGAGAAGGAAGTCGCCTTCCTGCAAAAGACGGCTGATGAAACCGGCTGGCCGCACGCCATCGTCGGCTACACCGACATGACGGTGGACGATATCAGACCCCAGATCGACCGCCTGAAAAAATATCCGCTGCTGCGCGGCGTGCGCATGCAGTTGCATTGGCACGAGACGCCAGCCTTCCGCTTCGCCACTGGCCCCGATCAGGTGATCGATCCCAGGGTACGGGCCAATGTGGCGCGGCTGAAGGATTACAGCTTGTCCTTCGACCTGCAGCTCTTTCCCGCCCAGATGAAGGACGGGCTGACGCTGGTCGGCGAGAACCCCGAAACCAATTTCATCCTCACCCATGCCGGCATGCTGACCGGCATGGATCAGGAAACCACCGAAGCCTGGAAGGCTGGGCTGCGCACGCTGTCGGCGGCGCCGAACGTCTACGCCAAGCTCTCCGGTCTCGGCACCTTCGTCCACCGCAACGACCCCGGGCTGATTGCCTATATCGTCGACAACGCGATCGAGATATTGGGCGCGGATCACCTGATGTTCGGTTCCAACTTCCCCATCGAGAAGTTGTGGACCAGCCACGCCGAACTGATCAAGGCCCACCGCGCGGCTGTAGCGAAGCACGGTCCGGCGGCCGAGGCTGATATCTTCTGGAATACGGCGGAGCGGATCTACCGGCCGGCTTGACCGCCAGGGAGTTCGCCGCGCCATTGCAGCGGCGATGCCCTGGCAAGTCCTTACTGCGTCGGCAGCATGCCTTCGACGTCGCTTGCCGCGTCGGTGAGCGCTTCCTTGGGCGTCGCCGACTGGTCGACGATCCGCGACAGATTGTCGACGATCGTCTGCGTCACCTTCACACCGTTGGTGCCCGGGAAGGCATACCACGGAACCATCAGCGGCATCTGGCTGAGCCCGGCCTGGAACAGCGGGTTCTTCTTGTAGAAATCGCCGAGATAGTCGGAAGACTTTGCCGCGAGTTCATTGTTGGGGACATAACCGGTACCGGGCACGACGACCGACGCGCCATAGGGGCCGGCGGCGAATTTCGCGAATTTCCAGGCGGCGTCCTGCCTGGCGGCATCCTTGGTCAGGATGACCACGGCATTGCCGCCGGTCGGCAGATGGCCGTTGGCCGGATCGATCAGCGGGATCTTGGCCGTCCGCAGTGTGAACTTGTCGCCGACGTTCTTGATGGTGTTGACCAGCGCGCCGGTGGTCTGGAACTCGAAGCCAACCTTGCCGGCCGCGAACGCCTGCTCGCCAGCCGGCTTGGTGAAGACCGGCATGCCGCCCTCCTTCACCATCCGCTGCAGGATCTCGACTGCCTTCTCGCCTTCCGGCCCGTTGAAGGCGACCTTGCTTTCGTCCTCGTTCAGCATCTTGCCGCCGGCGCCGAACAGCAGCGCCGAAAACATCCAGTCGTCGCCCTGCCAGCGGAAGTCGATGCCGTCGACGCCATTGCCGAGCGCCTTGATCTTGCCGCCGAGCGCGATGACCTCGTCCCAGGTCTTGGGCGGATTGTCCGGATCACCGCCGGCGGCCTTCACCAGGTCGGCGTTGTAATACATGATCGGGTTCGAAGTGGCGAAGGCGAGGCCGACCTGCTTGCCGTTGACCTGCGCCAGCTTCAGGATCGTGTCGGAGAAGCCGAGCTCAGCCATGTTGCCTTCCTTCTTGACCAGCGGGCCAAGATCGACGGCAACGTCGCGTTCGTTGAGCATGCGCAGACGGTTGAGCCCGATGAAGGTGATGTCGGGCATTTCGTCGGTGCCGGCCTGGCGAAGGATGGTCTGGATGCCTTCCTCATAGGTGGCGGACGGGCTGGCGAACTGGATCTTGATGTCGGGATTTTCTTCCATGAACTTCTTCGAGATCGTGTCCATCACGTTCTTGAAGAAGCCGGGCATCGGATAATGGACCGTCAGCGTCGTGTCGGCATAGGCCGGAAGGACTGTCGTCAGCGAGATCGCCGCCGCTGCAAGAATCCTGGGAAGTTGCTTCATGTGCTCGTACTCCTGGTTCGACCCGGTCAGCCTTTGAGACCGGTCATGGTGATGCCTTCGACGAAGCGCTTCTGTGCGAACAGGAAGGCGACGACGAGTGGAAGGGTGATGATCAGCGTGGCGGCCATCAGCGCGCCGTAATCGTCGCCCGCCTCGGCGGCGCGGAAATACATCAGGCCGAGCGGCGGCGTGGCGTAGGCCTGCTTGCTGACGACGATCAGCGGCCAGTAGAGATCGTTCCAGTGGGCGACCACCGAAAAGATCGCAAACGCGGTGACGGCCGGCCAGGCGTTGGGGACGATGACGCGCGCGACGATCCCGAGCTCGGACATGCCGTCGAGCCTTGCTGCGTGGATGAGGTCGTCGGGCATGGCGCGGAAGAACTGCAGGAACATGAAGATCGCGAACACCGAGATGGTGAACGGCGCCACCAGCGAGGTGTAGCTGTTGAGCAGCGACATCCTGTCGAAGGCGACATAGAGCGGCAGCGCCGTGGCATGGATCGGCACCAGCAGGCCGAGCATGACCAGCACCATCATCAGCCGCGCGGCACGGAATTTCAGCTTGGCCATGGCGTAGGCGCAGGGAATCGCGACCAGCACCTGGAAGAAGAAGATCAGGCCGCACACGACGACGCCGTTCCACAGCAGCGTTGCCATCGGCACCTTGCTCAGCGCCTTGGCGAAATTCTCGGCGAAGTAGAAATGCTGGGGGACGAGCGACAGCGACGAGGTAAAGATGTCGCTCTGCGTCTTGCCGGCGGTCGAGATCATGAAGATGTAAGGCGCGAGGATCATCAACGCGCCCAGCGAAAGCAGCGCGAAACGGATGATGCGGCAGGCAGGCAGGCTGGTCATGTGTAATGCACCCGCCGGTCGAGTACGCGGTATTGGAGAAGCATCAGCACGACCAGGATCGCAAGGAAGACGACGGTCATTGCCGAGGCATAGCCGACGCGCAGGTAGACGAAGCCTTCCTGGTAGATGGTGAACAGCAGCACTTCGGAGGCCTTGTTGGGCCCGCCATCGGTCAGCATCTTCACGGTTTCGAAGACCTTCACCGCATTGGTGATGCTGATCGTGACGACGAACAGCGTCGTCGGCCCGAGCATCGGCCAGGTGACCAGGAAAAACCGGTCGAGCGCCGATTTCGCGCCATCGACGTGAGCAGCGGCGTAGAGCTCGCGCGGGATCGCCGTCAGGCCAGCCAGGAACAGCACCATGTTGAAGCCGACCGACTGCCAGACGCCGATGATCGACAGGCTGTAGAGCACGGTGCTGGAGGCGCCGAGCCAGTTCGGGCCAGGAATGCCGACCAGCGCAAGCAGCGCGTTGAGTGGCCCGATGGTCGGGTGGAAGAGATATTGCCAGACTGTCGCCATGGCGACGATCAGCGATGCGACCGGCAGGAAATAGACGGTGCGGAAGAAACCGCGAGCCCGAGGTTCGCCTTCGATCAGCAAGGCGACACCAAGGCCAAGCACGATCGAGACCGGTGCGACGATCGCCGTATAGACCGATGTGTTCCACAGCGATTTGCGGAAGGTGCGGTCGGTCAGGAGATGCGCGTAATTCTCGAAGCCGACCAGGCGGAATTTGCCATAACCGAGTTCGAAATCGGTGAAGCCGAGGAAGATGACGGCGACCACCGGCAGCAGCACGAACAGCAGCAAGAGCACGATCGCCGGGGCCGCCAGCAGCCAGGCGGTGCGGTCCTCGCTGCGCCTGTGGAGGGCCGCGGCGCTCGGGATATTGCCAGCCAGCGCGACGCTAGACATAGGCCGGCTCCTGGCGTGCGGGCGCGGCGCTCGCCGTGCGCAGCCGCTTTCCCTCCGGCCCGAAGACCATGGCATGCTCGGGTGGAAGGAGGATACCCACCGGCATTCCCGCAATCAGGTCCCTCGCCTCGTGCGGCGCCAGCTTGGCGATGACGATGTCGCCGGTCGCATCGAGCCGGCAATGGGCAATGACTTCCGAACCGAGGAATTCGAGGCGCTCGATCCGCCCGGCAAGGCCGCTCCGCCCACTGGGAGACAGTTTGACGAATTCGGGCCGGATGCCGAGGCTGACCGGGCCGTTTGCCACCTTCTCCATCAGGGCCAACCGGATGCCTTCGAAGCTGACACCGCCATTTTCGGCAAGTGCCGGTATGATGTTGATCCTGGGCTGGCCGACGAAACGGGCGACCTCGATATGGGCCGGATCGTTGTAGATCGCCTCGGGCGCGGCGAGTTGCAGCAGATTGCCGCCGATCATCACCGCCACCCGGTCGGCCATCGAAAGTGCCTCGGCCTGGTCATGCGTCACATAGAGCGTCGGCACGCCGGCGCGGCGATGCAGTTCGACGATCTCGCCACGGGCGTGCACCCGCAGATTGGCATCGAGGTTGGAAAGCGGCTCGTCCATCAGGAAGATCGAGGGGCGCCGCACCATGGCGCGCGCCAGGGCGACACGCTGCCGCTGGCCGCCCGACATCTGACCAGGCTTGCGGTCGAGCAGATGATCGATCTTGAGTACCGTCGCCATATCGCGGACATCCCGCGAAATGCCGGCGCGGATTTCTTTCTGGCCCGGCAATGCGGAGCCGACCAGCGGCAGGCGCTGCGTCCGGCTCAGCCGCTTCATGGCCAAGGGAACCGCGATGTTCTGGCCGGCCGTCAGATGCGGGTAGAGCGCGTAGGACTGGAACACCATGGCGATGTTGCGATCGGCCGCGGCGACCGCAGACATGTCCTTGCCAGCAACGAAGATCTCGCCGCTGTCGGCATGATCAAGCCCGGCAAGAATGCGCAGCAAGGTGCTCTTGCCGCAGCCCGAGGGACCGACCAGGGCGATGAACTCGCCCGCTTCGACATTGAGGCTGACGCCGTTCAGGACGGCATTGCCGCCAAAGGATTTATTCAGGCCGCGAAGCGAGAGCGCGCTCATGACGCGACCTTCTTGCGGACCTTGTGCGCCTCGTGCGGGTAGACTTCCTCGACCACGTCATCGAGGACGTGGACGGTCATGCCGGGAACAGCGACGATCTCGCTGGTGACCGTGTCGTCGAATTCATGCACGACGGCGCCGAGCAGCCGCTCGCCCGGCATGTCGCGCTCCATGTCGCCGACGACAAAGGCGGCCGACGGACCCCAGACCAGCGCGGTGTTTTCGTATTTGCCTTGCCATGCCCGGTGCAGGTGACCGCTGGCGAAAAGCGCCACATCATGGGCACCGATGAGATCGTAGAGACGCTGCCGCTGTGCCGGGCGGACGCTCCAGTAACCGGTGTCATCTTCGCCGGGCGCGTCGATGAACAGCGGCTTGTGGGCGAAGAGCGCGACACGCCGGCCGCCACGGCTTTCCAGCGCCGCACGCAGCCATTCGAACTGGGCCTCTTCCTCGGCATCATCAAAGCCCATCAGCAGGCTGTCGAGACCGATAAATCGCCAGTTTCCGGCGTCCTCCGTCCAATAATCGGGACCAACCAGCCGGCGCCAGCGCTCGAGGCGTTCCGCATTGACCGGCTGCAAGGAGCCCGGCAGATGGCCGACATCGTGATTGCCCGGCACCAGCAGCATCGGGACCGAGATTTCCCGCATCAGCTCCATGCAGAAGCCGATGTCGTCGTCCTTGTCGGCGCCGTCGACGCTGAGATCGCCGGTGTGGATGACGAGGTCAGCGCCGCTTTGCGCGATCCAGGCGGCCAGCGGCTCCCAATTGCCGTTGAAATGCGGCTTGGTCGGGCTGAAATGGGTATCGGTGATCTGGACGATTTTCATGCCGGCTCCACTGCGAGAGCCGGCTGCCGGAAACCCACCGGCGCGACTTCGCGTGGGTCTCCTTAGTGCCGTTACATGTCACTTCCTTAACAGGCAGGGGACAAATGTTCCCCGCCATCCCGATAGGCTGGCTGACGGCTAGCTTTTCACCTCGAATTGCGGATCGACCGGGATCTGCATGGCCGTGACCAGATGATTGGTCTGCCCGGCGAGCCCGATGATCGACACCAATTCGCCGTGCTGCGCGTCTGTCATGCCCTTGGCGCGCGCCGTCGCCGTGTGCGAATGCACGCAGTAGGAGCAGCCATTGGCGGTCGAAACCGCGATGTAGATCATCTCCTTGGTCAGCGGATCGATAGCGCTCTCGGCGACCATGACAGCCTTCAACTGCTCCCAGATCCGCTTCAGTGCCGGCGGATCATTGGCCAGCCCGCGCCAGAAATTATTGACGAAATCCGATTTGCGCGTGGCGCGGATATCGTCGAACACGGCCTTCACGGCCGGGATTTTTTCCATCTCGGCATCGCTCAGGAGTTTTGTCGTGGCCATGGCGTTTCCTTTCGTTGGCTCGGTGGATCAGGTCGTTGAATCAGGTCTCGAGCAAAGGCGGCTAACCGGCTTTTCTGGTTCAGTTTTCGATGCGCAAAAGCGTTTGCAGATTTGCCGAAGCACTAAACTTCGTCATCCCTGGGCGAAGCAGGCGCGAAGCGCCGTCGCGGAGACCCTGGGATCCATTCCGTGACGTCTATCGAAGTGTGCAGCAGAGCGAAATTCCGCACCGTAGCAGCGCTTCCGAGCCCCGGCATGGATCCTCGGGTCTGCGCCGCGTCG